>JBBQUX010000033.1:0-29717 GCA_038212135.1 Bacteroidales bacterium | reverse complement strand
GATTTCGGGATCAAATTTCGCCAGTCCGTCGCGAAGGAAAGTATAAAGCTCATTTAAGGTTACACGGTCGCCACAGGCAACATTATACGCTGTATTGTATGCTTCCGGATTATCGGCAACAGCAGCTTTCAGGTTAGCCTGCACAACATTTTCGATATAAGTAAAATCGCGCGTCTGGCTACCATCGCCAAAAATTGAAGGGGCTTCGTGCCGGATAAGTGCTTTTACAAAGCACGGAATCACTGCGGCGTACTGCCCGTCCGGGTCCTGGCGACGACCAAAAACATTAAAATAGCGCAATCCAAGTGTTTCCATGCCATATAACTCACCAAAAACTTTAGCATACAGTTCATTTACTTTCTTTGTTACTGCGTATGGTGAAAGTGGGTTTCCGGTATTTTCCTCAAACTTGGGTAGAGCCGGGTGATCGCCATAAACCGATGAACTGGATGCGTAAACAAATCGTTTTACACCGGCATCGCGGGCTGCTGTGAGCATATTCAGAAAACCCGAGATATTAACCTCGTTTGTTGTTATGGGATCTTTTACCGAGCGGGGTACCGAGCCCAATGCGGCCTGGTGAAGAACATATTGCACTCCGTCAGCAGCTTTATGGCAATCATTAAAATTGCGGATATCACCTTCAATAAATCTGAATTTTTTATTTTCAGTAAAACCTGCCAGGTTTTCACGCTTGCCGGTTGCGAAATTATCGAGGCACACTACTTCGTTATCAGCAGCCAGCAAAGCTTCGATTAATGCTGATCCAATGAAACCGGCTCCGCCTGTAACAAGTACTTTGCTGTTCGTTAATATCTTATCCATATAGTAATACTTTCAGAATTCATATTATTTCGCTTTCCGGTTATGTTGCTATTTTTTTTGAGCTGATGGCCAATCTAATAACCATGATTGTAAAAGTTTATTTCACAAGGTTACTTTTTTACTTTGAATAGCCTCATTTATTCTGAGTAAAAAAATGTAACGGCATCAATACATCATTAAACACGAAATACTGAACCGAAACAAGGTATTCAGAGTTGTCAACCAATCCATACATGCGTTCGAGATCAAATTCAGCCTGATTTCCTTCGAGGTCGAGTTGACCCATATCAGCTTTTCGCCTCCATGTTTTTAGCGTATGCGATTTCCCAAGTTTATCCACAAGTATAATTTCATTGGTTGGGGTTATTGAAAGAATTGAATCACGCCTGGAGTTTGTCATATCATCGAGCATCCTCTCATAATTCAGATTTTTAAACATACTTAAATACTCCAGAACCCGCACGGTATCGAACGGCTCTATGTTCCGATTATCAGCAGTTGAAGTTAATGTAAAAAGGCGGTTGCTTTGATTCGTGATCCGGAACGATCGCTCGGGTTTTTCTCCGAAATTCACACTTACACTGGCAATATCAGGCACCCTGAACCTGAAAACAGAATGACTCCGCCAATCTGCTTCCATTGCCGAATACCTGGTCGCCACAAATCCCCTGAAGCCCGGAATATTCACTATATAGGGCTCTTCACTGCCTTCCATCAGCATAAAAGTTCCACTGTTGTCCATGGTTGCATCACCCACATAATAGGTCCGGGTGAGCTTTTCATGAGGGAATAATCTGATGCGGTCAAATAAATTTATCCTGTAAACCCTTTGGTAAATTTCAGTTTTTACCGATTTACCTGCCATCATCCGGATAATGGTATTGCGCACTGACTTAGCGACCGGATCCTTAATATCAATACTGATAAAGGTTTTCAGCATCACTTCAACCATGGTCGGATTGACTTCATATTTGTCGTTAAGCAACCAACTGCCATTAGCCGAGCGTTCTATCAGAACTGCATTGTTGTTTTTATCGGCCAGGAAAAATTTTGTGACATTAGATGTGTCTTTAATCGCAAACGTATTGCTCTCCTTCCGGAAAGTACCGCTGCGTTTGTTCATCAGCATAAAAGCGGCAATAACGATAAGTATTCCTACTAAAATGAGTGAATTTCTGTATTTTTTCATTTGCTGTTTCTTTCAATTAAAACCACAAGTTGGTATGCGTAAAATATTTACCCGATTCTTAATGTATTAGCACATCACTTTCCAACCACAAAGGTTAAATAACTCTGGTGTATTTTCTTTTTCTCAGATACCCCTGAACAAATGCAAATGCAAGCACCAGCAAAACAGGAATCAATGTATTGATTATCTGCCACTTTGATCGTTCGGCATCGACTCTGGCACTATCGAGGACACGAAGTTTTACTTCCCGCGAACGTACCGAAAGCAATCCCGAATCATCACTGAGATAATTCATGGCATTCAATATAAAATCCTTATTACCAAACTGTTGCCCTGTATATTTATCATACCCTAACGGCAAAGGCGTAGTACCGGCAGAGCCAGGTTGAAGTTGATTTTTAATGATATCACCATCGGCAACAACAATCATCTGGGTTTTAGGACTCTTTCCTACAAAGCCGACTTCGGGAGCATCGGCAATTTCCGGAGGAACCCTGTTGACGAAAAGCGAATTAAATTCTCCTTCGAGCAATACGGCAACCGGCTGATAAGGCTGGTTGAACATGGCAGGATCCGGTTCCTGGTACAAATAGCTGAGGCTGATCATTACAGGCGTATTGAGTACTTTCGAATAGCGGGATGTTGTGAGTAGAATTGTTTTGGTAATTCCAGGCGTATCGAGGGTATCAATGCTGCTGACAAACTCAGTTTTAATTGCGTTGAGGTTTCTGACAATCGGATGCGCTGAGGTCGGAATAAGAACCGGGAAGAACAGCCAGGGGATCATCTTCTGATTGCCTTTGCGGTCGATAACAACCGGTATAGGCAATGAATTCATATCCACAACCAGGTTGCTGTTAAGCCTGACTCCATAGTTAAAAAACATGTCATCCAGGTTCAGTTCGTTTGTGAGAGCAATGGTTTTATCGGTGCTTTGGAGGCTGTCCATTTCGGCATAAACCGGATCAACGAGCCACAAGGCTTTACCTCCGTGCATAATAAACTGGTCGATAATAAACTTATCGCGTTCATTTTTAGCAAAAGCTGAATCAGGCTTGGCAATGATAATGGCCTGGTATTTATTTTTAAAACTGAAATTAGTCGAATCTTTACCTCTTTGTGTTCTTTTGGTGAGTGCCGAGAGTTGGCCGTCGATCCGCACACGCTCCACCTCGTAGTATTCGCTCAGGGCGGTTTCGATACTGGCGGTGTATTCAGGTGTTAGTTCACCATGTCCCTCTATAAAACCAATTTTGGGTTTCTGTGTAACGGTAAGTTTGCGTATTACGTTACAAAATCCGAATTCCAGTCCCTGAACTGAGTTATTAAGTACTTCCTCAGGTGGTCTTCCGACCTGGGTAAGAAGCAGATCGAGGGGCATTTCTTTACTCCGGTACGAAACGATTGCTCCGGGGATAATTATTTTAGTTGACATGCCTGCATCTTCACGTACCTGAAGTTCGGTAGGATTTAAACCACTCTGCGCGAGTTGAGTATATAAGGCTTCAAGTTCTTTTTTGTCTTTTCCTGACGTAGGATCAATAAATTCGAATTCAATATTATCGGAATACGCGCGGAATTGGTTAAGCATTTCGCGTGTTTCGTTGCTCAAACGTTTAAAACCGGCAGGAAAATCGCCTTCGAGGTACACCTTGAAATAAACGATATCGTCAAGTTCTTTCAGCATCTTGCGTGTTGAAGGTGCAAGCGTGTAACGCTTTTCGGCTGTAAGATCGAGGCGGTAAAATGCAAATGCACCTATTATATTCACCAGAATAATAATGGCCAAACCTATAGCCAGTTGAACGAAACTGTTACGCCTGATATTTTTTCTGTTCTCTGTCATATCTCTTCTGTTTTCAGGGGTTACCATTTTCTGCGTTCGAGCCTGAAACGGGTAAGCATCAGGAAGAAAGCTATAAGGCTTAAAAAGTACAACACATCGCGGGTATCAATAACTCCACGGCTCAAACCTGTGTAATGGGCACTGATTCCCAACTGGCTGACAAACAAACCGAACGATCCAAAAATTGCCAGGTTATAAATAAACTCGAAACCGGTGTACATAAAACCGCTAAGGAATACGGCAATAAGAAACGAAACGATCTGGTTATTTGAAATGGCCGAAGCAAAAATACCGATTGCCACAAATCCGGCTCCAAGGAAGATCAGTCCGATGTACGAACCCCAGGTACCGCCCTGGTCGAGGTTGCCGGGTGGCATTCCAAGTTTATAAATTGTAAAATAATATATCAGAGTAGGTATTACTGCAAAAAGAACCAGAACAACCCCGGCCATGTATTTAGCCAGGATAATTTCAATATCGGTTATAGGTTTTGTGAGCAGCATTTCCATGGTGCCGGTTTTATGCTCTTCGGCAAAAGATCGCATGGTGATGGCCGGGATAAGAAAAAGAAATACCCAGGGCGCAAGCATAAAATAGTTGTCGATGCTGGCAAATCCGTAGTCGAGAATATTGAATTGCAGCGGGAAAACCCATAGAAACAGCCCGTTAACAAGCAGGAAAACGATAATAACCGCATACCCTATCAATGAACTTAAAAAAGTGCTGATTTCTTTACGTAATAATGTGTACATGCTTTTGTGCCTTTCGGTTCGGAGGCGCAAAATTAATGATTTTGATCGTTTAATTTACAAGTGTATAGTGTGAAAAAACCGGAAGCCTAATAATTTGATTTCAAGTAATTTACAGCTTTCAAAATCCAGTAAAAATAAAAATTGATGACAAATTAAGGCCATGCGTAATGATTGTTTTGGCAATCGCCTTATTCATTCTCCATCACAACCAAAACCTCGCTGTCAATTGACAGGCCAAGCAACGAAGCAGCTTTTCCCCGGTTTACGGCAATCTGAAGATACCCGTTCGAAGCATACAAAGCACAGTTTGAGCCTTCGCGCAGATCGTCATACGCTTTAACCCTGGGGATGACTTCTTTTTTACAAACAATCCGGTATGTATTCTTTCCCATACATTCGTTAACAAAACGATCGGTAATATTTACAAAAACATTTTCATAATTATCAATATGCATTACTTTGCCATAAATGGTTTTGCCATCGAAATCAGGTTGAAGTAACGTTTTTAATGTAAGCGAGGTTAAGGGCTCACCCAATTCATCCATACTTGTTCCTTTTGCCAGTAAAGCTGCCACTTTTATAAACCGGTCGCGCGACGGGAATGTAAAATATCCTGAATCCTGGTTTACAGAAATAGCAATGATCTTCTCGGGCTTTTCGTTTAAGATAATGGAGAGAAGACCGGTATCGGCACCAATAAAATAATGCCCTTCCGATTTAACTATCACATGCGGATGCTTATCCGACTCAATGGAATCGACACCAATTATATGTATAGTTCCTTCAGGGAAATTATGCCAGGCGTTCCGCATCACAAACGAGGCATGTTTAATATCAAACAGCCTTATATTGTGCGAAATATCAACTATTACAGCATCAGGGATACGGCTGAGAATGGCACCTTTCACCGAAGCCACATAATGGTCGGCGAGTCCCCAGTCGCTGAGCAGTGTAATAATTGGCATGAAATGAATAATATAAAGTAATTTCTTGCGGATTTATCGAATAATACAGGATGTTTCTTTCTCTGTCTTCCCCTGCCCTGATTCCAGCCTCAAAAGTAAAAAATATAAGCGGATAATATGGAATAAGCGTTAATTTTGTCTCATATAAAAGCAAGCACTCACAACTGAACATTATACATGACCGAAAGTACATTTTCACTTGAATCATACAGCCCGCTCGAAATATTTGGCATCAACGACCGCAATATTACTTTGTTGCGCGAACTTTTCCCTAAATTAAAAATCATTGCACGCGACGATATTATTCGCATTAATGGTAATGATCTGGATATTGAATCGTTTTCACAGCTGTTTACTTCGATGCTGATGTTTTTTGATAATTACGGGAAACTCGATGAAGACGACATCCGTAAGCTTTCTGGCAATGGAAATGCCGGTGAAGTAATTTCTACTTTCCGCGAAGCCAATGCTGATGTGCTCGTTCATGGCAAAAACGGAATGATGATCCGTGCCCGGACCATTAACCAGGAACAAATGGTTAAAAGCATTGCCGAAAACGATATGATTTTTGCCATCGGCCCTGCCGGAACCGGTAAAACGTATACGGCTGTCGCGCTGGCCGTTCGTGCATTGAAAAACAAGGAAGTCAGAAGAATTGTGCTTACCCGCCCGGCTGTTGAAGCAGGTGAAAACCTTGGCTTTCTCCCCGGCGACCTGAAGGACAAACTTGATCCGTACCTGCAACCTTTGTACGACGCACTCCGCGATATGATTCCGACTCAGAAACTGGTAAGTTACCTCGAGGACGGGACCATCGAAATTGCGCCTTTGGCATTTATGCGTGGCCGTACTCTCGAAAATGCTTTTGCTATCCTCGACGAAGCGCAGAATTGTACCGAAGGCCAGCTCAAAATGTTCGTTACCCGCATGGGCCGCTCATCGAAGTTTGTTATAACCGGCGATATTACCCAGATCGACTTGCCCCGCAATCAAAACTCAGGCCTTGTGCAGGCTACTAAAATATTGAAACATGTAAAAGGTATTGATTTTATTACTCTCGACATTCGTGATGTTGTAAGGCATAAACTGGTGACCAGGATAATTAATGCTTATGAGAAGAAGGATTAGTTTTTTTGAGGAATGAGATTATTCGGCAATTCGATAATTCGGCAATTCGGCAATTCGGCAATTTGACAATTTGATAATTTGATAATTTGATAATTCGGCAATTCAATAATTTGCGAATG
Organism: Bacteroidales bacterium; assembly: GCA_038212135.1. GTDB lineage: Bacteria > Bacteroidota > Bacteroidia > Bacteroidales > UBA4417 > UBA4417. Next base: position 22,893 of record JBBQUX010000033.1, on the reverse strand, counting down.
CGCAGATTTGTTGAGCTGGAGATGTGAGAATATACTAAGTGAAAGAAGTCTGAATGAGTTTTCCGGAACTATGAATAAGGGCTTTTTGCTTCTATAACTGATGATTTTCAGTTTTACTATAAAACAATTAAATACTCTTTACCGTTTAAGTATTAATTCCTACCTGATACTTCTATTTATGCGAAACGCCCTTGGATTGTTGCTGATTATTCTTTTTACCCAGGTCGTTTGCCTTGCACAGTATTCAGCACTTTCAGAAGCATTGCAGAAATTTAACACTGAAGCCCGCAAAATACAGCCCTGGAACAAAACCAGTTTTATCGAAAATAAGGAGGAGCAAATGCCTCTGCAAAGCGGAATTAGACAGTATCTTACGAAATTTCACAATACTTCCTTCCCTGAGCAGTTCAGTGCTAAAGCAATACTCTCGGACAGTATGCTGATTATAGGGGCAGTTCCCGGCGATTCACTTATCATTACCGGCAACTGGACTTGTACAGTCGATATTCTTGTTTTCGGCGATGGCAAACTCAGGTTCAAAAATGCCAATGCCACTTTGCTTGGTAATCTTTACGTTTGGGGCGAAACTGCCGAAATTACTGCCGATTCGTCAACACTATATATTCCACAACAGTATTTTTACCAGCGTACCATCCTGGCTGCCGGGGCAGGCAAAGTGAGGTTCAGTCATGTAACATTAGATTTCAGCGGTCTTTCGCATAATATCGTAGCCGCCGATTCATCCACTTTCGATTTTGAAGATGTTACGAAAATAGGTTTTTCCACAAACGGGGTGTCGGAAAAGGCCAGATATTTTATTAACGGCACCAATCTTGCCGGTGAATTCGTGATTGAGGATGACTGTCAACTTGATTTTAAAAATGCGAAAACTGTGCTCCTTTGGCATGTAGTTCCTCAAACAGGCATGTTTCATTTCAGTTTCCCTCCTTCCGGCCATGTTACCACCTATAACTTTAATCCACAGTTGCCTGGCATTGCAAATGTCGGCTATCAGATAAAACTTGAAAACTGCTTCGATGTAATGTGGGCAATGATGCCAGCCGATAATTCGGATGTGGATATTCAGGATTCCGAAATCCGCGCCATTGGATTGTGGTTTCTCGCGCCAGATTCCGTGAACGTTAACGGGTTAGTAAATAATACAACTTATACCAATTACACTGCCTCGCTAAGCGACAGGAATCTGCGGCTCCGAAACACTTCTGTTCAAACCTGGAGTCTCTATTCCATGAAAGAAAGCAAAATTTCAGTTTCCGGATGCATTCTCGGTGAAATAGGCTCGATGGGAACATCCCGCGTTACGGCAAATTCGGTATTTGTTGATGGCAGCGGTGGATTTATGTGGGCAAACGATACTTCTTTTTTCATAGCTTTCCAAACTCCGCTTACAACACATGTGCGTAGCGACAGAAATGGCATTATGATCTATGCTTATTCGCCACTTTCATCTGGATCGGCACTGGCAATCGGGAATTCAACATTAATGACTATTCAATGTTCGCTGCCCGGAGAACCTGTTGCACTCGACAATGCGAGTGTCTGGAATATCAATATCATGTCGCCATCATCCGGAAACAGCAATTCGATTATCCCAATCATGGGTTATGCGCTTATTGACCGTACCCCGACCAGTACGAATCCGGATATGGGCTGGTACCAAGTGTTTTACTCTTTGCCGGAAAATGATTCGCTGGTAGCGATTACACCGAAAATTAACGCCCAAAAACGCAATGATACCCTGGCAAACTGGAACACTTCGGGCCTCAAAGCCGGTCAATACCTTTTGCATATTTTTGTTTCCTCCGATACGGAACCTCCGGTTATAGTAGAGGCAGTCCGTTCATTTTCACTAAATCCCGGAGTTTTTGGTATTACTCATATTTTTGCCCCCGCTTTAAAAGTCTTTCCAAATCCTGTAAGCGAAGTCCTGCACTTTGATTTTCCGTTTTCAAATTCAGAGGTTACAATTATAAGCAGCAGTGGTTCTGTCATTTATCAAGAAAATCTGAAAGGCAATTCAGGCAATATTGATGTTTCGGCTTTTGCGCCCGGATTGTACCTTTTAAAACTTTTCCATGCCGAAGGAATATCAGTTACAAGATTCATAAAGAAATGATGGCTCAAGGCCAAAATTCCAAGTTCCAAAACCCAGGCTCCAAATTCCAGGCTTATACCAATGTTTACAATGCCCAAGGCGAAAAACACTATGCATAAGCACTTTGCACAATTTAACTCCCTTAGGATTTGGAATTTAAAACTTGGAATTTGGTAATTAAAAAATGCAGGATTCTTAAGTAAACGTCCGCATCAAAATCAGTTATTAACACCTTTGTTGAAAACATTCGGTATTAACCTGTGCATTGCCAAATGCATTAAACCAAATCCTTCGTAATTTTGTCGCAGCAAGTTCAGCCGTAAAAAACGGTTTCATTTCAGTAAAAACATCATATCTTATGCATAACGCCATCACACGCACCGATTTCACATTTCCGGGACTTAAAAGCACCTATATTGGGAAAGTCCGCGATGTATATAATATTGACGACGAACTGCTGATCATGGTCACCAGCGACCGGATTTCGGCTTTCGACGTTGTGCTGCCACGCGCAATTCCTTACAAAGGACAGGTTCTGAACCAGATAGCTGCCAAATTCCTCGACAGTACATCCGATATAGTTCCAAACTGGAAAATCGCCACACCCGATCCTATGGTTACCGTTGGCCGGCTTTGCGAACCATTTAAAGTGGAAATGGTGATACGCGGTTACCTGAGCGGACACGCCTGGCGCGAATACAAATCAGGGAAACGCACTATATGCGGAATTTCTATGCCCGAAGGCATGAAAGAGAACGATATGTTCCCTAATCCTATTGTTACTCCAACAACCAAAGCTTCCGTCGGTCACGATGAGGATATTTCGAAAGAAGATATTCTGAAAACCGGTCTGGTAAGTGCCGAAGATTATGAAATGCTCGAAAAATATACCATGGCAATTTTTGAACGTGGCACACAAATCGCTGCCGGAATGGGTCTGATACTGGTGGATACCAAATATGAATTCGGCAAAGCCAATGGCGAAATTTTCCTTATTGATGAAATTCATACTCCCGATTCGTCACGTTATTTCTACAAAGAAGGATATAACGAACGCCAGGAAAAAGGTGAATCTCAAAAACAACTTTCAAAAGAATTTGTTCGCGAATGGCTGATGGCCAATGGTTTTCAGGGTAAAGACGGGCAAACAATACCGGTTATGGACGATGCTTTTGTGAACCTGGTCTCGGAACGCTATATTGAACTTTACGAAAACATTACAGGCGAGAAATTCGAACGAGCCGACGTGAGCAACGTGCCGGCCAGGGTTGAAACTAATATCAATAAATTCCTGGAAGCGTATTACAGGTAGATTGCGGAGGTCGGATTGCGATGTCGGATGTCGGATAAATTCTCTCATTCCCCTTGTCCCATTGTCCCCTTGTCCCCGTGTCCCCTCCTTTTATCGGATGTCGGATTAATCTCCCTTTATAACCCTGGCCTCTATTTCAATATCCGGACGAATGCTTTTAATTCCTTTGCCTTTTCCGGTTTTCCATCTGCCAGATAGGCATTCATCAGGTCAAGGCTCCAGCGTTTAAGCACTTTAATATTATCGGCTGGCTGAAAGCAGTTTTCGGATGGAACCAAGCCGACTTTTTCGAGGTATAACAAAATTTCTTTCCTTGTAAAAACAGCTCCTGAAGCGAACGGGTTAATATAAAATTTCACTTCGCTCACTGGCTTATAGCCTTCCTTAAAATCAGTCGGAAGGTGCGTATAACATGCAATAAAATTCCCCGTCAGGTCGACACCCCTGATGGGAAGCATAAGTTTTTCGGCTACAATTATATACAGTATTCCTATTGAAACAGCATTGCCATGCTTCGACTGTAATAAATTATTCAGGAAGAAATGATCGGGAACAGCAGTATCGGTTATTTCTCCGCCAAATTCATATGCGCTGAACAGCACATGATTCACAACCTTTATTTTTTCAAGACTTGTTAGGTTGTCGTTCAGTTCGAGCCAGATGCTGCGGGTAAGTTTATTCATTTCCGACAGCAGTTTATCTTCATCCAGATTAGGATACTGAAAACGAGTGGCAATTATAAAACCACGCAGCAGGTCATGCCCACCTGATGCCACCCAGGCAAAAAGCTCATCGTTAAGACTATCGTACTGAATACTGTGTACGATCTCCTCAATCCTTCGCCGGGTAAGCTGGTCACTAGCATTAAACCAGGCTTCTTCCAGAGGTTCAACAGCCCGCGCACCCATTGCCAGAATTTCGTTGCACACCTGCTGAAATGCTTCCTGGTCGGGATCATCAAGCAAGTGGATTAGCAGGTTAAGCTGATCAATATTAGGCTCTTCGGGCATTGGATTTTGGCTTGGTTAAAAATACGGTGCTAAGCCTTTGGTAAAATATCAATCCGGAATTACTTTTCAACAAACGAAGGTTGAAATCATTCAATTCATTAACATATTGACATTCAAAGTTTTAGAATATATACAAACATCATGAAACATAAGTTTTAAAGCAAAAACCCAATAGGGTAATGGTACTTAAAAACAAAACCCCACAGATAAAAGATCCGTAGGGTTTTCTTTCTATGTAATTCTTCAACTACAAAAGAGTCCAAACAAACCCAAGCTTGTAAAGCACCACATCCACTATCAAACCGAGCAGGAATAACATCCCGAAAACACGGTTATAAATAAATGCGTGCGATACCAGGTACAAAGGCCAACCTTCGCCCGAAGGGCCATCTGGTTTAACAGCCGGCCTGGGTTTCAGGAAAATCTTTGATGCCCATATCAACTTGGGAACTGCAAAAAATACGATCAGCATTGCCAGACCCACATGCCCTGAAAGAATAAGAGCAATTATAAAGGCATATTGCAATACCCAGAATATTATGGTTGAATACCTGGCAGCTTTCTCACCAATTACAACCGGAAGTGTATGTACGCCTTTGGCTTTATCCTCGGGCAGTTTATCAGTGTGTTTTCCAAAAAGTACAGTTGTTGGTCCTAAAGCGTAAACAAGGCTGAGCAGCACCACCCAGTTGTCCCATTCACCACCCGAAACAACATAATAGGTTCCTCCAATCATAAGTGGTCCCCAGACAAGTATTACCGAAGGTTCCCCCAGACCATAGTATTTCAATGGCCAGGTATAAAACAGTAAAAAGAATAAGCCTGCACCCAACAGATACAATGCACCAACGCCGGTAACTATCGATAAGTATACTCCTATAGCCACTGCTATACCAAGCGTAATATAAAAATAGGCCATAAAGCTTTTCATGGTGAGCAATCCATGCTCAAGAGGCTGCGGACCATACAAGGAACGATAATAGTTATCCTTATCGATTCCTCTTTTGTGATCCACCAGGTCGTTGAGCAGGTTGTTACTGGCATGTGCCATCACTATTCCAAAGAGGCAGAGAATGAATAAATCCCAGGAAAAAGTTCCGTTGCGGTAAGCCAGTAATCCCCCGATTGCCGCGGCCAGGGCTGTCATTATAAAAACGGCTGCCCGCGTGGCAATAAGCCATCGCGAAATCACATCGAGCGTTTTCCATTCATCTTTTGATATCTGCGGAATTACCCTCAGGGCTTTAATCCACATTGAAGTATTTACCATTGGTTTTGAGTTTTAGTTTACCTCAAAAACAACTCTCACCTGTAAAGGTTCAGCTTTGGTGAAATGATATGTTGCACTCAATTACTAAGCATCTGATTTAAAACAACGTGTATCTAAAAAAATATATTTCAAATCTCCTAACCCTTGTCCCCTGATTTCTAATCCAGACAGACCAGAACCGGAAAAGTTCAAAAGCATAGTTCAAAATTCAAATAGAGCTTTAGCTAGAAAATCTGTTAACACAAACTCCTCCAATGGGATCAGTCTTTAGATATTGTATAACTAAAAACTATGCATACGGCATTTTGCATTTTTTTCATTTTTAACATTGTAGTTAAAAAAGGCAATTTGAGATTTCAAACGCGAACCACCAACACCTAACCTGGACAAGCCTGAACAAAACAGGATTTGAATAATGAATTTCGAATAATGGATATCGAATAATGAAGTGAAAACAAGAAATAAGGAATTGAATAATAAAAATTCTGTTTTCATGATAAGTTTGAAATCACAAAAAAATAATGATGCGGTAACAATTCTATAGCTTCATAACTTCGAAATTCATTATTCCTTGTTCATTATTCGATATTTAAAAACTCACTTTAAATATTTTGCCAAAAAATACTCTACTATTATTTTTAATGTACTAAACCCTATCTCAGCCTTCACTTATCCTCGCCAGCACCAATTTTATCAATCTTTCAATATCGCTGTGATAGTCTTTTGCATAGGTGTGGGTTACACGGTTTGCCACTATGGTACAAATTGTAAGCGTTTCGTGCCCCAACATTTTGCCTAATCCATACAATGCCGAAGTCTCCATTTCGAAATTTGCTATTTGTTTTCCCTGGTATCCGAAACTTTCAATCAGGTGATTCAATTCCGGAAAAGCAAGTTTCAGTCTCAGTTCCCGGCCTTGCGGAGCATAAAAACCCGGAGCAGTAAGCGTAATACCCTGAACCAGGTTGTTCCCAAGTTTTTCCATCAGCATTTGCGAGCAAGGCACAGCATAAATGCCGGGCAGCTTTTCATTCCAGCTTACATGCTTTTCGAAAGCAGCGGATAATTCCGGGATCATGACACTTTTGCCTTTTTCATAAAAGTACAAAAGCCCGTCCATCCCGACACCAAATGAAGAAGCAACAAAGTCACCTGGTTGTATATCCGACTGCAGAGCTCCGGAAGTCCCTAACCGTATAATGTTAAGTTTTGTATGTGTTTGTTTTGGTTCCCGGGTTTTGAGATCAATGTTTACAACGGCATCAAGCTCATTGATAACAATATCCAGGTTGTCAGTTCCCATGCCTGTTGATAAAACTGTAAGCCGTTTATTGCTAAGTGTTCCTGTATGGGTACACAGTTCACGGTTTTGAACCATGAAATCAATTTTATCAAAATATTTCGAAATTTCATTCACTCTTCCCGGGTCACCAACAACAATTATGGTATCTGCGATGTTTTCTGGGTGGAGGTGCAGGTGATACACACTTCCATCGGGATTGAGAATAAGTTCTGATTCAGCAATTGGTGCCATGATTAGCGAATGAATAAGTAAAAAAGTAATTTTGTACGCAAATGTACGCAAATCCGTTTAGAGATGAATAAAATACTGATACCCATTGATTTTCAGAAACAATCGCTCATGGCGCTGGATCAGTCGTATAACCTGGCTAACCTTCTGCTTGCCGAGATAGTATTAATTTATGTGCACGAGCAATCCGGAATGTTTGCAGGCATTTTCAGCAACGACCAAAATAACGAGATGCTATCGAAAGTAGATGAAAAACTTGCTGAACTTGCCGGAAAAGCTTCCATTGCATCCGGCCTCACCATTTCGTACCGCATCGAGAAAGGACGTATTTATTCGAAAATACTTGATGTGGCAAAAGAAATTAAAGCGCAATATATCATAATGGGAACGCATAGTTCAGCCGAAGAAGAAGCCGATGAAAGACGTGTTGGTGCCAACTCTTCGCGGGTGATCCGGTCATCTACATGCCCGGTAATTACTCTAAATGCAAGGCACATATATCACGGTTGCCGCAATATCCTGTTACCTATGGATCTGACTAAAGAAACCCGGCAGAAAGTTACAATTGCGATTGAACTGGCTAAATTTTACGGGGCCGGCATCAAGGTCGTTTCGGCTTTATGGTCGAAAAAAGATCCGATAATCGTGAACAAGCTTTATCAGCAGGGGAAACAGGTGATTGATTTTATTGCTTCTGCCGGAATTGAAAGCTCATTCGAAGTAGTTGAGAGCGGTGGCGGTGAAAAAACACTGGTTCCTGCTGTACTTAAATATACCGCCGAACAGGGTGATATTGATCTTATCATTATTCTTACACAGCAGGAAATAGGGATTGTTGAATACTTCGTTGGTTCACATGCACAGGAGTTTATCCGCCTGTCGGATATTCCGGTTATGTCGATGATACCGAAGGATTTGGGGATCACCTCTATTTTCTCTTAAAAAAACCTATAAACCATGATTAGAGACGGGGTATGCCGCGTTTCTACCCTGAAACCCGAAAACCTTCAAACCCTTCAAATGCTTGCAGAAATAATTACCATCGGCGATGAACTACTTATAGGGCAGGTGATCGACACCAACTCAGCCTGGATAGCCGCACAACTTAATATGATCGGGATCAGGGTGTACCAGATTACCAGTATTTCCGATAACGAGGAACATATTCTTCAAACATTAAAGGAAGCCTCATCAAGAGTTCAACTTATTTTAATCACAGGAGGACTTGGCCCTACCAAAGACGATATCACGAAACATGCTCTTTGCAAATATTTCGATACATCACTAATTTTCAGCGAAGAAGCATATAAGAATGTCGAGAATCTTTTCTATCACCGGGGAGTCGCTGTTACTGAAATAAACCGCCTGCAGGCCATGGTGCCGGCCAATTGCAAAGTGCTTCCCAATGTGAATGGAACCGCTCCATGCATGTGGTTCGAGAAAGATGGCTGCACTTATATTTCGATGCCTGGCGTACCTTTCGAGATGAAAGCCATTATGGAACAGGAAGTTATCCCTCAACTGCTGCTCAATCAAAACGAGGTCATCATTCACCGCACCATACTTACCGAAGGTGTTGGCGAATCGATGCTTGCTTCCATCATCGAAACCTGGGAGGATGCATTGCCTGAATTTATAAAACTCGCGTACCTTCCTCAACCCGGAATGGTCCGCCTTCGGCTTACAGCCTATGGAACTGACCGTAAAGTATTACAGGAAGCCATTTACAAAGCAGAAAAAGAACTTTATCCGCTTGCCGGAAAATACATTTTTGGTTTCGACGATGATACAATTGAATCGGTTGTCGGACAATTGCTCCGGCAAAAAGGAATGACACTTTCAACTGCTGAAAGTTGCACGGGCGGCAACATTGCGCAACTGATTACCAGTATTGCAGGCAGTTCCGACTATTTTAAAGGTTCCGTAGTTGCATACTCCAACGAAATAAAAGAAAAATTACTCGGTGTCCCTCGCCAGACTTTGGTTGACCATGGTGCTGTAAGCGAACAAACTGTTATTGCTATGGCCGAAGGGATAAAGGAACGATTCGCTACTGAATATTCAATAGCAGTTTCCGGAATTGCCGGCCCGGGAGGCGGAACAGATGAAAAACCGGTGGGTACAACCTGGATTGCAGTTGCATCACCAGCAGGAACTATAGCCAGAAAATTTCTATTAGGTGATCACCGCGGAAGAAATATTAGAAAAGCCTCGGTGGCAGCTTTAAATATGCTCAGAGGTAAATTAATTGAGTAACTGTGCTGAAAAGGCAGCAGGATTGTACCATCAACTCTCGCCAGCTAGAACAAACGTTTTTATAACCTGTTTATTATCAGAATTATAGCTTCAATTTAAGATACTTTTTTAATACCACACGGAACATTCACAAACTTTTTTCGGAGAATGTTTTGAATTTTAGAAAATTATACAGACCTTTGCACTCCATTTTGAAAAGCCTAAAACTATGTCGAGAGTTTGCGAATTAACCGGAAAGAAAATGATTGTCGGAAACACCGTTTCCCATTCAAATATTAAAACCAAACGCAGGTTTTACCCTAATCTTCAAACCAAACGCTTCTTTATTCCTGAAGAAGACAAATGGATAACGCTGAAAGTTTCAACTTCGGCACTTCGCACCATCGATAAAAAAGGCATCACCGCATGCCTGAAAGAGGCGCGCGAAAAAGGATTTCTTATCAATAAGTAGACCATTGTAATGCATATTTCCAGAGCTGTTTCCCGCAAGGGTGACAGCTTTTTTTGTTGCCTGCCCGAAACACTTTAACATTATTTTTGAAAACATACTCCATGTTGCTTCCTTAGGGAAAGTAAAAGAAATATCTTTGCAACTGATGAGAATATCTTTAGCAACAGCCTTATTCATCCTTATCACGCTTTCAGCCTATAAAGCAGGAGCGCAGCGGTACAATGACCTTGTGCAGTTCTCAGGGGTTGTTGTTACTGCCGATAGTCTGCGGCCTGTGCCTTTTACCAATATATCTGTTGGAAAAACAGGACGTGGTACCACATCCGACTATTGGGGCTTTTTCTCCATTGTGGTGCATAAGAATGACCTTGTATTCTTTTCAGCAATAGGTTTTAAGTCAGGAATGTTCCGTATTCCGGATACACTTTCCGAAAACCGTTATTCCTTAATCCAGGTAATGTCGTCGGACACCATCATGCTTACCGAAACCGTTATTTACCCGTGGCCCAGTAAAGAACAATTCAGGCACGCATTTTTAACACTTCAGATTCCTGACGATGACATCGAGATAGCCAGGCGCAACCTGGCTTACATGGAGATGCGCGAAATATACGGCCGCAACTACGACCCCGAACGTTATGGATACACACCCGGACAAAGCTATCACAATTATGCCAGCAACCAGGCTGATAAACTCTATTACAACGGCCAGATCATGCCCAACAACCTTCTTAATCCTATTGCCTGGGCAAAATTTATAAAAGCCTGGAAACGAGGCGATTTTAAGAAAAAATATTAAAACAACCAGTGAGAATCGAATAAATAACTTCTCAAAACAACCTATCCGAATCGTGGAATCGTCAAATTGTCAAATTGCCGGATCGTTGAATTATCGAATTATCTCTCCCAATTAATTCCCTTGTTTATACTACTTTCGCAAAAAGTCCGTTATCCTCACCGGTAGCCATCGTATTATATAAGCTTTATAAAAAACACTGCCCTATTTTGAAGCCATTCACTGATCTTAAACTTTTCTTTGCAACAGCTTTTCTCATTTTTGCAATAGTATTAATGAGCCATATCGCTTTTGCCCAGGTAGCTATGATTAACGGGAAGGTAACGGATCAGAACAACCAGCCTGTCGAACTGGTAAATGTGAGCATTTTCGGGTATCCCGGCGGCACCACAACTGCTCCGGATGGCAGCTACAGCCTGCAGGTTCCGGCAGCAAAGCCACTTAAAATTGTTTTTTCATTTATCGGATACAAAACGGATACTGCTTACGTAAAAGTGAATGCAGGTGAAAAACTCAGGGTAAACCGCAGCATTGTTTCTTCGTCAACCGAATTGGAAAGCGTAGTGATTGAGGACCGGCAAATCCGGAATACAAACCTGATACGAATTGACGCAAGGACTGTTAATGCATTGCCTGCCGCTTCGGGCGGAATTGAGGCTTTACTTAAAACCATGCCAGGCGTTGTTTCGAACAACGAACTCAGTTCGCAATATATGGTCCGGGGCGGCAACTACGACGAAAACCTTGTGTATGTAAACGATATTGAAATTTACCGGCCTTTCCTGGTCCGGTCGGGTCAGCAGGAAGGGCTAAGTTTCCTGAACAGCGACCTGGTTTCATCACTTTTATTTTCGGCTGGTGGTTTCGAAGCCAGATATGGTGATAAACTATCGAGTGTGCTTGATATAAGGTATAAAAAGCCTACCCGGTTTGCGGCTTCAGCCGTTGCCAGTCTGCTGGGAGCTTCGGCTCATGCTGAGGGAGCAACCAAGAACCGGAAGTTTACTTACCTGGCCGGAGTGAGGTATAAAACCAACCAGTACCTGCTCAATTCGCTCGAAACCCAGGGCAGTTACATGCCGGTTTTCCTGGATATCCAGTCGCTCGTCACGTATGATCTCAGCAATAAGCTGGAACTCTCTGTTCTGGGATATTTCTCTTCCAATAATTATACCCTGATTCCAGAATCACGCAATACCAAATTCGGAACATATTTTACACCCCTGCAGCTCACCATGTATTTCGACGGGCGGGAAGTTGATAAGTACGACAGCCGCATGGGAGCCATTACACTCACTCATAAACCCAATAAATACCTGCAAATCAAATGGATTGGTTCGGCTTATGATTCAAGGGAGACTGAATCATTCGATATACTGGCTGCATACCGGATCGCCGAGCTCGAAAACGAACGTGACGAGAACGATAGCATACAGGTTTCAAAAGGTGAAGGCGGATATTTTAATCATGCCCGCAACAAACTGGATATGACAGTAATGAATCTCGAAAACCGGTATAGCTATTCAAAAGGAAGAAATTTCGCTCTCTGGGGAATTAAATACCAGCGGGAATTGATAAATGACCAGATCAGCGAGTGGCAGCGGATCGATTCGGCATTTTACTCGGTACCTACTAATTTCGGAACGCCCGGCCAGCCCGGCAACCTGTCGGACTTTGTTTTAAATTATAGTCTTAAAACTAAAGCAAATATTAGTTCGAACCGGTACACCGCATTTTTGCAAAATACCTGGACTTTGGATGACGATACTACCGACCTTGCATTCACCGCCGGAGTGCGGTTCCAGTACTGGGATTATAACGACCAATTTATTGTAAGTCCGCGTGCAAGCATATCGTACAAACCCCTTTGGGAGAAAGATATTATGCTCAGGTTTTCGGCCGGATATTATTACCAGCCACCCTTTTACCGCGAGTTGCGGAACCTCGAAGGCGAAATTAATCCAAACCTGCAGGCTCAGAAATCAATTCAATTTGTGGCCGGGAGTGACTGGAATTTCTTGTCCTGGGAGCGACCCTTTAAATTTGTTACCGAAATTTATTACAAACACCTTACCGATCTTGTCCCCTACCAGGTTGATAACGTACGCATTCAATACTTAGGCATTAACGGGTCGAAAGGCTACGCGTATGGAATAGATTTTAAAGTGAACGGCGATTTTGTTAAAGGTGCTGAATCCTGGGCCAGTCTTTCGTATATGAAAACAGCCGAAGACCTTTACGACGATTTTTATATTGAATATTACAATGCCGCCGGTGAAACCATCCACAAAGGCGTAACTGATGATATAGTACCGGTTGATTCGGCAACTTTCTATCCCGGTTATATCCCCCGCCCTACCGATCAAAGGGTAACTTTCGGCCTCTTTTTCCAGGATTACCTGCCAATGGATCCCACGTTTAAAATGAATATCGGGCTTTATTTTGGCAGCGGTTTGCCAACAGGAGCACCAAATACACCTTTGTACACGCATACTCACCGGCTGCCACCCTACCGCAGGATTGATATCGGCATGTCGAAGCAATTTATCGGCACCGAGGCAGCACAGCCCAAAACCGGCTTTTTCAAAGGCTTTAAATCATTATGGGTTACGTTGGAAATATTAAACCTGCTCCAGGTAGATAATACCATTTCATATACCTGGGTAGAAGATTTCAATGGCAATATGTATGGTGTGCCGAATTACCTTACACCCAGGCAGATTAATATTAAAATTGGAGCCGAGTTCTGATTTTGACTGCGAGAATATGTAGGTATGTTTTTTTTTCGCCATAATCAATCTGAAATAGTAATGCAATTTATAGTTGGGTGATACGATTTGTAATTGCATTAAAAATATTACAGCGATTATAAAATACTGCACCCGCCGGACGGGGGGCTGAACTCCGATTTTGACAGATATAAGACATAAACTCTTCACAAAAAAAACAGTTCCATCTGTACAGAAAAGTCAATCATACCCATGATCAAATCTGTTAAAGAATCATAAATCGCTGAACCTTTTATATTCCATACTGTTAGTTATATAGTTTCTAAATTATTAAAAAAACCAACATAAAATTCAATAAAACGATGGACTACAAATTCCCTGAATTACCTTACGCATACAATGCCCTGGAGCCCCATATCGATGCAATGACTATGGAAATCCATTATACGAAACACCACAAAACTTACTTCGACAAGTTTGTTGCAGCTATTAAAGAAACCGAAATGAACGGCGCGTCGCTCGAAGAAATATTTGCTAACGTAAGCAAAATTCCAATGCCTGTGCGCAACCATGGCGGCGGGTTGTACAATCACACCCTCTTCTGGGAAAGCATGGCACCTGATGCCGGTGGTGCTCCTTCAGGTAAACTGGCTGATGCTATTAATGCAAAATATGGATCGTTTGCTGAATTTCAGGCTAAATTCAACGATGCTGCGGCAAACCGCTTCGGCAGTGGCTGGGCATGGCTGTCAGTAAAAGCTGATAAAAGCCTTTGCGTTTGTTCAAGTGCCAACCAGGATAATCCGTTGATGGATACTTCTGATTGCCCTGCTACTCCAATCCTCGGACTCGACGTTTGGGAACACGCCTACTACCTTAAATTCCAAAACCGCCGCCCGGATTACATTTCAGCGTTTTGGAATGTGGTTAACTGGAAAGTAATTGAATCGCGTTATGATGCTTTAGTTAAATAGTTATGAGAAAGTCAGTTGTTTATTTCCTGATGCTGATCGCATTTCCTTTTGCCCTCAAGGCACAAAAGGAACCGTATCACAAATTTGCGCCTCTTCCCTATGCTTATGACGCCCTGGAACCTTACATCGATAAGATGACCATGGAAATTCATTACGACAGGCATCACCGTGCATATTACAAAAATTTCATGACGGCAATACAAAGCTCTGAACTCGAAAAAACACCTATGGAAGCCATTTTTGCAAATATTTCATCTCAGCTTCCGGTTATCCGGAATAATGCAGGTGGATACTGGAACCACGAAATGTTCTGGAATTGCATGAAACCAAATGGCGGTGGAGTACCAACAGGAAAATTAAGTGAAGCAATCAAGTCCACTTTCGGATCATTTGACGATTTCAAGAAACAGTTTGCCGAAGCAGGTGCAAAGCGCTTTGGTTCAGGCTGGGCATGGCTTGTTGTGGGAGATGACGGAAAATTATTTATAACCTCCACGGCCAACCAGGACAACCCTTTGATGAATACTGAAGAAAAACGCGGTACGCCGATTCTGTGTCTCGATGTTTGGGAACATGCCTATTATCTAAAATACCAGAATAAGCGTGGCGATTATATTTCAGCTTTCTGGAATGTAGTGAACTGGGAATTTGCTCAGAATGAATATGCTAAAGCCCTGGCTAAAAAGAAATAAGTTGTTTGTTTAGGTCAATGCTAAAAAGCCCGGCAGTTTAACGACTGCCGGGCTTTTGTTTTTTACGGATTCTAACAGAAATAACTATTCAAATGATAGAATAGCTGATTTAATAATTTCGAGTGCTTCGCGAAGTTGCGTTTCGGATATTACCAAAGGAGGTGCAAACCTGATAATATTGCCGTGAGTAGGTTTGGCAAGCAGACCCATATCTTTCATTTTCAAGCAGATATCCCATGCTTCGACACCATTTTTAGGCCTGATAACTACAGCGTTAAGTAAACCTTTACCACGAACCAGTTCTATCATTTCGCTTTTAACATCCGATAATTCTTTGCGGAAAATTTTACCAAGGTGCTCGGCTTTTTCTGCCAGGTTTTCGTCTTTTACAACTTCCAGAGCTGCAATTGCAACGCGCGCTGCAAGTGGATTGCCACCAAAAGTGGAACCATGCTCGCCTGGCTTTATGGTAAGCATAATTTCGTCGCTGGCGAGAACGGCTGATACCGGCATTGCTCCTCCTGAAAGAGCTTTTCCTAAAATCAGAATATCAGGGTGTACATTTTCGTGATCGCAGGCCAGAAGTTTACCTGTACGGGCGATACCGGTCTGAACTTCGTCGGCAATAAAAAGCACATTATTTTTCTTACACATATCAAATGCTTTGGAAAGATAACCGGCATCAGGAACAAAAACTCCGGCTTCACCCTGAATAGGCTCAACAAGGAATCCGGCAACGTCAGGGTCCTGTAACGCTTTTTCAAGCGCAGGCAGATCGTTGTAAGGGATGGTAATAAAACCAGGTGTGAATGGACCAAATCCGCTGTATGAATCAGGATCAGTTGACATGGAAATGATAGTGATTGTACGTCCGTGGAAATTGTTTTCGCAAACGATGATTTTTGCATTTCCATCTTTAATACCTTTTACTTTATAAGCCCATTTACGGCAGAGTTTCAAAGCGGTTTCATCAGCTTCAGCACCTGAGTTCATTGGCAGTACCTTGTCATATCCAAAATATTCGGTTATATATTTCTCATAAATTCCGAGCATATTGTTGTAAAAAGCCCTTGAAGTAAGGGTAAGAGTCTGAGCCTGTTCAATCATCGCCCCTACAATTTTCGGGTGGCAATGTCCCTGGTTTACAGCCGAATAAGCTGACAGAAAATCGAAGTATTGTTTGCCTTCTACATCCCAGACTAAAGCACCTTCGCCTTTGGCCAGCACCACAGGCAACGGGTGGTAATTATGCGCACCATACTTGTCTTCCAGCTCGATAGCTTTGGCTGAGGTTAAATCTTTAAGGATCTCGTTAAGCATAAAAATTATTGATTTAAAGTTAGTTAATGTAAAATATGGCGCAAAGGTAATTGTAAATAAGTTAATGGGAAAATAGTTACTTAGAAATTTGTTAATGGAAAATTGTTAGTGGAAAATGGAGAGAATAGTGGATGGTGAAACCTTTTAAAACAAATTACCGTAGCTCTGTTGGATTGCTTCGGCTATGGTAGCCTAAGCAATTAAAGTTCTTTTTTCAGCCTCGCAATGACGTGCATACCAAGGATTATCCTGGAAGTAGAAACGTGCTATGAGTGTTGCGCTGCTGAAGACCAGCGCTTTGGCTTGATTCGTGGGTTCTGCTTACTTCGGGGGTTCGACTTTCTTCGGCTTTGCTCAGCAACTACCGCTCACCCGGCTTCAGCAACAATTTCTCAACCGCTTTCAAGAACCTTTACTGAATGCTCTGAAACCCTTCAAAATCCTTCAAAACCCTTCAAACCCTCAAAACCCTTCAAACCCTCGAAACCCTCAAAACCCTTCAAACCCTCGAAACCCTTCAAACCCTTCAAAACCCTCGAAACCCTTCAAACCCTCGAAACCCTCGAAACCCTCGAAACCCTTCAAACCCTCGAAACCCTTCAAACCATCGAAACCCTTCAAACCCTTCAAACCCTCGAAACCCTTCAAACCCTTCAAACCCTTCAAACCCTCGAAACCCTCGAAACCCTTCAAACCCTTCGAAACCCTTCAAAACCCTTCAAAACCCTTCAAAACCCTTAAAACCCTTAAAACCCCTACCCTTTCGCCACAGCTCCCACATTCTTAACCAGCACTTTATAATTGAGAGAAGGGGATGAGACGAATTCCCCCAACCCTAGTTTTTCCCACATTTCATCTACCTGCCGGATGGTTGTATCGTCCATGGCAAGCACATTGGGCCACTGCCGTTTAAAACCATCTGCTTCGAGTGATTTGCCCGTCCCATCAATAGCCATTGGTGCTGATTGTTGTCCGTTTGCTGCTTTTGCATAAAAACAGTCCCGTAAAGGATCGATATTATTGGCAACAAGCCAGACGATATCCTGAATTTTTATTCCAACAACTTCCGGGTCAACATAAACAACCCAATTTATTCCATCAAATACTCCTTTTTCAAAAAGTTGCTGATGCAAATTGTGCGGATTTACTTTTGCCTTATCAATTCCGATTACCAGAACCTGTAATTGATTGCGGATTAAGGTAAAATTGCATTGCATTCCTGCCAAATCAGGATGGCTCTCGTTAAACTTAAAATCCTGAGAAGTTGTATAAAATGACTCACCCGGCAATTTTGTAGTTGCATCTATACCCAACTTGCTGCCAAGTGCAAAGCGGCTGCTTGAATGGTCGAGTACATCCACCGGGCCACGGTTGAAAATAATATCATCCACAGGATGTACATGATCACAGATAAGTGATGCGACGGCCTTACTGTCGTTCAGATCAACTTCGGCATCAGTAATTACAAGAATTTTGTTAAACATCATTTGCCCTGCTCCCCACAAAGAATTCATTACTTTTTGAGCTTGCCCCGGATACGTTTTTCTGATCTTCACTAAAACAATATTGTGAAAAACACCTTCATCAGGCATAACCATATCAACAATTTCGGGAAGCATACTCAGTTTAATCAATGGCAGAAAAATCCGTTCAGTTGCTTTTCCTAACCATTTGTCTTCCTGCGGAGGAATACCAACTATAGTTGTCGGATAAACAGCTTCCTTTCGATGAGTTATGCAGGTAACATGAAACACGGGGTAATAATCAGCCAGTGAATAAAATCCTGTATGATCACCGAAAGGTCCTTCCAGAATGAGGTCTTCTGCCGGATCGACATATCCTTCCAGAACAAAATCAGCATCATCAGGCACTTCAATATCTGAAGTGAGGCATTTTACAAGTTCCACCTTTTTTTTACGCAAAAATCCGGCAAGCATGTATTCATCCATATTTTCGGGCATAGGTGCGGTTGCACAGTAGGTATAAACCGGATCGCCGCCAAGCGCGACAGCTACAGGCATTTTAAGTCCAAGCCGCTTGTATTCGCGGTAATGTGCCGCTGAGTTTTTATGCAGATGCCAGTGCATTCCGGTCTTATCAGCACCAAAAACCTGCATACGGTACATGCCAACATTCCTTACACCGGTTTGGGGGTGACGGGTATGCACAACAGGCAAAGTAATAAACGGACCTCCGTCGTATGGCCAGCAGGTAAGTACAGGCAATTGGTTCAGATCAGGCTTCTCCATTATCACTTCCTGGCAGGCACCTTTCCCTTTTTTTGCGCGCGGCATAAAAGCTGCAACCTCGGCCAATGTAGGCAGGAATGCAAGTTTACTGAACAAAGATTCGCGCGGAGTCATGAAACCGGCGAGAAGTTCCTGTATCTGAGCACCAGTATCGTCCAGAGTATTCACACCCAAGGCAAGGCACATGCGCTTTTCGCTTCCCATAGCGTTGATGAGTAATGGGAATTTTGTGCCATTATTTTCGAAAATAAGTGCTTTACCGTTGTGCTTACTCATTCGGTCGGTTATTTCGCTCACGTGCAGGTGAGGAGAAACGTACTCTTTTATCCGGATCAACTCTCCTGCCTGTTCAAGTGCCTTTATAAATGACTGGATGTTAGGGTATGACATTCCAAAATTTGTTAAATGATGAGAAACTAAATATATGCTACTAAACTACAAAAAAAATGTGTGCCTGAATAAATAGCAGATTTCAGGATTGGTTAGTAAGATCAATAGTTTTAATATCCCGGATCACGAATTAAAGGAATTCTTATTGTAATGGAAACAACAGCCTTGCCGGAAACCCTCTTGTATTTCCCTGAATGCAAAACACTGATTTTATTGCTTAGAATCGATCCACAGGGGCAAATGAGACTTCAAAGCTAGTTGATTGTGTTTTTAAGTTTGTTCAGTGGTAAAGCAGAAAATAATAATGCTTTGGAACTGCTATATAAAGCGTTCATCATGATGCATTTCATTAATACTGCAAACATTTTGCCTGCCAAACCAACGGAAGCGATTCCTGGCAATATAACTGTATATGGCATCTCTCACAATCGGAGGTACTAGCATGAATATACCTGACAGATTCCATGGGAAACGGAGATGAGCCGTAATTTTTAACGCGGCAGTTGAATAACTATAGATTTTATTGTCCTGCAAAAGGAACAAAGTATCTTTATTCTGAAAAGATTTTCCGGCCAGCTCCAGTATTTTTGTTCCAGTAACCGACTGAAGTGAAGTGAAACTTAGATTTCCTGAATGGTTGTGGCTGATCAGGAACCTGACTGAACCATTGCAAAAATTGCATTCACCATCGAACATAACAATGGGTTGCCGTTGTTTAATCTCTTCAGGAAGTTGCAGGGTTTCAGCATTTTTCATGGGCGAAATATCTTTTGTTATAAGTAAAACGTTTTGTTAAATTTGTTTGTTCAACGGCACGTGCATAAAGGATAAAAAGGTTCTTCAATTTCAACTAAAACATTTTTCTTATATATGTAGGAAATTCAATGTTTTTTTTATCTTTACAACCAAATCAAATCATTAAAAAGTACATTACAAAATGAGCACAGGTAAAATTATTTTTGAGAACGGCAAATTGCAAGTGCCTGATTATCCGGTAATACCATTTATTGAAGGCGATGGCACTGGTCCGGATATCTGGCGTGCTTCAGTGAGAGTATTGGATGCTGCGGTAGAAAAAGCGTATGGCGGTAAACGGAAAATTATGTGGAAAGAAGTACTTGCAGGCGAAAAGGCTTTTTCGACAACCGGAAACTGGCTGCCCGACGAAACACTTGATGCTTTTAAAGAATATCTTGTGGGCATAAAAGGTCCGCTCACCACACCTGTTGGAGGTGGAATGCGTTCGTTGAATGTGGCTCTCCGCCAGATACTTGATCTTTATGTCTGCCTTCGTCCTGTACGCTGGTTCCAGGGTGTTCCGAGCCCGGTTAAAAGGCCCGACAAAGTCGATATGCATATTTTTCGCGAAAATACCGAAGATATTTATGCCGGCATCGAATTTATGCAAGGCACCCCTGAAGCTGCAAAAATGATCAGTTTCCTGCAGAATGAAATGGGCGTGAACAAAATCAGGTTCCCCGAAACTTCTTCCATTGGCATAAAACCCGTTTCTAAAGAAGGTACCGAACGACTTGTGCTTGCAGCAATTGAATATACGATCAGTCATAAATTACCATCGTTAACCATTGTTCACAAAGGAAATATTATGAAATTTACCGAAGGTGCTTTCAAACAATGGGGATATGCCTTGATTGAGCGTGAATTCGGCGATAAAACCTTTACCTGGGCGCAATACGACCGCATTTCGGATGAACAGGGCCGCGAAGCAGCTGATGCCGCGCAGGCCAGGGCTGTTTCGGAAGGAAAGATCATTGTTAAAGACGTTATCGCTGACGCATTCCTGCAACAGATACTGCTACGTCCGGATGAATATTCGGTCATAGCTACACTGAATCTGAACGGTGATTATATTTCGGATGCACTGGCCGCCATGGTAGGCGGAATCGGGATAGCTCCCGGAGCCAATATCAATTACCAGAATGGTTTCGCTATTTTTGAAGCCACACACGGAACCGCTCCGAAATACGCAGGCCTCGACCAGGTAAATCCGGGATCGGTGATACTTTCGGGCGCACTCATGTTCGAGTACTTAGGGTGGAATGAAGTCGCGCAGCTGATATATGCCTCGATGGAAAAAACCATTGCCAATAAAACCGTTACTTACGATTTTCATCGTCTGATGGAAGGAGCAACCAAACTGAAAACTTCGGAATTTGCCACCAGGATGATTAAAAACATGTAAATGTGAATATGAGGATTTCTTACTGATTTATTCATTGTAAAAATAAGACGTTTAACAAATTTAACAAATAATTATATGCCTTTCAGACTTAAAGACAGACTTCACGAGAAAATATTGGAATGGCGGCCACGAACCGAGAAACTATTAAAAGAATATGGAAATGTGGTGATAGACCAGGTTACTATAGGGCAGGTGATAGGCGGAATGCGCGGTGTTAAAGTTCTGCTTACCGATATTTCATATCTCGACCCGAATGAAGGCATCAGGTACCGTGGTCTTACGCTGCCCGAAGTATTTGAAAAACTCCCTAAACCAAAAGGAGCCGAAATGCCTTATGTTGAAGGACTTTTTTATCTTTTGCTCACCGGCGATATCCCTGACGAGGATGAATTGCAGGATGTAATTGACGAGTTCAACAAACGCCGTATACTTCCCCGCTACGTGTACGAGGTTATTGATGGTATGCCATGTTGCAGCCACCCGATGGCAATATTTTCGGCGGTAATTACCACTTTGCAGCGCGAATCGTTGTTTGCAAAAAAATACGCTTCCGGAAAACTGCATAAACTTGATTACTGGGATCCAACTTACGAAGATGCCCTTAACCTGCTGGCCAAGATGCCTGAGATTGCAACCTATATTTATGCAAAACTCTATCGTGACGGAAAACGTATCCAATCGAATCCTTACCTCGATTTCGGTGCCAATTTTGCACATATGATGGGTATTCCGAAGCCTTATGATGATGTGAGCAGGATGCATTTTATTATCCATGCCGACCACGAAGGCGGTAATGTAAGCGCACATACAGGCCATTTGGTTTCCAGTTCCTTGTCGGACATCTACCTGAGCATTGCAGCAATGGTAAACGGCCTGGCAGGTCCTTTGCACGGCCTTGCCAACCAGGAAGTATTGAGGTGGTTACAGGGAGTAATGGAGAAAATGGAAGACCGTATTCCTACCGAAGAAGAAATGAAACTTTTCGTTTGGGAAACGTTAAAATCAGGTCAGGTTATTCCGGGATACGGACATGCTGTTCTTCGTAAAACCGATCCAAGGTATACGTTACAACGTGATTTTGCACTCACTCATATGAAGGACGACCCCTTGTTTCAGTACACTGATTTACTATACAAAGTAGTTCCTGATATTCTGCGTGAGCAGGGCAAAGCTAAAAATCCATGGCCGAATGTGGATGCCCAGTCAGGTATAATTCAGTGGCATTACGGCATTAAGGAATACGATTTTTATACTGTATTATTCGGAATCGGTCGCGCAATCGGAATTTGTGCCAATATTGTGTGGGACCGTGCTTTGGGTTATCCGCTTGAGCGTCCCAAGTCGATCACAACAGCAATTCTCGAAGATATTGCAGCCGGTAAGGAAGTGATTATTGAGGATTAATACAATGAACTTATGAAATAGCCATGATTGGAATAAATCACCAACCATAGATGATATTATGATCAATCTGGCGAACCTTTAGCTCACGAACACCCGTAAAAAATGAGAAAGATGTGAGTAATTCCATCTGACCCGTAAAAAATAAATAATAACAGATGAAAATGAACAACAATTAGTCGAAGAGTACCAA
>JBBQUX010000032.1:0-30232 GCA_038212135.1 Bacteroidales bacterium | reverse complement strand
CCTGGCTAATGACCTGGATAACCGTGAATTGGGTTATAGTTTTTACCGGAAAGCCGCTGAAATTGATCTTGGGATGAATATGAAATCCTCGGATCATGGAATACATGCGGCTTCGCTTGGCGGATTGTGGCAAATTATTGTTTGTGGCTTCGGCGGGATTAGGATGGTTGGCGGGAAACTCAGGATTGAACCTATGCTGCCCAAAGAAATCAAACAAATTACTTATCCTATATATTGGAAAGGAAATTTACTTGAAGTTGAGGTAACAAAAAAGACTCTGACGGTAACAAACAAAGGAGCTGATTCTGTGATTTTCACGCATCGGGGCAAAGAATATCAGGTAAACTCAAATTCCATAATCGATTTATAAAAATTAGATTTTAGAAGTGGTTCCCTTTTTCCTTTCTGTTTTCAATGCAGTTGGCAATGATAAATCTTGCTAATCAAGTTTTAGCACTGCTAGGAAGGCACTCTGCGGCACTTCAATATTCCCGATCTGGCGCATACGTTTCTTTCCTTTTTTCTGCTTTTCGAGCAGTTTACGCTTACGCGAAATATCTCCTCCATAACATTTAGCAATAACATCTTTTCGCAGCGGTTTAATAGTTTCGCGCGAGATGATTTTTGCACCGATAGCAGCCTGTATAGCAACTTCGTATTGTTGCCTGGGGATAAGTTCTTTCAGCTTTTCGCAGATGCGTTTTCCGAAACTGTAAGCATTGTCGCGATGAATCAGTGTACTGAGCGCATCAACGGGATCGCCGTTCAGCAGGATATCAAGTTTTACCAGGTCGGCTTTGCGGTAATCGGAAATATGGTAATCGAACGAAGCATATCCTTTTGAAATGCTTTTTAATTTATCATAAAAATCAATTACAATTTCTCCTAAAGGAAGATCGAAAGTAAGCTCAACACGATTCTGTGTGAGATAAACCTGGTTACGGAGTGTTCCTCGCTTTTCGAGGCACAATTTCATAATAGCTCCCTGATAATCAGCTTTTGATATTACCTGTGCCAGAATAAACGGTTCTTCAATATAATCAATCCAGGTAATATCCGGCATCCCCGATGGATTATGTATCTCAATAACTTCTCCCTTAGTCGTATTTATCCGGTACATAACATTAGGAACGGTATTGATAATATCCATATCAAATTCCCGGTCAAGACGTTCCTGAACAATTTCCATATGCAGTAAGCCGAGAAATCCGCAGCGGAAACCGAATCCCAATGCCATCGACGATTCCGGCTCAAAGCTCAGGGACGCATCATTTAACTGTAGTTTTTCAATTGATGCACGTAGTTCTTCATAGTCATCGGCATCAATAGGATAAATGCCGGCAAAAACCATTGGCTTCACAATTGCAAACCCTTCTATTCCTTTTTCACATGGACGATCAACCTGGGTAATGGTGTCGCCGACTTTAATTTCTTTTGCTGTTTTGATACCGGAAATAATATATCCCACATCACCTGTAGTAAGCATATCCATTGGCTTCTGCTGCAACTTCAGCAGTCCTATTTCTTCGGCTTTATATTCTTTGCCTGTATTCACAAATTTAACCAGGTCGCCTTTACGGATTTGGCCGTTAAAAATCCTGAAATAAGCAATTATTCCTCTGAATTGATTAAATAATGAATCGAAGATCAAAGCTTGCAGCGGTGCCTCGGAATCGCCTTTTGGAGCAGGTATCCGGCTGATTATTGCATCAAGAATTTCCTGTATGCCCATCCCTGTTCGTGCACTGGCTCGTATAATATCTTCGGGTTTGCAGCCAATGAGTTCAACAATCTGGTCTTCAACTTCTTCGGGCATTGCCGAATCCATATCCATTTTATTCATTATCGGAATAATCTCGAGGTCGTGTTCGAGTGCCAGGTACAAATTGGAAATGGTCTGAGCCTGAATTCCCTGGGTTGCATCCACAATGAGTAAAGCTCCTTCGCAGGCCGCAATGGCTCGCGACACTTCGTACGAAAAGTCGACATGCCCGGGAGTATCAATCAGATTTAACTCATATTTGATGCCGTTGTGAAGATAATCCATCCGGATTGCGTGGCTTTTTATCGTGATTCCACGTTCGCGTTCGAGATCCATATCATCGAGTACCTGGTTCTGAAGCTGGCGCTCAGTGAGGGTTCCGGTGGTTTCAAGCAAGCGGTCGGCCAGGGTGCTTTTGCCGTGGTCGATATGTGCAATAATGCAAAAATTTCTGATGTGTTCCATTGCTGCAAAGGTATAAAAAAAAGTTCAAATGCCTCCGGCGTTCAAAAGGTTCAATGCCTTCGGCGGTCAAGGGTTCAATGCCTCCGGCGTTCAAGGGTTCAATTTATATATATAGCAATTCGAGGTGTAGTATTAAACGCCTCAGGCAATTGAACGCCGAAGGCAAATAAACGCGAAGCCTTGAACTTTCGAACTTTTAACTTTTCCTATCTGTTATTTAGTTATTTCTTAGTACTTTTGCACCACAATCTGAGAATTTACAACACTTTTAAAAATCAATATATTATGACAAAAATTAAAGTAGGTATCAATGGTTTTGGTCGCATCGGCCGCCTGGTATTCCGCGCATCAATTCTTCGCGACGATATTGATGTTGTAGCTATTAACGATCTGATCGACGCAAATTACATGGCATATATGCTGAAGTACGATACTGTTCACGGACAGTTCAAAGGTACTGTTGAAGTTAAAGACGGCCATCTGGTAGTAAACGGTCAAACCATCCGCGTTACAGCCTGTAAAAATCCTGCCGAAATACAATGGTCGGATGTAGGTGCTGATTATGTTGCTGAATGTACAGGGTTGTTCCTGACTATGGAAACCTGCAAAGCGCATATTGACGGTGGTGCAAAACGTGTTATCATGTCGGCTCCTTCGAAAGACGATACTCCAATGTTCGTTTACGGTGTTAACCATAATGAATATGCAGGTCAGCAATTTGTAAGCAATGCTTCATGTACTACCAACTGCCTGGCTCCACTGGTAAAAGTTATTAATGATAATTTCGGAATTGTTGAAGGTCTCATGACCACTGTTCATGCAACCACAGCTACACAGAAAACTGTTGACGGACCTTCAGCTAAAGACTGGCGTGGCGGACGTGCTGCTGCCGGCAATATCATTCCTTCATCAACCGGTGCAGCCAAAGCTGCTGCAAAGGTTATTCCTGCCATGAAAGGCAAACTTACCGGCATGTCGTTCCGCGTTCCTACGCTTGATGTATCAGTTGTTGACCTTACCTGCCGCCTCGAAAAAGCAACCACCTACGACGAAATCAAAGCCGCTGTTAAAGCTGCTGCTGACGGCCCGATGAAAGGTGTTCTGGGTTATACCGAAGAAGCTGTTGTTTCGAGCGATTTCGTTGGCGATTCACGTACTTCTATTTTTGATGCCGAAGCTGGTATAATGCTCAATTCTAACTTTGTAAAACTCGTTTCGTGGTACGATAACGAATGGGGTTACTCATGCAAAGTGCTTGATATGATTGCTCATATGGCAACTGTTAAATAACAGTACTTACCTGATAATAAAAAAGAGCTGCTTTCGGGCGGCTCTTTCTGTTTTGCACCAAATGGAATATAAACGAACAATTTAAGTTCCAAATTTCACGTCTCAAATTCTAAGTCGCAAAAAGTTATACTAGCAAAGCTTCGGATTAAAACGTGTTACAAAAACCTGGAATTTTGGAATTTGGAACATGGAATTCAAATCCAGGAATTCAGGAACTTGGAACCAGGAATTTGGAATTTGCAACCTGTAACCTGTAACTTGGAGACTTGGTACTTTACCTGATCACGGTTATACTGCCCCGGAGTGTTCGCTTCACAGTTCCGCCTAAAGTGAGCTCATATACATCACAGATATAATAATATACCCCATCACTGACATCCTGGTTGGTACCCTGCATTTTTCCATCCCACTTAATGGCAGGATCCTGGGTAGTAAATATCAGGTTGCCCCAGCGATTAACTATTTGTAAATCAATTTTTTCAACTGAGGTATAAGGGAACGGAACGAAATAGTCATTCCTTTCGTCTCCATTAGGAGTGAAGATGTTAGGCAGGTGGTATGTCCCGCACACGTCACTGTCAATACATACTGTATCACTCATTGCACTCTGGTTTCCAACAGAATCGACCGCAACTATTGAATAACATCCGGCAATAGTTACAAGGTTCGAATGTATATAAGTAAGCGATTGTGTTGAGTCGAGTATCACCAGGTTTTCAGACTGCGGAGGTTGATAATAGACCAGGTATTTTACAACATCATAGGAGCAGTCAGGATCGGTGTTTTCCCATGTGAGAATATTCTGAAAACTTTCGCAATCAGCCTCAACACTAAGCACCGGTGGACAAGGTGGTTCATTGTCATTTGGAATTCCACAACTTTCCTGCGAGAAATTGATTAGTGGATCGGTTATTCCTGAAGTGCCATATGTTCCAATTGCTTTCACTTTGTAGCAATATGTATTTCCATTCACAAGACCTTTGTCAATAAAGTTGGGTACACTTGATGTGCCGATAGAATCGAATTGCGTTGTGAAAGGATTTTGCCTGTAAATTACAAACAGCTCGTTAGTCCAGGGTACAACTGTATTGATATTGATATGCAGTTTTTTATCTCCCGGGGCAAGTGTTATATAAGGGGAGGATGCTTTTTGTGATGGCCCGATCAGAAAACGAAGACCGGGAGTGTCATTATACAGATCGACCCTGTAGGAAACACCATCATCTTCAGTGTTAAGCAGTTCATCAATATAGGTTGTGTCAGTAAGCGATGACAGCGAATCTATCAGGTTAAAAGCTGAGCCAATCAGGTCGTCAGACCTGAAAATAAGGTATTTATAAGGGCCGGGTGCCTGAATCGTGTCTATTTCAGTAGGTTCTGACCATGCAATATAAACTCTGCCGTCAGTAATCCCGGTTATTTCGATGCTTACATTTGTAATTACCGGAACATCTTTTTTTAGCTGTGCACATGCTTCGTTCGATGCATAGCTTTCGGCACCATCAGGATAGATTGCCACAACCATATAACAATAATCAATTCCTCTCGAAAGTTCACTATCAATAAAAATAGTATCAGTGGTATTCAGGGTAGAGATAAGTTTGTAATTGGTATAAGACGGAACTCCTGTTTCGCAGTAATCAGGTATGTATCCGTAGAATCCGTTTCTACGGTATATGGCATACCCGCTTACATTGGAGCAACGGTTTTTGCTCCACTTTAATTGAATTGTATTACCCAGAGCAGTCGCGGTAAGGTTTTCCGGAGCCGGACCAACTACTCTGATGTTCATGCTTTTCAAGTCGAAGAGATTAACCGGTTTGTCGTCGTCAACAGCTTTAAAATAAACCTGGTATGGGTTTTTCCTTACGTGAATGCAAGCGGTTTCCCAATAGAATATGCCTTTAGCCAGTCCACGGACTGTAACATTGGTAATTTCGAATTCAGCCGGGTTGGCTATTTCAAAAGGTGCTCCGGCTGCTGTAAGCGTGATGAAATTAGAATCAGCATCGGTGGCAACAACCTCAAATGTGAGTGTATCACCGGCTTCGACACAGGTATCATATAATGTTTCAATAACCGGAGCTTCGTTGTCGCAAGCTACTATGGTGATCTGCATATCCCGGGTCATATGACCTATTTTCAGTCCGTTACGCCATTCTTCTATCAAAAAAGCTATATTATACTCGCCCTGCATTTTGGGATTTTGCCACAGAATTTCCCCGGTCAATGGGTTCATCGTAAATACACTTCCCACATTGGACCCTACCTGGTTCGGAAACTGGAATCCCGGAATATTATCACCTCCTGCTCCGCGACAGGTAGTTAATCTGTAGGAAAGACTATCTCCATCAGGATCGTAAGCACCGGGATTGTGAAGAAACGGCTGATCGACACATCCCTGATCGATAGGAGGGAGCAGTAGTTGCGGTGAAGAATTGGCTCCGATAAACGGGTTTATGATCAGTTGGGTTTCGATAAACAAAGGCACTTCTACCGAATTGGGTATGTTTTGAATTCCATAATTGCGGTTAGGGTCCTCGAGCGTAATCTTGTAAGCAGCTGCACCCGGAAATGTATGAACACCTGTATAAAGGTTCTTTTTCAGGTCAGTGCCAACAATTTCGCCCATATGACCAAAACTCCCCACAGGCCCGTTTGTTCTTAGCAAAACAGTACTGGTATTATCGCCCCAGTTAATCTCAAGTTCGTACCTGTCAGCCGGGCTGGGTGCATATGAATATGTGACGATTGTAACTTCATAAGTAAGCCCCGAAATATATTTGAATGAGATCTCCCCTGCACGCTGGTGAGTTGCCTTAAGAGGGCTTAAAAACCAGGTCATTAATATAATCAGGATAAGATATTTCTTCATGATAATCAATAATCAGTAGTTGCGGCACTTGGTTTTTTGCCTGGTTTGGTATTCAGGTTTCAAAAGTACAAATTATCTATGCTATAAAAACTATTTTTATGTATTTGTTCAATCGTGTGAATTAGTGAAACTTTCAAAATAACTTCCCCAATTGTAAGTGAGGTAGGAATAACGGTGGCTGTTCAACCTAATGACCATAGATTGGCGTTTGAAGGTTGGTGTACCTGGCTATCTGCTATAGTCCGTAGGACTTCAATATCAATAGAAGAAAATCTGTAACAGGAACATTGCCCGGAGGGCATTAACATAAAAAAAGCTGTGAAAAAAAACAAAGCTCAGCTCTACATAAGTTTTGAGGAAGTTAATCTGTAAGTTTCTCTTATATAAAACGCGATGTATTGTTTACAAGCCCTACGATGGTTTTAAAACTCTGCAATCGCAAATTAATGAAGGAGCCAATGCATTTCAATCTAAATCGGAAATGCAGTTTTCTAAATATTCAAAGCTGGCACTTTTTTTTTAATTTTACATGTTAATAGAAGAAGGACTGTTTATGTATGCCAATGATCTGCAGAAAGAAAAAAAAGAAATAGTAAAACGATACCGTGCATTGATGAGGGCCTGGAACGCTAACAAGGGAATTCAGGAGAATAACATGGTACGCAAAGCATTCATAATGGCATCGCAGGCGCATAATACCATGCGCAGGCGTACTGGAGAGCCGTATATTTACCATCCTCTTGAGGTTGCCCGTATAGTAGCAGGCGAAATCGGCCTTGGCGAAACTGCTATTATAAGCGCATTACTGCATGATGTGGTTGAAGATAATCCTGATTATACTATTGACATGATAAGGCAGACCTTTGGCGATAAAGTTGCGTACATTGTCGATGGTCTTACCAAGATTAAGGATGGTTACGAACGGCTCGAATCAACGGCTCAGGTCGAGAGTATTAAAAAGATGCTCCTCACCCTTAGTGATGATGTAAGAGTAATCCTGATTAAACTGGCAGACAGGTTGCATAACATGCGCACACTCGATTCGATGCCGCCTTCGAAACAACAGAATATTGCCGCCGAAACACTTTACCTGTATTCCCCCTTAGCACACCGGCTTGGTTTGTATGTAATCAAGAGCGAACTCGAAGACCTTGCCCTCAAATATAATGAACCGGAAATATACCGTACCATCTCAATAAAACTGCTTGAAACGGAAGTTGAACGCACCCGTTTTGTTCAGAAATTTATTTTCCCTATAAAAAAAGCATTAGCCTCTCAGGGAATCAGTTTCGAAATTGATACCAGGGCAAAATCAGTTTTTTCTATTTATAAAAAGATGCAGGTTAAGGAAATCCCTTTTGAGGAAGTATACGACCTGTTTGCTGTACGGATAATCATTGATTCTCCTCCGGAAAAGGAAAAAATCGATTGCTGGCGGGTATATTCGCTGATCACAGATAACTATAATCCAAAGCAAAATCGTTTGCGCGACTGGATTTCGACACCGAAAGCCAATGGTTACGAATCGTTGCATACTACTGTTATGAGCCCGACAGGGCAATGGGTCGAAGTTCAGATCCGCACCCGGCGTATGCATGAGATTGCCGAACGGGGATACGCCGCACATTGGAAATACAAACAGCAGATTGACCGGGATAAAGCGCAGGAATCGGGCCTCGATGAATGGCTCGAGGAAATACGAAAAATACTGAAATCACCTGATGCAAATACCCTCAATTTCCTTGATGATATAAAACTCACCCTGTTTAGTGATGAAGTTTTCGTGTGGACACCAAAAGGACATCTTAAATCTCTTCCTTCAGGAAGCACAGTGCTCGATTTCGCATACCTGGTGCACACCGAGCTTGGCAATCACTGTATCGGGGTAAAAGTAAACCGAAACCTTGTTCCTTTAAACCAAAAACTGAGGAGTGGCGACCAGGTGGAAGTTATTGCTTCGAAAAAGAGCTTTCCCAAAGAAGAATGGCTCGATTATGTAATTACCCCTCGTGCCAGGTTCAGTATTAAAGAGACTTTAAAGGAACAACGAAAAGTTCAGGCAACTGACGGTCGCATAAAACTTGAAGAAATATTCAGGAAGTATGATATTAAATTCAGTAAAAGCAATATCAGCCGTTTCAGCGATTTCTTGGGTTTTACAAGTCCGGCTGATCTGTTTTATAGAGTGTATCTGAATGAGATTCCAAATGAAAAGGTGTTGGAGTTCAGTAAGATCGAATATGATGACCGCCCTTCCCAACAACAAAAATCTGATATTGCAGCAAAAATATCTCCACGGGTTAAAGGTAAACCGGCAATTGCATACGATATTGACGATTTGAAATTTGCTATTGCTACCTGCTGCCATCCTTTACCCGGAGATGAAATTATCGCTTATACGCCCGATGCTGAACATTGGGTTGTACACCGCACCAATTGCAATGAAGCCATTGAGCTTATGGCACGTTCGGCTAACCGTATTATTCACGCAAGCTGGAGCAACAGGCAAATGAATTTATTCCTTGGAGGTTTGAAAATCAGTGGTTTCGACCGTAAAAGTATGATTTCGGACATCATAAGGGTAATCAGCAAGGATATGAATTTCAACATCAGGTCATTTCATATCGATACCTCCGGCGAATTATATGAGGCATACATCAGCTTCTTTGTTCACGATACAGTAGATATAAACAAGACTGTAGAACGGATTAAACAGATTGAAGGAGTATCGGCAGCCTCGCGTATGCTGAGGTTTATAAAAACGTAATATTTTCCTGCTTTTTCAATTCTGTACAACGGTTTTGTGGCTTGTAAATAGTGCGTATAAGAAAACGAGTCTAAAATGAGTTTTGCCCACGCTCACCCCTTTGCTTCGGCTCCGCTCAGCAGCCGGAAAGGGAAAGTCATCGCGCACAGAAGATTGAGTTTTGCCTGCCAAACCTGAAGGTAAAGAAAATGAGCATTTTTACGTAAAATGATGAGTTTACTTAGTGACACCAAATACAGATTTCTCCATTATTTTTCCTGTTTTAAGAAAAAATCGTATCTATTTTTATTTATTCTAAATAGTGATACTAAATTTTTATAATTTTACCACAAATTCTGTAGCATGATATCTGATTCAAAGAAACTTAATTACGAAACAGTAAAGAAATTGTTTACTGAATATCTTGAGAAACAGGGTCATCGAAAAACTCCTGAAAGGTTTACCATTCTCAAGGAGATTTATTCAACCGATGGTCATTTTGATATAGAGACGCTCTATATTCAGATGAAAAATAATAAATACAGGGTAAGCCGTGCCACACTTTATAACACTATAGAGTTGTTATTGAATTGCAATCTGGTAACGAAACATCAGTTCGGTCATAATTGTGCCCAATTCGAAAAGTCTTTCAAATTCAAGCAGCACGATCACTTTATCGATATTGATAATGGAGACGTATTAGAATTCTGCGATCCACGTTTGCAGGAAATAATTGTTTCGGCGGAGAAAGCCCTGGGAATAAAAGTTACGCATCATTCACTCACTTTATACGGTAAGCGTATTAAATCAGAGATAGTAAATTAAGCAGGTTCTACGCTTATGATTCCTCTTTTTATTGAGCACTGTCAATAAATAATTTTATCTTTGCACAAAGTAAACAGCAACCCGTAACGGTTGCTTAATTTGTGTTTAAATGAAAGTAGACGTACTGTTAGGCCTGCAATGGGGCGACGAAGGAAAAGGAAAAATTGTGGATGTTCTCACTCCTCAATATGATATAATTGCGCGATTTCAGGGAGGTCCAAATGCAGGTCATACTCTGCAGATTGAAGGCGACAAGCATGTTCTGCACACTATCCCTTCAGGGATTTTCCATCCCGAAAAGATCAATATTATAGGTAACGGTGTTATTGCCGATCCGTATATTTTATCACAGGAATTAGCTAAACTCGTGGCTAAAGGTGTTAATCCCCGGCTTAACCTTCTCATTTCAAAACGTGCGCATCTTATTTTGCCAACGCACCGAATGCTGGATGCAGCTTACGAGCAAGCGATGGGTGCCGGTAAAATCGGATCCACACTTAAAGGTATCGGGCCATGTTATACTGATAAAACTGCCCGGTACGGATTAAGGTTCGGCGATATACTGGCATCTGATTTTGGCGGGAAATATAACAATCTGAAGCAGCGCCACCTTAAAATACTGGCATCCTATGATTTTGACCACCAGGTTCAGCTTATTGATAAAGTTTCGTTCAACGAATATGAAAAAAACTGGTTTGCTGCAGTAGAAGAACTCCGCAGTTTTCCGTTAATCGACAGCGAATTGTTTATAAATAAATCTCTGGCCGAAGGGAAATCGGTTCTTGCCGAAGGTGCTCAGGGAAGCCTCCTGGATATCGATTTCGGATCATATCCATACGTTACTTCCAGCAATACGATCACAGCCGGTGTTTGTTCAGGACTTGGAGTTCCACCATCGGCAATTGGAAAAGTTTTTGGAGTTTTTAAAGCATATTGCACACGTGTTGGCAGTGGACCATTCCCTACTGAATTATTTGATGCTACGGGTGAAAACCTTCGCGATCAGGGCAAAGAGTTCGGTTCCACCACCGGCCGGCCGCGTCGTTGCGGATGGCTCGATCTTCCTGCCCTGCGTTATGCTATCATGCTTAATGGCGTTACCGATCTTGTGATGATGAAGTCGGATGTGATGAACGAATTCGAAACCATTAATATTTGCACAGGCTACGAAGTGAACGGACTAACGGTTCAGGATCTTACCTATGAAACGCTGAGTAATCCAGTTCAGCCTTTGTACGAATCATTTTCCGGCTGGAAGCAAAATCTTCGTGGTATAAACGACTTCAATCAATTGCCTGCAAAACTTAAAGAATATACCGGTTTTATTGAAAAAACGGTAGGGCTTCCTGTGAAAATCCTTTCGAGTGGACCAGGAAGAGAAGAAACGATTCAACGATAAATCAATAAACTTCAGAATAATTAAGGACACCGGTAATTTTTACCGGTGTTTTTTTTAGTCGTGACACGAATTTACCTCATACTGTTCTATATCCACGGGATGACTCAAAGTCACCCTGTGAATAAAACTATAGTTTCCGTTTTACTTCTACTTCTTCGTATCCTTCAACAATATCGCCGATTTTGATATCATTAAAGTTATCGATATTCAAACCGCATTCATATCCGGTTAGTACTTCCTTCACATCATCTTTAAATCGTTTCAGCGAACCAAGTGATCCTGTGTGAACAACGATGCCATCGCGGATAACCCGGATGCGCGTGTTACGTGTAATTTTACCGTCGAGAACCATACAGCCTGCAATAGCTCCAACCTTTGAGTTCCTGAATACTTCGCGGATTTCAACGTTACAAACTATCTTTTCTTCAATTTCCGGCGCAAGCATACCTTCGATTGCCAGCTTGATTTCGTTGATTGCAGTATATATGATTGAATAGAAACGAATATCGATTTCTTCGCGTTCGGCTAGTTTGCGGGCACTCATACTCGGACGAACCTGGAAACCGGCAATAATAGCATTGGAAGCAGAAGCAAGCAATACATCGCTTTCGGTAATGGCACCTACGCTCTTGTGAATTACATTTACCTGTACCTGTGGGGTCGAAAGTTTGAGCAGTGAATCGGACAATGCTTCTACTGAACCATCCACGTCGGCTTTCACAATAATATTGAGTTCTTTGAAGTCACCGATTGCAATACGACGACCTATTTCGTCGAGGGTAATATGTTTCTGCGTTCGTATGCCTTGTTCGCGCTGTAGTTGCTGGCGTTTGGTAGCAATCTGTTTGGCTTCTTTTTCATCAATCATTACTTTGAACTTATCGCCGGCCTGAGGTGCACCAGTGAGTCCGAGTAACAGAACAGGAGCTGAAGGCCCCGCTTCCTTAACGGGCAGATTCCGTTCATTATACATTGCTTTTACTTTACCATATACCGAACCGGCAAGTATAAAGTCACCTAAACGGAGTGTTCCATTCTGAACCAGCAGTTTGGCAACATATCCGCGCCCTTTATCCAGGGATGATTCGATAACGGTTCCGGAAGCTCTTGCATCCGGGTTGGCATGCAGGTCGAGCAATTCAGCTTCCAGCAATACTTTATCCAGGAGTTCGCTAACATTAATACCCTTTTTTGCCGATATTTCCTGGCTCTGGTATTTCCCACCCCAATCTTCGACAAGTATATTAAGTTTCGACAGTTCTTCTTTTATTTTTTCGGGATTTGCCCCGTTTTTATCAATTTTATTTATTGCAAATACCATTGGAACACCGGCAGCCTGTGCATGGTTAATGGCTTCCTTGGTTTGAGGCATAACAGTATCGTCTGCCGCAACCACAATAATAACGATGTCGGTAACCTGAGCACCGCGGGCACGCATAGCTGTAAATGCTTCGTGACCGGGAGTATCGAGGAACGTAATCTTGCGCCCGTCATCAAGTTGTACTTCGTAGGCACCTATATGCTGTGTAATGCCCCCGGCTTCACCTGCAATTACGTTGGCACTGCGGATATGGTCGAGGAGTGAAGTTTTACCGTGATCGACGTGACCCATTACGGTGACAATAGGGTTACGCGGTTTAAGAAGAGAAGGGTCTTCAATTTCATCAGAATGATCTATGGCTTCCTGTACTTCAACGCTTACAAATTCAACCTTATAACCAAATTCGTCGGCGAGTACTGAAATTGTTTCGGCATCGAGGCGTTGGTTAATTGAAACAAACATCCCTAAAGCCATGCATGTTGCAATAATTTTAGTAACAGGTAAATCCATCATCACCGAAAGGTCGTTGGCAGTAACAAATTCAGTTACTTTCAGTACTTTCTTGTCTTCTTCGAGCCTGGCGACTTCTTCCTGCATATGCTGGCTGGCAACATTCCTCTTTTCACGACGGTATTTCGAAGCTTTCGATTTACCGGTTCCACTGAGGCGCTGAAGTGTTTCTTTTATTTGCTTTGCAATATCTTCTTCTGTCAATTCAGGTTTTGGCTCTGCATGACGGGAATGGCCTTTAACAACAGGCTTCGTCCTGGGTCTGTCGTGCGGTTTGACCGGTGTACCTGGTTTATGAGCAGTGGCAGGAGTTGTTCCTGCCGCGGTATCAGCTGTGCCGGTTTTGCCCTTATTCAGACGTTTGCGTTTACGTTTTTTCGACTTGCTGTCTTCATCGCTCGATGAAGCAACAGGTTTGCGAGGTTCGGGGCGCGATGGCGACGGTAATTCAATTTTACTAAGAATTTTGGGCCCTTCGAGTTTGGTGAACTTGGTTTTAAGATAATTAAGGTCACTTTTATTATACAAGCCGTCAGCGGAGGGCTGATCGATTACACGAACTGAAGTTTCTTCTATGGTAGCAGATGCTGTAGGTGGCGTTATTGTCCGTACCTCAGGTGCTTCAACAACTGTAGCTTCAGGTTCAACTACCTTTGATGGTTCGATCACAACTTCAGGCTGCAGCCCGGTTTCTTTTTTATGACCTTTTACTACAGCTTTTTCGGGTTTTTCGGACTTTTCTTTTTTCTTAGGTTTCTTGTCGAATTGTTTTAAATCGATTTTACCCAGAACTTTTGGACCCGTAATGCCTGTTTCTTCAATTTCAACTTTTGGCTTTGCTTCTACTTCTTTATCCGTAGTAAGTTTATCAGATGATGATGTGACAGGAACCTTAGGCGTTACCTCTGCATCAGGTTTCGCTGCAACTGCTGTTTCTTCGGCTGATGCAGGTTTTGAAATTATTTCCGGAGCAACAGGAGTTTTTGTTTCAGCTTCTTCAGTTGCAGGTGGTGCAACTTGTTGAACAGGAAAAGTTTCGGGCTTAACAGGTATGGAAGCCTCCTTTACAGGAGTTTTTTCAACAAGCGGTCGTTGAACAGGAACTGGTTTGGGTGTTATAGGAGTCTCTGCAACGGGTTTCTCAGTGATTTTAGGGGTAGTTGTTTCAGTAACAACGGTCGCAACAGCAGGTGGATCCAAAGGTTTCTTTTCCTCAGCTTTTGCAGCTTTCTGAGCCTGGTATTCCAACTCAATATGTTTGGCAATATCTTTAGCAGCCTTATCGGGCTGATATTCTTTTACCAAAAGAGTATGCATCTCCGGACTTAACTTAGTGTTCGGATTACTATCGATTTTAAACCCCTTCTTGTGAAGATAGTCAACGATAGTGGATACACCGACATTAAATTCGGTTGCGGCTTTACCAAGCCTGATTGATATGGGTCCGTCTGACATGCTTTTTTCGAAATTTCGCCTGAAGCTCGGAATAAGTGAGTAAAAGTACGATTTAATTTTCAAACTTTAGTTAATTGGTGCAGATTGAAGATTTCACGCATAGTTGTGAAATGCCTGGATGAAATTCGGAAACTCTTTTCCCGGCCTTTGACCATCTGCTGTTGTGGTTATTCAAACTCAGCTTTCAGTATCCGGTGTACTTCGCGAATGGTTTCTTCTTCCAGTTGCGATCGGCGTACCAGTTCATCGGCACTAAGTTCAAGCACACTCTTGGCTGTATCACAGCCAATGCTTTTCAACTCATCAATAATCCACTGATCAATTTCATCGTTGAATTCCTGTAAGTCGACATCTTCGTAATCGGAATCTGTGTCGCGGTAAACATCAATTTCGTAACCAGTAAGTTTGCCTGCAAGCTTAATGTTATGTCCGCCTTTGCCTATTGCCAGCGAAACCTGGTCGGGTTTCATATATACTTCGGCCCGTTTGGTTTCCTCATCCAAAGTAATGGAAGTTATTTTTGCCGGGCTGAGTGAACGTTGAATATATAGGTTGGAGTTTGTGGTGAAGTTTATCACATCGATATTCTCGTTCCGCAACTCACGCACAATACCATGAATACGCGAGCCTTTCATTCCTACACAGGCTCCAACCGGATCGATGCGGTCGTCGTAGGATTCAACTGCAATTTTAGCTCTTTCGCCCGGGACGCGTACAATGTTTTTGATAGTTATCAGACCGTCGAAAATTTCAGGAACCTCCGCTTCGAGCAGGCGCTCAAGGAAGAGGGGTGAAGTACGCGACAGGATAATTACCGGCGAGTTTTTCTTCATATCAACACGCGCAACAACGGCACGAATGGTATCCCCCTTACGGTAAAAATCGCCAGGTATCTGCTCGGTGCGCGGCATGGTGAGTTCCAGGTCCTCATCGTCGAGGATCAGGATTTCATTTTTCCAAACCTGGTAAACTTCGCCGGTAACAATATCGCCGATGCGGTCTTTGTATTTACGGAAAATATTGTCTTTTTCATATTCCTGAACTTTCGAGATCAGGTTTTGCCTTACGGTAAGAATCTCACGACGTCCGATATCGGCAAGCTTTATGGGTTCAACCACTTCTTCGCCAACTTCAAAGTCAGGTTCAATCTTGATGGCTTCGGAATACGATATCTGGAGATTTTCATCTTCCAGCTGGTCATCTTCGACGATGGTACGCTTGCGCCAGATTTCGAGGTCGCCTTTATCGACATTTACAATGATATCGATGTTTTCGTCGGTTCCATTCTTTTTAATCAACATATGCCTGAATACGTCTTCAAGAATCCGCATCAGGGTTTCACGATCAATGTTTTTGAATTCCTTGAATTCAGAAAATGTTTCGACCAGGTTGATGTGTTCCATTTCGCCCATGGCAAATCAATTATTTGAGTTTCAGATTTTAATGATTTCTTTGGTTTCCTTTATATTGTTATAAAGAAAGGTATGCGTGGTTTCGGTAATTACTTTTTTTACTTTCGTTATTTCTTTAACATTGAATCCTTCTGCATCAGCAGCTACCAGTGTACCTTCTGTTTTGTTATTGTCTTTTAAAAGAACGGATACTTCGCGGCCAATGTTTTTAATATATTGCCTCGAAAGTTTATAAGGCTGATCAAGACCAGAAGATGAAACATTTAATTCGAAATCCTCACTATCGCGATCCAATTGCGATTCGATAAATTTGCTGAGTTCAATGCAGTGCTCGATCAATACGTGCGTATCGCTGTCGATAAATATCCGTATGCGGTTGTCCGACTTCACTGCGATGCTTACTGCAAAACGATCAGTTCCCTCAAGATGCTGAGCGGTAAGATCTTTTATGAGTTGTTCGCTGATCATTGATGTTGCTGCGTTTCAGTTTATAAGTGCATTTTAATAAAAGAGGGGACAAAAGTCCCCTCCACTTGTCGTCACGAGCCTGAAAACGATGGTCTGTAATCAAACTGTTGAATTCTGTTGTCTGGTTCTCGATTTGTGTTTGAATTAAGAATACAAATATCTGTTTCCTTAATAAAAATCACTGATAACCAGTTGTTTGAATTGAAGTTGTCCGACCAGGATTCGAACCTAGACCGAATGGACCAAAACCATTCGTGCTGCCTTTACACCATCGGACAAACTTATTTTCTTCCTAAAAGGACTGCAAAAGTAGTATTTTTCTTTTAGATAATTAACTAATAGGAAAAAAATGTCGTTTTCAATTGTGGTGGAGAGGCTTGATCACTGGTTTAGGTTCCGGATTTTATAATCTTTAGCAATATTATGTTAAATGCCTTTGACACACACACACACTTCCTTTTATTTGAAGCGAGGTAAGATGACCATCCACTTATTTGAAATGCAATCAACAAATCCTTTCACTAATTTTTAAATACCTTAAAAAAATGAAAAACTTACTTGTTTT
Organism: Bacteroidales bacterium; assembly: GCA_038212135.1. GTDB lineage: Bacteria > Bacteroidota > Bacteroidia > Bacteroidales > UBA4417 > UBA4417. Next base: position 13,139 of record JBBQUX010000032.1, on the reverse strand, counting down.
TACAGCTTTCTTCTTATTGAGCGCAATCCTTTTCGCTAAGCCTTTTCAGGTGAATGTTAAATTAAATGGAAATTGAGTAATTCCTGATCAGAACATATATTATGCCATAAGAGTTAATGTTATCCAAAGTAACGTTGTTGTTGCTATAGCGACACCAACAACACCTTCAACAAATTATAGTCCTACAAATGGTATAACTGTGCAATTGCTTTCATTTTGTAAAGCCGACAACACCCCAGTTTATAAAATTGCCGTTGAAGCTGCTAAAATTTATTTGAGCCCACCTTCAATAATTTGTAACAATAAGCAAACTTTTAATGACCTAGGTCATGCGATGATTTCTTCAATAAACTAATACAAGTTGGGCCAATACCACTTCAATAAGGGTATAATGATTTTTCGGCTATTCCCTTTTCTGGCATTTTCTTTTATCTTAAACTTGTGATAATGCACAAAACCGTGCCAATAACTGGTACTTTTCTAATGATTATGCTGGAGTAACATTCAATTCAGGCGAACCTGTTACTTTGTATAACAGTGCAATGTTTTTTTATAGTGCAGGAGTATTTAGCCATGGGGCATTTGAATTATGCGATTTTAATAATCAAAATGGTGGACAACGCCAACGGGTCCTGTAAACCAGGAAAGTATTTTTAAGATTGCCACATTAGCCGATGATGGCCTTTACGAACTGATTGTAACCGACACCGTTCAGTGTGCCGATACTTCCGCGAAAATGGTAAGCATTTTCCCAACTCCTGTTTCTGAATTTCCAACCGCCAGCAATACCCTTTATTTCGACGAACGGCTAGAACTTGCGGCAGGCGAAACCGCCAACCAATACCTCTGGAATACCGGCGACACCACCAACAGCATACTGGTAACCGCCGAAGGCTGGTACTAAGTTATCATTACCACCCCCTAAGGCTGCCAAACCGCCGACTCGGTAATGATGCTCTATGCTTTTGTACCACTCACCATGCCCAATGCCTTTTCGCCCGATGGCGATGGCTTGAACGATTTATTTCGCCCGGTAACACTACCCGAAAAGATAAGCACGTTCAGCATGTATATTTACAACGCTGGGGACAACAGGTGTTTTTCAGCAATTCTATTTCAAAAGGCTGGGATGGAACTATAAATGGAAATTCCGCACAGATCGGTGGTTACGTGTATGTGGTGAAATATGGAAATACTTCGGGAGAGGTAAGGGAAAAGAGGTGGATGGTAACGGTGGTGAGGTGATTGGTGGTTTCGGATTTACGATTTCGGATTTCGGATTTTCTTCCCAACTCCGCAATCCGCAATCCACAATCCGCAATCCGACATCCGCAATCAAAACTTTTACTCATATTTGAGCCAGCAATTAATCGGTTTTTAGCTAAATATAACCTTCCCCGAATTGACATTTTCTTAACAATTACTAAAAAGTAATCGTACTTCGTAATATTTGGTTAATTTCGTCCCTTCAAAAATTACGATTATTCATTAAACTATACTTTTCATGAAAACATTCAGGAAACTGAATAACCTGCTGGGGCTGATAGTTTTTGCTCTTTCATCGTGGGTTTACCTGTCGACCGTTGAACCTACCGCCAGCTGGTGGGATTGCGGCGAGTATATTTCAACCGCCTTTAAGCTACAGGTGGGGCATCCGCCGGGAGCACCTTTTTTCCAACTTCTGGGTCGTTTCTTCAGTTTATTTGCTTTCGGTGATTTAAGTAAAGTGGCACTGATGGTTAACATTATGTCGGCACTGAGCAGTTCAGCTACTATTTTATTCCTTTTCTGGAGTATAACTATGCTGGGTCTTAAATTTACCAAAGATGAGGAGATTTCAACAGGACGCATGATTGCCATTCTCGGAAGCGGTTTAGTTGGAGCTTTGGCTTATACTTTCAGTGATTCTTTCTGGTTTTCGGCTGTTGAAGGTGAGGTGTATGCTATGTCATCCTTCTTTACAGCGATTGTTTTCTGGGCTATTCTTAAGTGGGACCAGGTAGCCGACCAACCGCATTCGCAACGTTGGATTATATTTATTGCTTACCTGATGGGGCTTTCCATTGGTGTGCATTTGCTTAACCTGTTGGCCATACCTGCGATTGCACTGGTTTTCTATTTCAGAAAATATAAAACAACATGGAAAGGCACAGTGTTTACACTTGGCATTTCGTTTTTTATCCTTGCATTTATCAATTTCATGGTAATACCTTATACGGTTAACCTGGCAGGTAAATACGAAATACTATTTGTGAATAGTTTCGGGCTTCCTTTCAACTCAGGTACTTTTTTCTATTTCCTGGTACTCGTAGGGGCACTCGTTTGGAGCATAAGGTTTACTTACCAATCGAAACACAGCACTGTGAATTATATTGTTGGCGCTGCACTTTTACTTTTGCTGGCTGTATTTTCGTGGACAACTTTCCTTGGATTACTGGCTGTTGCCGGAGTTTACTATTGGTATAAAAGCGAGCCGGGCCGGTTTAACCGTAGCCAGGTGCGCTCGGCAGCCAATGCTGTTTTCCTGTCGATTGCATTCCTTTTGGTCGGATATTCCTCTTTTTTCCTGTTGGTGATACGTGCAAACACGAATACTCCGATCAACGAAAACGATCCGAGTGATGCAGTAAGTCTGCTGTCGTACCTGAATCGTGAGCAATATGGTACCTGGCCAGTGGGTTACGGGCAGTATTATAATGCACCTCTCGATAAAGCCAAGCCATACTCTGATGGAACTCCTTTCTATGTTAAGGATACAAAAAAAGGCAAGTACATAATGACTGACGACAGGAAGAATACAATTCCAAATTATGATCCGGCCTTCAGCTCAATTTTCCCGCGCATGTGGAGCAATCAGAAACCAAGTTATGTTTCAGCCTACAAATCATGGGGAAAGATAAAAGGAACTCCTATAGATGTTGTGAATGACGAAGGGAAATCAGAAACCTTGTATAAACCGACATTTGTTGAAAATGTCAGGTTTTTCATGAGTTACCAGGTCGGCCATATGTATATGCGGTATTTTTTCTGGAATTTTGTCGGAAGGCAGAATGATGTCGAAGGTCACGGCGGCATACGTTATGGAAACTGGATAAGTGGTATCCCTGCGATAGATAACGCCAAACTGGGCGATCAGTCGAACCTGCCCGACAGCATGAAAAATCCGGCTAATAACAAATTTTATTTCCTGCCGCTGATTCTCGGTCTTGTTGGCTTGTTCTATCATTTGCGAAAGCATGTTGACGGATTCCTGGTTGTGCTTCTCTTGTTTTTTATGACTGGTATGGCCATTGTCCTATACCTTAATATAACGCCATATCAGCCCCGCGAGCGGGATTACGCATTTGCAGGTTCCTTCTATGCTTTTGCCATATGGATAGGCCTTGGTGTGCTTGCCTTATGGGAAATGCTTAAAAAGGTAAATGAGAAATATATTGCAATTCCTATCACTTTGGTTTGTCTGGTGTTGGTTCCGGGAATTATGGCAAAAGAAGGCTGGGACGACCATACCCGCGCCAATAAATTTGCCGCCCGCGATTTTGCCGCCAATTACCTTAATTCCTGCGCCCCCAATGCCATTCTGATAACAAACGGCGATAACGATACCTTCCCTCTTTGGTACGCGCAGGAAGTAGAAGGGATCAGAACGGATGTGAGGGTTGTTAATTTCATGCTCTCTTCCGGCGACTGGTATGTTCACCAACTGATGCGGAAAATCTATGATTCGGAGGCATTGCCATTCACCCTTTCGTATGATCAGTATAATAAAGGTGTAAATGAAGTGTCAGCTTATTCAGGGCAAATGCAGGAAAGAGTAGAACTACAGGATCTTATTGATCTGATAGCCAGCGATGATCCTGCATCAAGGTTCCAGTCCGGATCCAGATCCATTGCTATTTACCCGACCAAAAAGGTAAAAATAACCCTTGATTCGGCATCGATGGTAAAGTATGGTATTGTTCCTGCAAACCTTGCTGACAAGGTAGTAGGCAGTGTTGAGTGGGATATTAAATCGAATTATCTGTACAAGAACGACCTGATGCTGCTCGATTTCCTTGCTAAGAACAAGTTTAAAAGGCCGATCTACTTTGTACAGCCATCGAGTGTTAGCGATGCTGTGGATGTGGATAAATACTGTTACCAGGAAGGTTTTATTTTCAGGTTCATGCCTGTAAAACCTGATGAAAATTCATATATAAAGGGATTAGGCAGCGTGAATTCGGACATCTCGTACGATATTTTCTTAAATAAGTGCAAATGGGGTAACCTGGATGCACCTGGCGTTTATGTTGATCGCGAAAGTTACCGCAACACTATGTCGCCTAAGCAGAATATGGCACGGCTTGCCCGCGCACTTACAGTTGAAGGTAAAAATGATTCAGCTGTTAAGGTATGCGATTATGTGCAAAAGGTATTCCCTGATAATAAAATCCATTTCGATTACTACATGATACAGTTCGTGGATGCATATTATAAAGCCGGTGCTTTTGATAAAGGGAATAAACTTGCCGGCCGCCTGATGCAGATTTATGAGCAGAATACGGATTATATCCTGTCACTCAATCCCGAGTTCCGTGGAAATTTTGACGAAGATCTGAATGAGTCATTCAGCTTTTTCAATACGATGAAGCAGATTGCTGATCAGTACAATCAGAAAGATGTATCGCAGAAGGTTGATAAATTCCTGAACCAGCGAATGGAGGAGATGAAATAGATTGAATTTTCAATATAAAACAGAAAAGGGAACTTAGGTTCCCTTTTCTGTTTTTTGATGAGTTGAGGTAATGTGTGTGCTGAGGTTTTAATCAAACGGGTAACTTGCTGCAACAGCAAGGAGATTTCTTTAAAAGCGGAACTTTAAAATGTATAACTCGTGATCGCCCAACTCAGTAAGGGTAAGGAAAACAGAGTGCTTATTTTGTAATTTTTTGCTTCCTCGCCAATATTATGATCCCCGCTATAATAAACGGAATAGAAAGCAATTGCCCCATATTGAGTGCCATCGAATTCTCGAAATTTACCTGGGGTTCTTTTACAAATTCAATCAGCAACCGGGCTGTAAAAAGTACGACAAGGAAAATTCCGAACAGGAATCCCGGCCTTGGCCTTCCATCTTTATGGAAATAGTACCAAAGCAGGAAGAAGAATATTCCGAGGTAAAATAAGCCTTCGTAAATCTGCGTCGGATGCCTTGGCAAGGTTTCGCCAGCACGTTCGAATACGAATCCCCATGGCAGGTTGGTTACATTGCCATAAATTTCGCTGTTGAAAAGGTTGCCTGTGCGGATAAAAAATCCTGAAAGTGCTACTACTATTACAATGCGGTCAATAACCCAAAGAAAAGGCTGCCGTGTTTTCCGCGAAAAAAGATACAACGCAAGAATAATTCCGATAGCTGCGCCATGGCTGGCAAGTCCGCCTTCCCAAATTTTGAGTATATCAAGCGGATGAGCCAGGTAAGAGGCCGGTTCATAAAATAATACGTGCCCCAGGCGTGCTCCCACAACCGTGGAAATGAGCATATACATGCTCAACTGATCAAGAAGTGCCTCAGGGATATTTTCTTTTTTAAAAATCCGGAGCATGATAAAATATCCCACTACGAATGACATAGCAAAGAGCAATCCGTACCAACGGACACTCACCGGGCCAAGGCTGAAAATTGTAGGGCTGATATTCCAATGTATGAAATCAAGTATCATTTTTAAGAGTTTAGGTTGGTGCAAAAATACTTAGAAAAATTTCAGCAGCAATTATTTCTTTTTTATGCCGGCTATAATGGATGAAAGGTCTGATACGAAACGGCTGCTTCCGAATCCCGGATATACAAGGGCTTTTTCAATATCATATTTCAGGTTTAACTTATCCTGTGTTTTAAAAAAAGTTTTACCTGTATTGTAGTATAGATTAGCCAGGTAAATTTGTTCGGTTTGCCCCGGAGTTGGCACAAACAACGCATTGGATGCCATAGCTGCCAGGTCCATCGCCGACGAATAACCCGAACGGCAAATGATCAGTGCCGAAGATTCAATAATTGATCTCATCTCCTCAGCAGATGCATGTGAAATTATCTTTAGATTTCCTTTTGCTTCAATAACCTGTTCCGTTTCAGGTTTCCCCCTGATAAGGGTTGCAGGCAGATTCAGTTCCAAAAGCTGGGTAGTTATTATATCTTCAAAAATGCTCCGTTGAGGTTCCGGGCCCGAAATGATAACAGTAATTTCCCGGTTAAATGTGGTCAGTAATTCTTTCTTATTAAAGGATAGCGCAAATCTTGATAACGGACCTATAAATTTTGCATCGGCAGGCAATGGGTACTTATGAGAAAGATCTCCGCTCAGCCCGGGTGCCACAGCACTATCGGGTATCCAACATTCATCAAAGTGGTTTATCAGCATTTTGGAAACCAGGTACAAAGGGTATTGCGCAAATCTGAGCCATGCAGGTGTTTTTATCATCACCTGGTGTGTTATTAAAATGCTTTTGATTTTTTTATTCCACAATCCATATCTGTTATCTGAAACTATGATGTCAAATCCATTTTTTGCAATCAGCCTCCTGAGTATGAAATGTTCATAAAAGATGGATAGAATAAACTTCGGTAAAAGAAAAAAAAGATGAACAGCCAAATTCCCGGAACGGCCATATGATGGCGAAAAACTTTTAATTTCAATACTTTTCAAAGCGGGAAATTCCTTTTGCAACATTACTAACGAAGGGCCTTTCCCGGCAATGGTAACATTGTGTCCGGCGATTAAAAGTTCCCGGATAACCGGAATACACCGTGCTGCATGTCCCAGTCCCCAATCGAGTGGGCTTATCAGTATTTGTAATGGCTGCGGGTGCATTTTATACTCTTAAATAAATTCATGTTGAGGCAGAGGCAGAGATCAAAGTAATTAAACGTTACCTTTAATCATTTGAACTCCCTCGAAAGGGGGTTATAATGGCCGAAAATGAGGGACTATTAATATTGCAAATGTATGATTTAGGCTGTTAATAACATTAATTAAGTGATGAAAAAAGTGAAAAGCAAAAATTTGTAAGTTTGGCCTTCGTTATGGAAGATTTGATTTATAAACTGGCAATAACACTTATTCCTGGTGTTGGAAGTGTAAATGGCAAGAGCCTTATTGCATATTGCGGGGGTGTGAAAGCTGTTTTTATGGAAAAAAAGCGTGCTTTACTCAAAATTCCTGGTATAGGTGAACAGACCGTAAATGCAATTACAAATCATAATGTTTTCGACAGGGCAGAGGAGGAGTACGCATTTATTGAAAAAAATAAAATTACCCCGCTTTTTTACCTTGATAAAGAATACCCGGTTCGCCTCAAGCAATGCCACGACAGCCCTTTAATGCTTTTTTACAAAGGAACAACCGACCTTAATGTTCCTAAGGTAGTGGCTTTGGTTGGTACACGAAAAGCTACAGAGTATGGCCGGGATATGTGCCGTAAAATTATTGAAGGATTGGTTGAGCATAATGTGTTGATTGTTAGCGGACTTGCCTATGGAATTGATACCTGGTCGCACAAAGCTGCCATCGATAGCAAGCTTGAAACAGTTGGCGTACTTGGTCATGGTCTTGATCGCATTTATCCGTATGCCAACCGTTCGCTTGCCGAAAAAATGCTGGAAAACGGCGGTCTGCTTTGCGAATACATGAGTGGCACACTGCCTGATCGGGAGAACTTTCCCATGCGCAACCGCATAATTGCCGGAATGAGTGATGCCGTGATAGTAATTGAAGCCGGTGAAACCGGAGGAGCATTGATTACCGCCGAGATTGCCAATTCATATAACCGCGATGTGTTTGCCGTGCCGGGCCGCATTGGCGATCCGCATTCCGAAGGCTGCAATAAACTCATTAAAATAAATAAAGCCGCACTGATACAGTCAGCGAGAGATATCAGCTACCTTTTAAACTGGAACGAAAAAAAAGATCACAAGAAACCTGCGCAACGGCAGCTTTTCCTCACACTAACGCCAAATGAGGAGCTTATTGTCAGTACTCTGAAAGAAAAAGGAGATCTTGATATCGACACTCTACTTATTGAAACCAAACTTCTTCCTGCGAAAGCTGTTACAATACTTCTGAATATGGAATTCGAAGGCATACTGCGTTGCCTGCCCGGTAAGGTTTACCGGTTGTTATAAGGCGATTTGATCTGAGTATCAAAACCTGCCCTCTTCATCCGGAATTATAAATAACTTCTTAGTGCGAACTGGTTTGGTCAGGTATATTTATTATTCTGCATTTTCATTATGCTGAAAAGCACTAATTTTACACGAAATAGTTATAAATCGGGTCCAAATTTCAATCAGATTGATTTGTACCAACAAAAATTTCAAACAAATACAGTCTGTGAAGGGTATCGTAATAAAATCAACAGGAAGCTGGTACACTGTAATGACCGATAACCAAAAGATCTGTAATTGCAGGCTTAAAGGGCAGTTCCGGATTCACGGGCTGCGCACAACCAATCCGGTAGCTGTAGGTGACCATGTTGAGTTTGATATGGAAGGTTCTGAAGGCAATGGCGTTATTACTGCCATTGAACCTCGTAAAAATTACATTATCCGACGGTCGATCAATCTTTCTAAAACGTCCCATATTATTGCCTCGAACATCGACAGGTTGTATATTGTTGCCAGCATCATGCTGCCACGCACTTCGACAGGCTTTATCGACAGGTTGCTGGTCACCGCCGAAGCGTATCATATCCCGGCTGCATTAATATTTAACAAGCTCGATATTTACACTGAAGAAGCACTGCGACGCTGTTATGAACTAATGGAGTTATACAGTTCTTTGGGATACCCTTCTTACGCGGTATCCGCCCTCGAAGGAACCGGCCTTGATGCACTCAGGCTGGTGCTTCGCAGCAAGGTGAACCTGTTTTCAGGTCATTCGGGAGTTGGGAAATCAGCACTGATAAACGTCCTGGATCCTTTGTTGACTATTAAAACCGGTGAAATATCCTCCTATCATAATAAAGGAATGCATACTACCACTTTTGCAGAGATGCATCCGCTGTCCTTCGGCGGCTATATGATCGATACGCCTGGTATTAAAGAGTTTGGGCTTGTTCATTTCGAAAGCCAGGAGATTAGCGAGCGTTTCCCTGAATTCCGTTCATTACTTCCGGATTGCAAATACAACAATTGTACTCATGTTCATGAGCCTGGTTGCGCCGTAAAACATGCATTAGATCAGGGAAAAATAAATCCTGAACGATATCATAATTACCTCGGATTGCTGAACGACGAAAACCTGGATGCGGCGGAATATGTGTAAGAGGAGGGAGTTTCGGATTTCGGATTTCGGATTTCGGGTTGCAGACAGAGATATCCGATTAATTAAAGATATCCGTTTTTAAAATCTTCATCCACTTTTAAGCAGAGGGTATCCCTCCCTAACCCCTAACCCCTAACTCCTAACCCCATCCAACATGAGAGCTGTTATACAAAGAGTTACATCTTCTTCCCTTAGCATCAATGGGCTGGATTACAGCAAAATTGGTAACGGCCTGCTGATCTTTCTGGGTATTGAGGAAACTGATACCTCTGCTGATACAGAATGGTTGTGCAACAAGATTTCAGGATTACGGATTTTTGATGATAATCAGGGTGTGATGAACCTTGATGTAAAGGAAATTGGCGGCGAAGTGATGGTTGTGAGCCAGTTTACACTTCATGCAAGCACACGCAAAGGGAACCGCCCGTCGTATATAAAAGCTGCCCGACCCGAGATTGCCAGGCCCGCGTACGAAGATTTTATCAGGTCAATTGAACTTAATCTTGGCAGTAAAGTGGCTACCGGCGGGTTTGGGGCGCATATGGAAATAGCCCTGGTGAATGATGGCCCGGTAACCATATTAATAGATACGAAAAACAAGGAATAGGATAGTTTTCTAAAATGACCAGGATACTCCAATACTTGGCATGATCGGAAGCTGATAGACACGCTCGTTCGAAATACGGTCAACATAAAAAATATTTTCCCGGTTATAGAGGTTTGTAATAGTAAAGTTGGCTTCAAGATTTGACGTTTCGCTCAGGTTCAATTTACGCGTAATACCCAGATCGAAGCGGTGATATGCCGAAAGCCGTCCTTTGTTGTAATCAGCATAAATTACCGAAAGATCGCCATTCTCGGTTGTATAGTCCGATGAAATACCTTCAGGAAAGTTAAGCGATTCGTAATAGCCCTGAGTTTGGGTAAACGGGAATCCTGAGCCGTAGTTCCAGCGGGCGTTTATTTCCCACACATCAAGTTTCCCGAATTTATAAGTAGCCAGCAGGTTCACATTATGCCGTCTGTCGTAATGTGGTACATAATGATCAATTCCATCGTACCTGTTTACATATGCAAGGGAATATACGGCCCACAGGTATATTTTGTTGTGGTCGTATTTGAATGAAAAATCTACCCCCGAAGCACTGCCCACTTCCACAATGAAATCTTTACGCAGGTATTCCGGTTTGTAGTCAGGAGATGTTTCGTCGTTGTAAGGTGGTTTGTCGTCGAATAACTTGTTTCGGTTGATATTGGTTAATTGGGAGAAGTTTTTGTAATAGGCTTCCAGGTTAACTAAAACATGCCGAACCGGCTCAATTTCAACTCCTGCTACAATATGCTGCGATTTCTGCAACTTATGCGTCAGTTCTTTCCCGTCGAATTCATCAGGAATTTCGTCGGATCCTGAAAGAAAGCCGTAAAACAGGTTCACAACATCGCGGTCGCTGCTGGCAGCAATAAGGTTCTGTGAATAGAAGCCACCGGCAAATTTGAACCGTAACTTTTCTGTAGCCAGGAATTTAACCGCCAATCGTGGTTCGAGCGATGTGTTCGACAATGAAGCATAGTATTGCAGCCTGATGCCGGGCTCAACCAGCCATTTGTTACGCGATAATTTATAGGTCATATAGGGCGCAATCTCGGAAGTAAACTGCTCCTGCGAAATTGTTCTGTTCACACTGTTCACGTAATTAAAATCCGTTGCAAAACCCAGCATTTCGAACCCGAACTTGAACTGATCCTTGCCAAGGAAATAAGTCAGGTTAAACCCACCGTTGAAACCGCTTATGCTGCTGGTTCTCGAAGGTCTGTTGGTTTCGTCAAGAGCGATATTATAACTCGAATAAGCAAAGTTCCCCTCAATTAACACCGGGCTTGCACCCGGTATCACAACAAAATTTGTACCTCCTCCAACTGATTCCCAGGCATAATTTGACACTGCTTTATAGGTTGCATTATCGTTGTAACTAAATCCGAAGAAATTAATTTTACTTCCGTTCGCACTGTTTACTGACATTTTGCCATAAAAATCATTATAATTAAAAGGCAGACCATTTTCATCGATGTAACTGTAAAAAATCTTGGAACTTTGTTCGAGATAGGAGTTCTTGTACGAAAGCAGGAATGATGAACTGTTGCCGTTATCATTTTTTTGTTTTACAATAGGCCCTTCGAGTAAAATTTTTGCGCCGAAAGTGCTGGCCCCGACTTTGCCTGCGATACGTTTTTTATTTCCGTCGCGAGTTGTAAGATCCATTACTGACGAAATCCTACCACCCATTTCGGCTCCGAAACCACCCGAATAAATATCGGCCGACCGCAGGATATCTGTTTCGAAAACGGAGAATAACCCAATGGAATGGAATGGATTATAAATCACCATGCCATCCATCTGAACTTTATTTTGAATAGGCGAACCTCCGCGTATGTACAACTGCCCGCCCTGGTCGCCGGTGAATACCACGCCTGGTAATACCTGAAGGTATTGAGCAAGATCAGCTTGCCCGCCAATGGATGGAATTTGTTTGATTTGCTTGGGAGTAACTTTTACAACCGAGGTGCGGGTCTCAGTCCGTTGTTCGGTATATTCGGCGGTAATATTCACGCCTTCGAGTGCATAAGTGGCCTTGGTAAGAAAGTATTTTTTCGAAATCACATCTCCGCCTTTCAAAGAAATATCCTCACTCAGGGTATCGAATCCGAGGTATGTGATTATTATGGTATAGTTCCCATCGGGCACTTTCGAAATGGTAAAATATCCGTTAATATCCGTGGCAGCACCATAATTGGTTTTATAAAGATATACACTTGTAAATAGTACAGGCTCACCACTTTCTTTTTCATAAACAAATCCGCGAATAGTTCCTTGCTGTGAAAAAACTGCAGATGAGGTGGTTAGAAACAGAATGGCAAATAGAATAAAATATCTGAGGCGTGAAGACATAGCTGGTTATTTTCAAAAAAATACTTTTGGACTGCAAATATAGTTATATCAAACTTACGAATAGGTATGATTTTTAAGGGGCTTAGAATAACCGAAAAAAATTTATAATTTTGCCAAAAATATCAGGAAACACATTATCAACTTAAAATACCGATTAATATGAAAAAATTAATTGTTTTTGCTCTCACTGTAGTGATTTTGTATGGCTGTTCAAATTCAAAGCCTAAAACTGAAACTTCAGATCAACCGCAACAGAGCCTTATTGAGATTACCAACGACATGGAAAATGCATCGGCAGTAATCCCTTCGTGGATTAACGCGAAAACAGTAATTGCTATGAAAGAGCCTGCTGCACATTCAGGTGATTTTGCTGCTGTTACCAACGATACTATCGAATACAGCTATGCGTACCAGGAACTTTTAAAAAATATCAATTCCGGTTTGCCTAAAAGTGTGGTTGTGTCAGGTTGGATATATACTACTGTTGCCAAGCCACAACTAGGCATGATATTGAATATCAGTGAAAACAAAGTACAATACGACTGGAAAGTTTTCCCGTTGACTGACATCATTACCGAAACAGGAAAATGGGTTGAGTTTACCAGCAGTTTTTATTTTGACAAACCACTGAACGGGGATCAGGAAGTAAGAATATTCGCATGGAACCAATCGAAAAAGCAGGTTTATTTCGATGACCTGAAGATCAGTTTTCAGTATTGAGATAGATGGGTAGGGAGAGGTGAATAGTGAATAGTGTTCCTTCGCTTTGCTCGGAATGATAGTGTTCCTTCGCTTTGCTCGGAATGACGGTGTTCCTTCGCTTTGCTCGGAATGACGGTGTTCCTTCGCTTTGCTCGGAATGACGGTGTTCCTTCGCTTTGCTCGGAATGACG
>JBBQUX010000031.1:0-30497 GCA_038212135.1 Bacteroidales bacterium | reverse complement strand
CTGGTAAGGAAATGGATAACCTATACCATATGTGTAAGGATTAAACCCGGTCCAGGTTGATCCGTCGAATTTTTGAAAGCCACCCACACCGGTTCCGGCATTTCCGGTAAACCATACATTACCTTCAGTATCAACCGAAAGATCCTGAACAAAGTAATCGATCTGAGAGGTGTTGGTGATTCTGTAGCGCTGCCATTCTCCGGTTTGAACATCCCGTTTTGCGGCGCCACCGGCGCCACATACCCAAACATTGCCCTGTGAATCAATATCAACAGAGTTAGTAGCTTCATAAGGACGCCAGGTTCCATAATTATGCCACATAGTGCCATCGAACATCCAGGTTTCGGCGTTTGCAGTTACCAGCAAAGCCTTGCCATTTCCATATGCTTTAAAAGCGTCAATATAGAAACTTACATTCTGGTAAGGTGGAGCAGGATATACCCATGTTCCATCGGGGCGTTGATATTCAAGCGTTTCCCAGTTACCATTGTTCGACATCCGCAACGCCCAGAAATTCCCGGCATCATCTACGCAGTCTTTTCCAGGCAACCCGGCAATTTCACCGATTTCTGAAGGTGTATAGTTTGTATATTCACCGGTTGCACTGTTGTATTTGAAAACAATACCGAAATAGGTATCAGCTGACCATACGAGGTAACTGCCATCCGTTTTGGGTTGCACGGCCATGCGGATATTCGAACCCTCCAGATAGGTCCACTGGTTGTTTTTGGGATTGTACCTCGCCAGGCCTTCACTTTCGAACCATATACTGCTGTCGGGCGCAAGGTCAACATCATAGGTGAATCCCAGCAGGCTGGAATTACCTGAACCGTAATTTACAACCGCTGAAATTCCGGTTTGAAAAGGGAAACCCGGAAGTTTACCGACCTGACATTCCGGCAGAATCGGTGCCACCTTCAAAAGCGGATTTGTAACAACAGTACCCAGCGGAATCGTCCTGTTTCGCCCTGGAAAATCCGTTTGCTGTTTCCGTTTGCATCTTTGCCATAGCATTTTTCAAATTCTTCTGAATATTTAGCCGTTAATGGCCGGTCCTTCCTGGTAATTCCTTCGATATTGCTGCGGTTATCGTATATCCAAACCTTTTCGGCAGGTAATTTTTTCTGTAAAAATATAACATTGGCTTTATTTGCCTATACAGAACTTCCCGAAAATATTCACCAATATATCCTCCGTAGTAACTTCACCGGTTATTTCTCCCAGGTGGTGTAATGCTGTTCGGATATTTGAGGCTATCAGGTCGGTAGGAATGTTTTCGTCAAGCCCTTTTGATGCTTCCTGCATGGCTGTTAGTGTAGCGATAATCGAATCGTAATGCCGGGCATTGCTTACAATTGCCTGATCGCCGATATTTGCGGTTTTTACGGTAGTAATAAGGCGTTCGATTATCAGGTTGATGTTCTCTTTACGCTTGGCTGAAATGAAAATGGTTTCGAGGTCGAAAAGTGCCGTAATATGCGATGGAACTTCAAGCATCAGGTCGGTTTTATTGCCGATGAGCAGGAAATGTTTTTCAGGGTTCTCAATATGGTCCCGGAATTCTTCCTTTAATTCTTCGATTTCATCAGTGGTTATAGTGCTGATATCGAAGAGGTAAAGTATCGCAGCCGCCTCTTTTATTTTGTCGTATGTGCGGCTTATGCCTATTGTTTCGATAGTATCGTTGGTATGTGCCCTTAGCCCTGCTGTATCAATAAACCGGAAAGTGATCCCATTTGTAGTCAGAGTGTCCTCAATGGTGTCGCGTGTTGTTCCGGGAATTTCACTCACAATGGCTCTTTCCTCATTAAGGAGAGCATTGAGTAAAGTAGATTTTCCTACATTTGGCTTACCAATAATAGCCACAGGAATTCCTTTTTTAATCACATTCCCCAAAGAGAATGAAGATGCTAGGTTGGTCATTTCGTCTATAATTCCATTGATCAGATTTTTCAATTTGCTTCGATCGGCAAATTCAACATCCTCCTCGCTGAAATCCAGTTCGAGTTCAAGCAGCGATGCCAGGTCGAGAAGTTGGGTTCGCATATTTTTTATTTTTTGCGAAAAGCCTCCCCGCATCTGAATAAGAGCCAGGTCGTGCGCTACTCTCGATTGGGATGATATAAGATCAGCAACAGCCTCAGCCTGCGAAAGATCGATCCTTCCGTTCAGAAAAGCCCTCAGGGTGAATTCTCCGTGCTGCGCCATACGTGCACCTCCTTTGATAAGTATTTCCAGTATCCTCTGCTGAACATAGGATGATCCGTGGCACGAAATTTCAACTATATCATCTCCTGTATATGAATGTGGTTTCCTGAAAATAGTAATCACCACTTCGTCAATCACTTCATCACCAGCAATAAATTGGCCAAAGTGAGCCGTATGTGTTTCGAATTGTTCGACAAATTTGTTGACCTTGTGAGACTGAAAATATAGGTTACTGATAGCAACTGCCCTGGGCCCCGAAAGCCTGATTACTGCAATAGCACCAATACCCGGTGGTGTTGATAATGCACATATCGTATCATTTTTCGATAATGAAGTATAAGGATTCATAGGCTGAGTCTTTACAGAAAAACAAAGATAGTGAAAAGTCGTCCATATTCAAAATTCAGAGATGGTTTTGTTCTGGAAGCTTATAATTGGAATTGGAACCAGGAATGTTTAAGCACTGAAAAGTTTATAGGATTCAAGGGTTTAATTGTTCAAGGGTTCAATGGTTCAATGCCTGCGGTGTTCAAGGGTTCAATAGTTCTCAGTTCAGATTTTCATAAGTTCAATCCTCTGAATTTTGGTCTCCCTTCTCCTTTCTCCCTTCTCCTTTCTCCTGTCTCCCTTCTCCCTTCTCCTTTCTCCTTTCTCCCTTCTCCCTTCTCCTTTCTCCCTTCTCCTTTCTCCTCTCTCCCTTCTCCTTTCTCCTTTCTCCCTTCTCCTTTCTCCTTTCTCCTTTCTCCCTTCTCCTTTCTCCGGTTCTACTAATTCCCCCCCTCATCTTTCATTTCCTGTAAATCGGTATCCTTATTATCTTCGAGAATCGAAAGCACCGACTTAATATCATAAACATTATTATTCTTACGATTGCCTAAAACAATGATCACAATATCCGCCTCCATATCCATCCAGAACATAGTACTGTAGCCGGCCCACCAGCCCCCGTGATAAACATAATGCACTTTTTTCATATCAACAGGATCGGTCATCAGCCTGAAACCCAGACCGTAGTTGTGTCTGCTTTTATGTTCGAAACTTCGTGGAGTAAATGCAATATTCAACCAATGTTTATTGAGTAAACATCCTGAATGCAAAGCAAAATACCAGTGCTCCAGATCACCGATGGTTGAATATATTCCCTTGTCGCCATAAACTCCGTCAAAAAATTCACGTGCCCTGCTTTGATTGCCCTGGTGGCCGGTTGTGCGAAAGCATATAACGCTATCGGGAGCAATAGTGTCGATAAAGGAGTGTGACATGCCCAGCGGTTCAAAAATACGGGTGCGGATAAAATCCGGATAACTCAGCTCACTCACCTTTTCAATAATCGAAGCCAGGATAATAAAATTTGTATTGTTGTAACTGAAATTTTTCCCCGGTTGGTTATACGGTGCCGGTAAAGGATCAGCCTCGCTGAACCATTTCAAAACGGTATCGTTGGTAGGCGCAGAGCCTTTTGATTTCCTTTTGTCCTCGAAACAATAAAGATAATTTGGCAGGCCACTGCGATGACTCAGAAGTTGCTCAACAGTAATACCATGGTATGGAAACGAAGGAATAAACTGCTGTATTGTATCACTCAGTTTCAGCATTCCATCCTGCGCAAGGAGCAATGCTGCTGTGCCAGTGAAGGTTTTACTTACCGAAGCAAGCTGAAACGCTGAATTCATACATAAAGATTCTTTTTGCTTCAGGTCGGCATACCCGAATATATTCTGATAAAGGATCACTCCTTTTTGTGCAATTAATACACCGCCGTTAAATCCATGCCCGGCTTTTTTCTTAAAAAGTGTATCCAGAGCAAGAGATTTTTCTTTGGCATGAATTTTTTTCCTTACACGCGCTTCTTCATCAGGAGTAAGCTTTTCCCTTTGCAGACAGTCGGCAATTTGGTGAGGTTCATGTTTGGATTTGAATGAACACCCCTGAATCGCACCGATCAGTATTATAGGTAGTATGAGGCGGAAGATATATTGGGTACTGAATTTCACCTGGTACAAAATTTTGATTTTACAAAAGAAAATAAACCACTGCTGCTCCCGACCTTAAGTGACCGAAGGTTGTTAACAAAATAGTGTTCAATACATTTTTTTTGATTTAAAACCTTTACTCAGTCAGCCCTTGTGTTGGGATTGTTGAGTTTGATGCGATCGAAGGGATTGATCCCTTTTTAACCCCGCAGGTTTCGGAATCTTTAAACCCAAACCCCTGAACGCCGCAGGCATTGAACCCCTGAACGCCGCAGGCATTGAACCCCTGAACGCCGCAGGCATTGAACTCTTTAACAAAATATCCCCCCGCCATTATTAATTTCACAGATAAAATCCCAATTCCCACCATTTTCTAAAATAATTTTTACCTTTGGACACATAAATTTTTTTCTATTATGAGCATACTAGTAAATAAAGATTCACGGATTATAGTTCAGGGCTTCACCGGGAGCGAAGGTACTTTCCACGCCAGCCAGATGATCGACTACGGAACCAATGTTGTTGGAGGTGTTACTCCCGGAAAAGGTGGCAACGAACATATCGGACGTCCGGTTTTCAATACAGTGAAAGAAGCAGTGAAAGCAACCAACGCAAATGTTTCGTTGATTTTTGTTCCGCCTGCATTTGCGGCCGATGCCATTATGGAAGCAGCCGACGCCGGTATTAAAGTTATAGTCTGCATTACTGAAGGTATCCCGGTTAGGGATATGATGGCAGCCAAGGAATATGTTGATGGTCTCGACTGCCGCCTGGTTGGACCCAACTGTCCCGGTGTTATTACACCCGGCGAAGCCAAGGTAGGTATTATGCCCGGATTTATACATAAGAAAGGAATCGTTGGAATTGTCTCCCGTTCAGGCACCTTAACATACGAAGCTGTTGATCAGCTTACCAAAGCCGGGCTGGGACAAACCACCGCGCTTGGAATTGGTGGCGACCCGATTATAGGAACCACTACCCGCGATGCCATGGAACTCTTTATGGCCGATCCCGAAACCAAAGGTATTGTTATGATTGGTGAAATCGGTGGAAATATGGAAGCTGATGCGGCTTACTATGTACGCGATTACGGTACTAAACCGGTGGTAGGCTTTATTGCCGGAGCCACAGCTCCTGCTGGCCGCACCATGGGCCATGCCGGTGCAATTGTTGGTGGGAAATCCGATACAGCCGAAGCTAAAAAAGCGATTATGCGCGAATGTGGAATTACAGTGGTTGATTCTCCGGCTGAGATAGGTGCTGCTATGCTGAACCTGCTGAAGAAATAGAAAATTCAGACCTTCTTGCTTAGTGTCAATAAGAAAACTCATCATTTTACATGAAAATGCTAATTTTCTTTAAGTTCAGATTTGATATGCAAAACTCATTCTTCTGTGCGCGAGGACTTTCCCCTACGGGGACTAAGGGGTGCGCGTGAGCAAAACTCATTTTAAACCCGTTTTCTTATACATACTGCTTAAAGGGAATTCTGTATAGGAATAACGTTTATTGCTTTTTGAAAGCAGAAATAAGAGGTATAGAATACATCTCCGGAATCACTTCGTTGAGGTAATTTGTACCTCTTTATGTTTTTATTTCCCTGTTCAAAAATCTATTATAATCAATATGCTATACTTTAAAAAGCCACAATTTTATTTACTATGATTAGTTTTTTTATTTCACCATTCAATTTTTATTTCACCATTCAATTTCTATTTCACCATTCAATTTTCGCCTTTCAATTTTCAATTATCAAGTATCAATTTTCAATCATACCCTCCCTAACCCCTAAATCCCAACCCCCAACTCCTACCTTTTTTCCACCCTCTCATACGCCCCCATATCCGGCAGCCCATGCTCCAGCCGTGAAACTCCTTTGCGATCAAGGATGATAGAAGGAACTGTACTGTTAATTATACTTAAATATGCAGAATCAATAGCATAAGACAAAGTATCGAGTTGAAAATTATTTGTGTAAGGATCAATAAACTTAGCTTCCTTGTTGCTGATGCAATTCGTAAATTTAGTTTCGTAATCTGTGTCTTTATATCTCTCTTTGTCCCAGTTTACCAGGCATCTGTCGAATTGAAAATTAAAAGCAGCACTTGTGTTTTCATTCAGATCTATTTCGTCCTGCTGACTGCCTGTAATAATACAGTTTCCGAAGTAGGCTCCTGTTAAATGTCCTGGTAGCTGATTCCCGGATGTATCATAGGTATAGTTATAAATTGAAAGTGCAGGAAAACTCCGCGTTGAAAAGTATCGGGCAATGGTACAATTACGGAAATCATAATTTCCCCCGTTTTCAATGGATAGAGCGTTACCACCGCAATTCGTTATCTGGCAGTTGGTAGCAACAATTCTCGCTTTGGTTGCCCTGATGCCAAAATTTGTCATATTATGAATCATGCAGTTATGCAGCCTCAGCGGTTCGCCACCTTCATGTCCGCAACTATCGGCCTGTATACCGACTTTTGCATTGGTAATTTCGGCATAGGTAAAACTATTGTTTTTACTCCCGTTTTCAAGCCAGATGCCATCCCAGTAGCCGGGTTTATCAAGGTAATAATCTTCAAGCCTGTCGCCGGTAAAAGTTACCGGTTTTTCGAGTGTTCCCGAAACGGTAAGCGATGCCCCCGAAAGGATTTCCATGCTGCTTCCATAATGAAAATAAAGCCTTGATCCTGCCGGAATGGTAAGATTGCAATCTTTATCAGCAGTCAGCGTGCCATATATAACATGTGGTTTGTCGTAGGGAAGCGTTACATCACCGGTCAAAATTGTATCGAAGTGAAAATAGGCATCCTGACCCCATGCAACCAGCTTAACATCCTGAACATTTCCATTGGTTTGAAAAACTATGGAATCACTTTCAATTAAAGGAGAATTTTCATTATTCGGATCTATGGTAACTTTTATAAAAATGTATACACTATCGTTGGCAGCAATCTCCATATCTTGAATTTCTTCGGTTGGCGTGCCATCAATATTCAGCCTGAATGGAGATGCTTTTCCCCTGGCCAGGGTTATTTTCGATATATTTATCTTACTGTTGGTAGTATTGCGGACAACCAGCGACTGTGTACTTGAGCCGATAGTAGTAAATACTGTATCAAATACCACGGTGTCGCTGCTGAATTCAAGCTTAAAAGCAGGATCGGTATTCAGTTCATCCTTTCTGCAACCTGAAAAGGCCAGCACCAGCGATACTGTAAGCAAAAGTATGACCTGCGCGGATTGTTTTATCGTCATTATTGTTCCTTTAATGAGGGTGCAAAGTTAGATGAATGTTATTTCTTTTGGTAAAACGATTTTTTTTAAGATTTAATATTTTTTTTTGAAACTATTTTTATAATTTTAAGGTTGTTTAAAATTCAGAAGTTTTAACACAAATATAAGTTGGTTCATATGTAAAAAAGTTGTACATTTGCACGATTTTCTATGAGCCTCATTAATTAGTGCTAAATAGTTGACATACTATGGATTATATTAAATTTGACAAATCGAAACTGGTAAATCTCGAGTATTCACTCACCCGTGAATTGCTCCGTTCCAACAGGGCCGGTTCCTATGCATCTACAACCATAATCGGATGCAATACCCGAAAATACCATGGATTACTCGTAGCTCCCCAGCCTCAGCTCGATGGTGGAATGCATGTTCTGCTTTCGCAACTCGACGAAACGATTATTCAGCACGACCAGGAATTCAACCTGGCAATACACAAGTACAAAGGTGAAAAATATAATCCGAAAGGGCATAAGTATGTTACCGATTTTGTTTTCGATCCAAACCCGATAATTACCTATAGAGTTGGAGGTGTGGTGCTTACAAAGGAAATGTTGTTTGCAGGCAACAGCGATAGTATCATCACGAAATATACTTTGGTCGAAGCGCATTCACCCACACAAATCCGTTTCAGGCCATTTATGGCATACCGCAACATTCACGCGTTAAGCAAAGCCAATAACGATGTAGAACGGAAGTACGATGCCATACCGAATGGAATAAAAGTGAGGATGTACCTCGGATACCCGCATCTGCATCTTCAGTTTTCGAAGGAAAATGAATATATACATGCTCCCGACTGGTATTTCGACTTTGAATACATGCGTGAGAAGGCGCGTGGATATGAATCGCTCGAAGATTTATATACTCCGGGTTATTTCGAATTGCCGATAAAAGTTGGCGAAAGTGTGTATTTTATGGCAAGCCTTGACGCTGAGGATCCCAAAACATTTGCCCGTCAGTTCAACCAGGAAATAAAAAAGCGCATTAAGCGCGATAGTTTTGAACACTGCCTGCAGAATGCATCTCAACAGTTTGTTGTAAAACGGGGTAAAAAGTTCGAAATCATAGCAGGTTTTCCCTGGTTTGGTCGTGTAGCACGCGATACATTTATTGCTTTGCCGGGTCTCACACTTTTGCAGGGCGATTTCAAGACTTTTAAAGCTATTTTGGATAACAGCCTCACCGAAATGAAAGGCCCGCTTTTCCCTAATTCAGGAACCGGCCTTAAACTCGAATACAACTCAGTGGATGCTCCGCTTTGGTTTTTCTGGACCTTGCAGCAATACATCAAATTTAGTAGCGATAAAACCGTCTGGAAGAATTATGGCAGTTACATGAAACTGATTCTGAACGGTTTCCGTGAAGGTGCATCATACAATATTCATATGCTCGACAGCGGATTGCTTTATGCAGGAGTAACCGGTTCGGCAGTTACCTGGATGGACGCCATTGTAGATGGAAAACCTGTTACACCGCGTATCGGGCTTGCTGTTGAAGTAAATGCACTTTGGTATAATGCCGTCTGTTTTGCACTCGAACTTGCTGAACAAGCAGGTGAAAAAGATTTCGTGAACGAATGGAAATCTGTGGCCAATATGATTCCGGCTGCATTTGTTGATGCTTTCTGGTACAAAGAAAAAAATTACCTGTACGATTATGTTCATGGTGATTTCAGTGATAAATCGGTTCGCCCGAATCAGGTTTTTGCTGCCTCATTGCCATACTCGCCGCTAAACGATGATCAGAAGAAAGGGCTTCTCGACAGGGTACAGTCCGAACTACTTACACCACGCGGATTGCGCACTATTGCACCCAAAAATCCTCAATATAAATCGGAATACACTGGTGGACCCGTTGAACGTGACCAGGCATATCACCAGGGATCGGTATTTCCATGGCTTTTCGGTCATTTTGCTGAAGCATGGCTTAAACTTTACGAACAGGGTGGTGTTTCATTTATAACAAAAATGTACATAGGATTTGAAGAAGTAATTACAGAGCATGGCATCGGGACTATTTCGGAACTGTACGATGGCGATCCCCCTTACCGCCCTTCCGGAGCCATTTCGCAGGCATGGAGCGTGTCGGAACTTCTGAGGGTCAGCCAAATGCTTGCTGACATGACACCCGGAAAAACGAAGAAATCGAAAAAAGACTAATTACAATTTACAATAGCTTAGAAAATATGAAAGTATTAATGTTTGGATGGGAGTTTCCTCCTCATATCACCGGAGGTCTTGGTACAGCCTGTTTCGGCTTAACCAAAGGCCTGCTGAAACATGGGGTTGAAGTACAGTTTGTCGTACCCAGGGCATATGGCGACGAAAGCCAGGAAGCAGTCAGGCTGATAAATGCCAGTGATGTTAGTGTGATGATGAACGACCCCGTTTTTCGCGAATACTGGAACCAGATCACTTACATGGAAATTGGCTCAAACCTGATTCCCTACGTAGGTCCTGAATATTTTCAACAAATGGTGAGCGAGAATCTGAATACAAAAGTGGAAGAATCCAGCAGGGTTTTCTCCGAAAAATTTCAATTCTCCGGTAAATATGGCCACGACCTTATGGAAGAGGTAGCCCGTTATGCACTGGTAGGTGCATCTATAGCTGCAAACAGCGAATTTGATGTGATCCACGCGCACGACTGGCTGACTTATTCGGCTGGAGTAGCTGCCAAGAAGATATCAGGTAAACCGCTTGTTGTTCATATGCATGCTACCGAGTTCGACCGTTCCGGTGAAAATTACAATGAAAATGTATATGAGATTGAACGCAAGGGAATGGCTGAGGCCGACAGGGTTATCACAGTAAGTAATCTTACAAGGAATATTGTAATCGACCGGTATCATATTGATCCTGATAAGGTTGTAACTGTTCACAATGCCGTTGAACCTTCCGAACAAACCGGGTTGCTTGATGCTGAAAAGCACGTTAAGGAAAAGATAGTAACCTTTCTGGGCAGGATTACTTTCCAGAAAGGGCCCGAATATTTTATCGAGGCTGCATGCAAAGTACTCGAACGCGATAAGAATGTGCGTTTCGTAATGGCTGGTACAGGCGACCTTATGGAAAAAATGATCAGGCGGGTTGCAAAACTTAAGATTTCGTCGCATTTCCATTTCACAGGTTTTCTAAAAGGCGAAAATGTCGACCGCATGTTTGCAATGAGTGATGTGTATGTGATGCCATCAGTATCAGAACCTTTTGGGATTTCACCACTAGAAGCCATGCGTTCGAATGTCCCTGTTGTAATTTCCAAGCAATCAGGAGTTGCCGAAGTGCTTAATCATGTGATGAAAGTCGATTTCTGGGATGTGGATGCTATGGCAGATGCTATTTATGGTCTTCTACATTACAAATCGATAAACGATATGTTCATTTCCGAAGGTTCCGAAGAGGTAAACAACCTCAAATGGGAATCAGCTGCCCGCAAAGTTGCCGATGTTTACGAATCGGTTGTATTTAATAAATAGTTAAAAATTTTTAACCAGTTTTTAAAACGAAGATATATGAGGTCAATTTGTCTCTATTTCCAGGTGCATCAGCCTTTCCGGCTTCGCACGTATCGGTTTTTCGATATCGGTGCCGATCATTATTACTTTGATGATTATCAAAACAAACGGATAGTACGGCGAATTGCCACTGATTGCTATATTCCTGCCAACGAAGTCCTGCTTGGTCTTATCAACGAATTTGGTTCCTCATTCAAGGTAACTTTTAGCATAAGCGGCACAGCTATTGAGCAGTTTCAAAAGTATGCACCTGAGGTTATTGAAAGTTTCAAACGGCTTGCCAAAACCGGTAATGTTGAATTTCTGGCCGAGACATATTCCCATTCGCTGGTTGCATTAAACAATCCGGCTGAATTCAAACGGCAGGTTCAGGAACATACTGCAGCCATTAAAAAACTATTTGGAGTTACTCCAACCGCTTTCCGGAACACGGAACTGGTATATTCGAACAGTATTGCCGGGCAGGTTCTCGAAATGGGATACAAAACTATGCTTACCGAGGGCGCAAAGCAATTGCTGGGTTGGAAAAGCCCCAATTTCCTTTATTGCAGCGCACCACATCAGCGGTTGAAGCTTCTTTTGAGAAATTACCAGCTGAGCGACGATATTGCCTTCCGGTTTTCACAACGCGACTGGAGCGAATGGCCCCTCACGGCTGATAAATATGTAACCTGGCTCAACAATGTAGAGCCAAAGCAGGAATTAGTTAACCTGTTCATGGATTATGAAACCTTTGGTGAGCATCAAAAAGCTGAATCCGGAATTTTCGGATTTCTCAGGGCATTTCCCGAGCAGCTGATTAAAACGGGGAAATGGGTATTCCGCACTCCAAGCGAAGTTTCTGAAGATTTGCAACCTGTTGCCGGTATAGATTGCCCGCATCCAATTTCGTGGGCTGACGAAGAACGCGACCTTACCGCCTGGCTTGGCAACGACTTACAGGATGAAGCTTTCTCAACGCTTTACAAAGTTTCGGATACTATGGCCAACGTTAGTGATCCGGAACTTCATCGCGACTGGAATTACCTTCAGGCAAGCGACCATTTTTATTACATGTGCACCAAATGGTTCAGCGACGCAGCCGTTCATAATTACTTCAATCCTTACGGATCACCCTACGAGGCTTTCCTTAATTATATGAATGTGCTTTCGGACTTTCTGATCCGTGTAAATGAGTATGCCGGAAATATTCCTGACGCAGATGAAAAGGCTGCTTCAAAGGAATTGAAAGCTGCAAAATCAGAAACTGTAGTGAAGAAAAAGAAAATGGTTGCAAAGACTGCGAAATCTATTGTTTCTGCAGCCGCTAAACCGGCGAAGAAAGCTCCTCCGAAAACGAAAAGAAAGTAAAACCAGACTAAGGTTATTCACAATTACAACTAAACTGTGTATAACTTCAAATTCATTTAATCGTAAAATTATTACTTTTGCAGACCTCTGATTCTGGTTTTTTACCTGTCAGAGGTTTGGTTTTAGTGCTAAAACAAAGGTATAAGCGCACTAAATTACTTGATTCTGAAACTGATATATGAGTGATAAAAAAATATTAAGACCCGATTACTTATTTGAAGTTAGTTGGGAAGTTTGCAACAAAGTAGGAGGAATATATACGGTTGTAGCCACAAAGGCTCCCGGAATTCAACAGGAATATGGCAATAATTACATACTTATAGGCCCTGATGTATGGAAAGAAACCACACAGAATCCTGAATTTACAGAAGATAAATCGATATTCCGCACCTGGCGTGAGCGTGCCGAAAGTGAAGGCCTGCGTATAAAAGTCGGGCGATGGAATATTAAAGGCCGTCCGGTTGCCATTCTCGTCGACTTTACACAGTATTTTACGTCAAAGGATAAAATACTGGCTGAATTCTGGGAAAAGTATAAACTCGACAGCATCACCGGTTCCTGGGACTATCTGGAACCAGCCCTTTTCGGTTATGCAGCCGGTAAGGTGATCGAAAGTTTTTATGACTTCAGCCTTACAGCTCAGGATAAGATTGTTGCGCAATTCCATGAATGGATGACTGGCGGTGGGATTCTTTATCTCAATGACAGGGTTCCCCAGATCGGAACCATATTTACCACACACGCTACTGTAGTGGGAAGATGTATTGCCGGCAATAACCTTCCTTTATACAGCCATTTTGATGAATACAATGGCGATGCAATGGCTCAGCGCTTCCACGTGATGGCGAAGCACTCTCTTGAACTGATTGCCGCAGTCGAAAGTGATGCATTTACAACTGTTAGTAAGCTTACCGCTAACGAATGCAGTCAATTTATCGGAAGGGATCCTGATATTATTACTCCTAATGGCTTCGACGATTCACTTTTCATGGATGAAGAAACTCTGATAGCTAAAAGGTTAACAGCCCGTGAAAAGCTTCTTTCGGTTGCACAGGCGGTTACAGGTCAGCAATTACCGGCCGATACATTGCTGCTGGTTAACAGCGGCAGGTATGAGTTTCGTAATAAAGGGATTGATCTTTTCCTCGATGCGCTTGCCTCCCTCAACAATAATGAGCAACTCACTTATCCTGTTGTTGCCTTCATTACCATACCGGCACATCATTCAGGCCCGGTTCCGGGTTTAGCCGAAACAATTACAGCCGAAACCCTTGATCCGTCAAAAGAAAAACAATACCTTACTCACGGATTGTTCGAACCTGATTATGACCCGATTCTGAAAAGGCTTAAGGAAAATAGTCTTTTCAATTCGATGCAGGACAAGGTAAAAGTAATATTTGTACCCAGTTACCTGAATGGTAACGATGGTATATTTAATCTTACTTATTACGATTTGTTGCCTGGTTTCGACCTCTCAGTTTTTCCATCGTATTACGAGCCATGGGGATATACTCCACTCGAAAGCCTTGCTTTTGGCGTTCCCACGGTTACTACATCCCTGGCAGGTTTCGGTTTATGGGTTAGAAGTACCAGCAAGGAAAGTGGCATTACTGTTATTGATCGTGATGATGAAAACAACGAAGCCGTTGTAAATGCCATGGTATCAGTTGTTCTGACATTCGAAAAAATGTCGGAAAGCAGGTGGGCTGAACTGTCGGCATCTGCTGTTTTACTTGCGCAAACAGCCTTATGGAGCAACCTGCTGATTTATTACAAACAAGCATATTCCCTTGCTCTCGAAAAAGTAGCCGACCGTTATGACCTGTTCCGTGATAAGCGGCAGGCCGATACTGTTATCAGCGTTAATGGTAAAAAAACTTCGCATCCCGAATGGCGTAAGGTTCTGGTTACACATACTTTTCCTGATGCTTTGGAGGGTTTGCTGAAACTGAGCCGAAATTTATACTGGTGCTGGAATAGCGAAGCTACTGATCTGTTTCGCATGATCGATCCCGAACGATGGGAGTATTCCGATCACAATCCGATTGCCCTTCTCGAGTCGCTTACTTTCGGACAGCTGCAGATGCTGGAGAAAAACCAGGATTTTATGTCGCGACTTGCTGATGTGATGAAGAACTTCGAGAGTTATATGGCTCAGGGAGCTGACAGGAAGAAACCGGCTATTGCTTATTTTAGCATGGAATTTGGCCTTCACGAAAGTGTTCAAATCTACTCCGGAGGACTGGGTGTACTTGCCGGCGATTACCTTAAAGAGGCTTCTGATTCAAACGTAGATATGATGGGGATAGGCCTTCTATACAGGTATGGCTATTTTCAACAAACACTTTCTCCTTTCGGAGAACAGGTTCCGCAGTATTTCCCGCAAAGGTTCAACCACTTGCCTATAAAACCGGTTCGTAATGCCGACGGGGAATGGATAATGATAAGTGTTTCGTTGCCAGGCCGGATACTGTACGCCAAAATCTGGCAACTCGATGTTGGCCGGATACCCCTTTACCTGCTTGATGCCGACATTGAAGAAAATAGTGAAGCCGACAGGTTTGTTACCCACCAGTTGTATGGGGGTGATCTGGAAACCCGTTTCAAACAGGAACTTCTTCTGGGTGTCGGAGGCATACGTATGCTCCAGGCTATGGGTAAAGAGCCTGATTTATACCATTGTAACGAAGGGCATGCCGCATTCATCGGGATCGAACGCCTCCGCGAATATGTACAGCATCACCAGTTATCGTTCCTACAGGCTATAGAACTTGTAAGGGCTTCAACCTTATTTACAACCCATACACCGGTTCCTGCTGGTCATGATGCATTTACAGAGGATCTCTTACGCACATATATTCCTCATTATGCAGTGCGCTTAAATATTTCGTGGAATACTTTTATGAACCTTGGCCGCCATATCGAAAACCGTGACGACCAGAAATTCTCCATGAGTGTGCTTGCATCAAAGCTTTCGCAGGAAATGAACGGTGTAAGCAGAATACATGGCAAGGTGAGCAGGCAGATGTTTAAAACCATGTACAATGGTTTTTACGAAAACGAAATTCATATTGGTTATGTGACCAATGGAGTGCACTATCCTACCTGGGCCAACGCCAAGTGGAAAAAACTCTATAAACAGGAATTTGGCACCGGTTTTCTTCAGGATCAGTCGAATCCGGATTATTGGAAGATGATACATAACGTTCCTGATGAAAGAGTCTGGAATATTCGTCAGGATTTGAGAAGTGAGCTGGTGAGTTATATAAAAAAGCGTTTAACCGATTCGATGGGTACGAGTTGGGAAAATCCAAAACAAGTAATACAGGTTATAGATTCTCTTAATCCAAATGCACTTACCATTGGTTTTGCCCGCCGTTTTGCAACCTATAAGCGTGCACACCTGCTATTCTCAAATATTGAGCGGCTGGCACGTATCATGAGTAATCCTAAGCAACCCATTCAATTTGTTTTTGCCGGGAAAGCCCATCCTGCCGACAAAGCAGGTGCTGACCTGATCAAACGCATTGTTGAGGTTTCGCGAATGCCGCAGTTTGTAAGTAAAATCATTTTCCTTGAGAATTACAATATGTCGATGGCCCGTAAACTTGTACAGGGAGTTGATATATGGCTTAATACGCCTACACGTCCCCTTGAAGCCAGTGGAACAAGCGGTGAAAAGGCGGTGATGAATGGCGTGGTAAACTTAAGTGTACTCGATGGCTGGTGGGCCGAAGGCTACCGCGAAGATGCAGGATGGGCACTGAAAGAACAGCGTACATACGAAAACCATCAGTTCCAGGATGAACTCGATGCAGAAACCATTTATCACATCTTAGAAGATGAAATCATTCCAACCTTTTACGACCGTGATTCAGATAATATTCCACATGCCTGGATTAAATATGTAAAAAATACCATCTCGGGGATTGCACCTCATTTCACCATGAAGCGTCAACTCGATGATTACTATGCGAAATACTATAACAAGCTCACCGAACGATCATCACTCCTGAAGGAAGATGATAATGCAGCCATGCGCAACCTGGCTTCATGGAAGTTCAGGATGATACGTAATTGGGACGGTATTCAGGTTGTTGATGTGATATTCCCGAATTCAACGCTGCAAACACTTAATCTGGGCGATACATTTAAAGCCGAACTGGTACTTAGCCTGGGTGATATTGCACCCGATGATATCATGATCGAAATGGTATCGGGCCAGAAAGTAAATGATCAGATGGTTGAACCCCAGGCTATCCGCGAGCTGCAACTACAGAGAGTAGAAGGTAACCTGGCGCATTTCAGCATCGAAATTGAAACCACACTTGCTGGCGTGTTCGACGTTGCCTTCCGTATAACCCCTAAAAACCCGCTCCTGCCTCACCGTATGGATTTTAACCTGGTGAAGTGGGCTTAGCCAGGACAAGGAAACTAAGGGGACAAGGAGAGGAGCAAAGTGCGAAGGGAGAAAGGCGATGGGCGAAATTTATCCGAAAGTCAATTGCTTTATGAAGTTATCAAATTAAAATCGCCAATCGCCAATCACCAACCACCAATCGCCAATTACAATTTACCAATCACTAATAACCAAAAAAATGAAACTACTCGAAGGAAAAGTTGCCTTGATCACCGGAGCTTCCCGTGGGATTGGCAAAGCCATAGCTATTGCTTTTGCGCAACAGGGAGCTTCTGTTGCTTTTACCGATATGCGTCGCGATGAGCTTATGGAATCTACCGAACGCGAAATACAGGCTTTAGGAGTTCAAGCAATGGGGTATGCGTCGGATGCAAGTTCGTTCGACGATAGCGAACGTACCGTAGATGAGATAGCCAGAGAGTTTGGTCGTATTGATATATTGGTAAACAATGCCGGTATTACCCGCGATAACCTGCTTATGCGAATGGTTGAAGCCGATTGGGACCTGGTAATTAAGGTGAACCTGAAATCTGTTTTCAATCTTACCAAAGCCGTACAAAAGTATATGCTCAAACAGCGTTCGGGCTCCATTATCAATATGAGTTCGGTAGTTGGTGTGAATGGCAATGGCGGGCAATCAAATTATTCAGCTTCAAAAGCTGGTTTAATCGGTTTTACCAAATCCATTGCTCAGGAGCTGGGATCGAGGAATATACGTTGCAACGCAATTGCTCCGGGTTATATCGAAACCGAAATGACGGCAAAACTATCCGAAGAAGTCCGTACACAATGGGCGCAGCAGATTCCACTTCGTCGCGGGGGCAAACCCGAAGATGTCGCCCAGGCCTGTGTTTTCTTTGCTTCTGATCTTTCGGGGTATGTTACCGGGCAGGTGCTTAGTGTATGCGGGGGGATGAGTACTTAGTTTTTGTGAAGATTTCATGTGAAAGCGGTTTCCTTTTAGAGGGATCCGCTTTTTTTCTTGTAAGAAACATGAGTCAGAAATAGAACCATCAGGGAATATCAGTGGTCATATTCAAAAGTTTAAGAGCAACCATATATATGTCCAATGTCTTTATTATTGCAATTAGCTTCTATTTACATGTTTTTTAGAGTTGATTCGCTTTCTATACTGAATCTGAAAGAATAGGATTTTTGATTATTTCACGTCCTTTTGTCTTGGTACAAAAGGACGAAAAGATCAAGGCTTTATAACAATGCAGGTGTTTCTAAGCCAGAGGTATATCCTCGCATTACAAGGCATGAAGCAGCACAACAAATCCTAAAAGTTTGCCTTGCTGTGTATTGCTACGCACATGCCATTTACACATACCTCCAGCTAAGAACCACAGGCGCATTTTTATAAGGCCGGTTCCTGCAAAGATAGCTTTCTTTTATGGCAACATTGCGGAACAACGATATTGGCTTTTTAGGTTGATTTTCAAGGTGTAGGAACCGGCAATACAGAAATTTCACAACAGATGCACACGAAGGTAAACAGCGCGGGCATGTGCCCCGCCCTACGGGATAGACTCCGCAAAACACAGCTTCACGTGCTGTTAGGCCATGGGATAAAACTTCCAAGCCCATCCCAATTTATTGGGATCATGAGCCTTACCGAGTCGTACATCAGTGTGAAATTTGTATTAAGCCTAGATTTTTTATGCACGAATTTATTGATTTTAAAGGTGTGCATGAGATAGCTGCGCTAAGTGGTTGCTTTTTGATCATGCAAAAAGCAAAGAAATAGTGAAAGATTTTGCGAATGCCTAAACTTCAACAAATAAGATACAATGGACTTTAGTCATACTATTATTGATTGAATTGATCCCTTCTCCCCAGAAAATGAATGTGGTCCAATATCAGGCACACACTGAGGATATTTATCGTTTTGCAAAATCACACAAAAACTATTTTTGAAAAGGAGTTATACCTCTGTTTCCACCTTGTTTTCTCGCTTATGTTTCCATCTCCTGTGTGTCCACAGCCAGTATTCAGGTGTTTTGCGGATATCGGCTTCGAGCAGTCGCACATGTCTTTCGGTAATTTCGCCAGGCATGGTTTTGGACGCATCTTCACAAATAAGTGTAGTATGATACATGTATTTACCTCTTTTCACCCTTTCCATACAGCCATAAATTACTGCCATACCGAGTTTATGTGCTATCTTTTCCGTACCGTTAAATACTGCTGTATCCTGGTTCAGGAATTGCATCCAGTGCGCACCTTTCGAACCTGGTGTCTGGTCGCTTAAAATTGCCGTCAGGTTTAATTCATTCCGATTTGCCATCATGCCTTTCAGCGTTTCTTTCATGGTATATAACTTACATGAAGTGCTTGTCCGTATCCTTGCCATTATCCTGTCGAAATACGGATTGCTTAATGGATGATAAATGACGTACGACTGAAAATCAATTTGTGGAGGAAGACCGCTCGGGCAATACTCCCAATTCCCATAATGACCCATAACAAGTATTCCGCTTCTGCCTTTTGAGTACAAATCTTTTAGCAGTTCAAGTGTATCGGTATCCAATTTACAACGGGTAATTTTCTGCTCCTGACTCATGGTAATCAATTTCAGTGACTCAAAAACAATATCCGTAAAATACCTGTAAAACCTGAATCCGATCCTTTTTAGTTCATCTTCTGATTTCTCAGGAAAGGAATTCTTAAGGTTCATCGTAACTACATCTCTTCGGTAGCCGAAAATGTAATAAAGTAAAACGAACGAAATATCAGATACCAAAAACAGCACCGGCCAGGGAAGTATCGAAAAGAAATAAAGAAATGGTGCGATTGAGTAATACACCAGGGCGTAAACTAATTTTTTCATTCTACCACAAATTTAATGGAATTGGTGCTTTTTGGGGTCAGAAGTCCGTAGTCGGAAGAATGAAGTAAATACCAACATGATAAAAATTCTAACATACAACCACAAGATCAGGATTATTTAGAGCAGTTCAACGTTCGAACTGTAATGGATTTTAAGCTTTTCAGGAAAGCCTCTGGCTTCTGGCTTCCGTCTTCTGACTTCCGACAATTTGAATTTACCCGCTAAATTAACAGTAGATCCCATTTTTTAATTTCATTTTACGTAAATGGTGTGAAGAATCAACTGCCAGATTGCTAAATTCCAGTCAGCCAGTTTTATTTGCACAATTATTTCTTCAGTCGTATCTTGAAAACCGGTAATCCCGTTCAACCTTTGCTATCCGGGTTGTGAATGAATTATACCATATTTCGCGGCCTTTTGCACGGGCAAGCTTATGCTCGGTGTTTTCCCTCCATTTCCGGATAGATTCCAGGTCGCGCCAGTACGAAACGGTAATTCCTGCCTCTTCACGGGCTGATTCAACGCCCAGAAAACCGTCCTGTTTCCGGGCAAGTTCTACCATTTTATCCGACATCCGGGCATACCCGTTATCACCCGAAGTTCTCACCGAAGTGAAAATTACAGCATAATAGGGTGGGGAAGGAGTATCGGAAATCATATTGTATTTTGAAATAAATCTGAATTTTCAAGCACTGCTCTGCAAAGATAATTATTTCAGTACCTGTATGGTTAATCAAAATGAAAGACCCTGCTCAAATGGCATCGGGAAATGAATACCAGCCGAACAGAGCCAAAACAAATGTATTACTCAAGGT
Organism: Bacteroidales bacterium; assembly: GCA_038212135.1. Lineage (GTDB taxonomy): Bacteria > Bacteroidota > Bacteroidia > Bacteroidales > UBA4417 > UBA4417. The sequence continues at coordinate 10,093 of JBBQUX010000031.1, read as the reverse complement.
GAAGATTGATATTTTAATAACTGAACTTTCAGCTTATTTTTTACAAAAATAGGTATGGATTTCTGAATCATTTATTTTTTGCACAAAAGCCTCACATCCCTGGTCCTGAACTTTTTCGATAAGTGGCATGGGTGTAAAGGGAGTTATAAGCTTAAAAATTTGCCCCGTTTGAAGTAAAGATGTACGTGTAAGTACTTCAGCAAGCGGATGTTGCCCGGCCTGGAGTGTTTCGCGTGCATCGAGCATATCACTGATTTCAGAAGTGCTGTACCAGGCTGGTTGTTCGTATAAATTGCTGTTTGAACTCATTGTTTTGCAAGTTTAGTTTTATAAAAATTAAGGAAAGCATTGTTCGCTCCCTTTTTGAATTTTAAATTTTATTTTATTTTTTCAATTCCTGTCCCGAATTATTTTCCGTACGACAACAACCTTTGTTCACCTTCAAGTGCCCTTAATTCAGTCAGATCCTGTGAAAACTCAATGGTTCCGAGATAATTATTGTCCTTGTCGCGAAGAGGGAGATAGGTAATGTAAATAAATTTTCCACCCATCTGTATCCAGAATGGAGCTGCGCTTTCCTTCCCGCTCTTGAAATCGTTCAGTATCTGATCAACAATATGCATACTGTGCGGCGGATGACACATACGCACATCACGGCCAAGGATGGCTCTGTTGCGGTCGAAAATGCGGTGCTGGCCCTGGGTGAAGAACTTAACTTTGTCGTTTTTATCAACGAAAGTTATATCTATAGGCAATGTATTAAACAATACTGATAATTCTTCAATTGTAAAACTCCCGCTCGGCAGGCGAACCGTACCACCGGAAAACTCGTTTTTAAGATCAGCAGTCATTTCTACATTTTCAGGAATCCATTCATCCGTGGGATCAAAAAGGCAATACCCGATTTCGTTAGTCTGTTTCATTATTTCAAACCATTCCTGATCAGTAAGTTCGTCCATTGTCATGGGTAAGAGGATTTGTTCCTCTTTCATAATCATGTCAGTAATAGATTTTGAAGCCGGTGCCAACACAATTTCTATGATATCCATCAGTTCGGCAGCGGTTGCGTTTTTCGAGTTTCGAAGTACCTCAATTGCATTTTTCAGCGATGCGCGGGTTTCGTCGTGCTTGCCCCACATCACGGTAGGTGGCCCTGTAATGCCTTTGGACTCAAGATAAGGGAACAGCAGGTTTTCCTTTCGCCTGTAGTGTTTATCCACATCCATAAGCGAATTGAAAGCGGCAAGCATTGGTATTACCGTTTCATAAAGTGTCTTTGTGCTATCAGTTTGAGCAGCTTGTTTAACAATTACGTAGTACCCTTCCAACTGCATCACCTGTTTTTCAAGCTCACGGTTCTCTTTTTTAAACGTGTCAACCGGATGCCCGGCAGGAATGGCTTTTGCATCAGTATGATCAATATTCCCGTCGAGAACCATCGCGTGAATATCGCAGAGTTTAAGCACTTCGGCTACCGGAAGTCCTTCTTTTATCAGTTCCTGTTCTACTTCCACCACTTCGTCGTAAGGAATTCCTTTCAACAGGTTGGTAAGTTGTGCTTTAATCGCTTCAGGGGCTTCGCCTTTGTGCAATTGAAGGATCATATGCTTCAGAAGCTCTTTCCTGTTTTTCGAATTGTTTATTAATTCGCTCATTTTAAAATGTTTAAAAATTATATTTTTTGTTTTTACGTTAAGTGTAGAAGTGTTATTCTTATTTAGATTAATTCTTCGCAAAGATATATAATAATTTAAGTACAACAATACCTAAATGAAAATTATTTTTATATCTGCTTGTTTTAACCATCAAGCTGACTGAAGGGAAAGCAGTTTTGAGAAAAATAATGTGTTAATACATGCATTCTAAAATATTTTGTCATAAGTTTGTTTATCCAAATCTCTAATTAAAATTAACTATGAAAACAATGAAGATTTTTTTCGTTTTTACGCTTGCTTTTATACTGTCGGGGATTTCCTCAGCGCAGGATTGCGGCTATTACAACATGTCGGAAGGTATGGTACTCAGGTATCAGAACCTGGATGCCAAAGGTAAACTGACAGGTTCAACACGCACAACCTGCCTCAATGTTACTACAGTTGGCGCGGCAACTATGTTTAAAGTTAAAAGTGATTTTACTGATGCAAAAAACGAAAACGCATCGTCGCATGAATATACAATGCGCTGCGAGGATGGTAAATTTTATTTGGATATGCAGAGTTTTATTGACCCTAAATCGATGGAAGGGTTCAAGGACATGGAGATAAGCGTTGACGGAAACGACATGATGTATCCTTCGGGTTTGTCTGCCGGACAAACTCTTCCGGATGCCAATATTAAGATTTCAGCAGGATCGGGAGGAGTTAACATCATGAACATGCTTGTTACAGTTACCAACCGGCAAGTTGTTGGTACTGAATCAGTCACAGTACCGGCCGGCACTTTCGATTGTTATAAAATCACGTATAATATTGAAACAAAGCTGATGTTTAAAGTGAACAGCACTGTTGCTGAATACATTAGCATGGGGGTTGGAAATGTTAAAACCGAAACCTTCGATAAAAAGGGTAAGCTTATGGGATCAACAGTACTGACTGAGCTAAAAAAATAGGCCATCTGCTTATCCGGAAATGCCGGTTCAATAATAGCTGAGTAAGCGAAAATTTTGCGACCTTTGCGGGGTTATTCATAAAACCCTTCACTGTTGTGGGATTTTCGCTTATTACTTTGTACCCTGTCTGGTTTCTGTTGCTTTGTATATTAGCCGGGGCGGCTTATGCTGCTCTTCTGTATTATCGTGAAAAAGACAACGATTTTAATCCACTTACGACCCGGATTCTGGCTATTTTGCGAGGAACTGTAGTTACATTGATTGCTTTTCTGTTGCTTTCGCCCTTATTAAAAAGCACCACCCGGTATACCGAAAAGCCAATTGTTTTGCTGGCGCTGGATAATTCCGGATCCATTACTTTAGGCAAGGACTCAGCTTATTATAAAAATGAGTTTACAGAAAAGTACCGGAACCTGGCCGAAAAACTCTCGAAAAAATATGATGTTCATTCCTACACTTTCGGCGATAAACTTACAAATGGCCTGAATTCTACTTTTACGGAGAAACAAACTGATATGTCAGGCTTGTTTTCGGAGCTAAAAGACCGGTACTCGAACCGCAACCTGGCTGCATTGGTCCTTGCCGGTGATGGAATATATAACCAGGGAGCCGATCCGTTATATGCTTCCGATGATGCGCCATACAGTATTTATACAGTAGCTTTGGGTGATACAGCTCAACAGAAGGACATCCTTGTTTCGAGAGTGAATTATAACCGGATTGCCTTCCTGGGAAATGATTTTCAACTCGAAATTACAGTTATGGCTCATAAATGCAGCGGATCACAATCAAGGATAACTGTTTCTTCAGGTGATCAGCAATTGTTTTCGGAGAACATATCCATTGGAAATCAGTTTTATACGCGTGCATTTACAACGAAACTTACAGCATCCAAGCCAGGTTTGCAACGCTACCGTATAGCTGTTTCGCCGGTGAAAGGCGAAATCAGTACTGCAAATAATTATCAGGATGTTTTTGTGGAAGTGCTCGATGGGCGGCAGAAAATACTTCTCCTGCAATCTGCGCCGCACCCTGATATCGCGGCATTGAAACAGGCAATTGAAAAAAATCAGAATTATGCGGTTGATAATTTCATGCTCAGCGATTTTAATGGATCAATAGCTTCGTACAGCCTGGTGATTTTGCACCAGATACCCGCATTGAGTGATGTGGGATTTCAGATTTCGAGCCAGTTAAAAACATCGACAGTTCCGGTACTATATATTATTGGGGCACAATCCAATATTCCGGCATACAACAGCCTGATGACCGGGTTAATGATTCCCCAATCACTGAGCACGTTTAACGAAGCTACGGCAGCAATGAATCCTGATTTCAGTCTTTTCTCGCTCGCGCAGGAGATAGAACATATGATTCCTGAATTTCCGCCGTTGAATGTTCCTTTCAGCCAGTACAAAGCTGGAACAGCGGCCCAGGTATTGCTGTATCAGAAAATAGGGAATGTAAATACACGTATCCCGCTAATTCTTTTTAACCAGGGTGTCGATCGCAAATCAGCCACCATTGCAGGCGAAGGAATCTGGCGCTGGCGACTATCGAACTATGTTAAAACGGGCAATCAGCAGGCTTTCGACGAATTGTTCTCCCGCATCATTCAATACCTGGCTGTGAAAGAAGACAAGAGCCAGTTCAGGGTGATGCTGAAAAATAATTTCAGAGAAAACGAAGCAGTTGAAATCGATGCTGAGCTCTATAACGATAGCTACCAGCTTGTTAACGAACCGGAAGTGAATATTGTGATTGCCGATGAAAAGAAAAAGAATTTCCCTTATGTATTCACACGTACATCCAATGCCTATTATCTGAATGCAGGTAATCTGCCTCCGGGCGAATATTCGTATAAAGCCACAACCTCATTTGCCGGAAAGGCATTTCAGAAAACCGGGATGTTTACCGTGATGTCGCTGAATGTAGAAGCCATGAACACAGTTGCAAACCATGTGCTGCTCAACAATATGGCTGTAAGACATAAAGGCAAAATGGTTTACCCTGACCAACTGGATCAGATTGAGCAGATGCTTGCCTCCCGCGACGATCTTAAAACCATTGCTTACACTCAGAAACGATACACTGACCTGGTAAGTTATGTCCCTTTCCTTTTGTTGTTACTCTTGTTGCTATCGGCTGAGTGGTTTTTGCGAAAGCGCAACGGGAGTTATTAGGGAGAGTAGGAATAGAAAATAGAAAATAGAAATTAGAAATTAGGAAATGGAAGTTTAAAATTCTATTTCTGTCCGATCGTTAACCATTAACCATTTTCCATTTAACCAATTAACCATTAATGCCCCCACAAAACCTTTTTAATATCCTTTTGTTCATCACCATTGCCGGTTTCGCTTTCGATCAGTGGATCAGCTACCTGAATACAACCACACGCAGTAATAAATTGCCTGAAGCATTAAGAGGGTTTTACGATGAAGAAACCTATAGAAAACAGCAGGATTATGAAGGGACTAATTACAGTTTCGGGCTTCTGTCAGATGGTTTATCATTGCTGGTGATCCTGTTAATGCTGTTTTTGGGCGGTTTTGCATGGGTCGATAATTTTGTGATAAATGTTACTGGTTCAGCCATTTTGCAGGCAATTCTATTCTTCGGAATACTGGCTTTTGCTTCTGATTTGCTCGGTATTCCGCTTGATTTGTACCATACATTTGTAATAGAGGAACGGTTCGGATTTAACAAAACCACACCACGAACGTATGTGCTTGATAAACTGAAAGGATGGTTGCTGGGAATTGTAATTGGAAGCGCAATTCTTGCACTAATCGTTTTCATTTATGAAAAATCAGGGGTCTGGTTCTGGCTGCTGGCATGGATAAGCATTTCCGTTGTCACTTTGTTTATCAGTTATTTTTATACAACACTTCTTGTTCCTGTTTTCAATAAACTTACTCCCTTGCCTGCAGGTGAACTTAGAGATTCAATTGAAGAGGCTGCAGCCAGGGCTGATTTTAACCTGAAAGATATAAATATTATGGATGGTTCGAAGAGAAGTTCGCGGGGGAATGCCTATTTCAGCGGATTTGGCCGTAAAAAGAGCATCGTACTTTTCGATACGCTTGTGAACGAACATAACGTGGATGAACTTACTGCAATACTTGCCCACGAGATCGGTCATTACAAAAAGAAGCATGTGCTGAAAGGCCTGGTTTCAGGAATTCTTCAAACCGGGGTACTACTGTTTGTTTTGTCGCTGTTGCTGAAAAGTCCCTTGCCTGCTTTTGCATTGGGGGCTTCGGTTCCGTCATTTCATATGTCGGTTATTGCTTTCGGTATTTTATACAGCCCGGTTTCATTGGTTTTGGGTATCGTATTTAATTCGATTTCGCGTAAGCATGAATATGAGGCCGATCATTTTGCTACATCACTTTCGAAACCGGGAGCCTTGCAGGAAGCCTTAAAACAACTGTCAGTAAAGAACCTGAGTAACCTTACTCCTCATCCCTGGTATGTGTATGTTCACTATTCGCATCCGGCTCTTTTACAGCGGCTTGCGGTATTGGATAAAATCGAACAAGTGTAAAACTGATCTCAAATTGCGCTATGCAAGGAAATGAAGCGGAAATGGAGTATTTTTGCGCACTAAATATTTGGAAGAAAACCTCATCAAATGAACGACAGTAACTTCAGGAGTTGGATAGGTTTCCTCGGTGAGAAAGCGTTGAGACTATTTTACAGGATCAGATTATTTTTTAAAGGCTGGATCAGGATACCCCGCGAAGCTCCGTTATGGATGAAGGCATTGCTGGTTTTCATATATAGTCTCGCTTTTTTCCTCACTCTGACTCTGGCCATCGATATTAATTTTTTATGGCTCTTTGGCAGTTCACCTAAGATAAGCGAATTAAAAAACCCGGATATCAGCCTTACTTCGCAGATATATTCGGCTGATGGCAAAATGATCGGAACTCTTTTTACCGAAAACCGTACACCAGCCGTTTACGAAGATCTGCCTCTAAACCTGGTAAATACACTTATTGCAACAGAAGATATCCGATTTTACGAACATAATGGTGTCGACATAAAAGCAACCTTTGCCGCTATGTGGTCAGTAGTGCAGGGCGATCGAAGAGGAGGAAGTACCATTACCCAGCAACTGGTTAAAAACCTGTTTAAAACGCGCAAGGATTATTCAACCGGACCGCTTGGATCAATTCCGGGTGTTTCGACTTTGATAAGCAAAGCGAAAGAATGGATAAATGCGGTAAAAATCGAATTGTACTATTCGAAAGAAGACATCATTATGATGTATTTCAATACGGTTGATTTTGGCAGCCATGCTTACGGTATCAACTCTGCGGCTTCCACATTTTTCAGCAAAAAACCTGCCGAACTTACATACAATGAATCAGCTGTGCTGGTGGGTTTGCTTAAGGCTCCCTCATCGTACAGCCCGGTTGCTAACCCGGAACGATCAAAAACACGACGCAACCAGGTAATCAGCCAGCTCGAAAAGTACGGCTACATCACTTCAGGCGAAAAAGATTCGTTGATAGCACGTCCTTTAAAACTTAAGTTTCAACGCAAAAGTTTTTCGAAAGGCAATATGACTTACCTGCGCGATGCTATTGTCCGCGATTTGCAACCCTGGAGCAAAGAAACCGGGATTGATGTATGGACTGACGGTTTGAAAATATACACTACCATCGATTCGCGTATGCAGAAATATGCCGAGGAAGCTGTGGCTGAACATATGAAAAACCTGCAGCGGATTTTTAACCAGGCCGGTGGCGATGCTGTAAGGCCCTGGATGGATGAAAACGGTAAGGAAATTCCGGATTATTTCCTGAAAAAGGCCATTGATCTGCCTCAGTATAAAATACTTGCAAAACGATATGGCGAAGGAAACGACAGTATCAGGATGGCTTTAAGCGAAAAGCATACCATGAAGGTTTTTACCTTTAATGGCGAACGCGATACTGTTATGTCAACTCTCGATTCGTTGAAATATTACCAGAAGTTTTTCCAGACCGGTTTCATGGCCATGGAACCTGGAACCGGGTTCGTGAAAGCCTGGGTTGGTGGCATTAATTATAAGTATTTCAAATACGATCATGTTAATCAGTCGAAACGGCAGCCGGGCTCTTTATTTAAAGCATTTGTGTATGCCGCAGCTTTCGACGACGGATTCGGGCCCTGCGATATGATTTCTGATGAACCGGTATCGATAAAATATACCGAAAACGGTGAGGAGAAGGAATGGAAACCGAAAAATGTTGACAGAAGTCACGCGGGGAGTATGACTCTTAAACATGCGTTTGCACGTTCGGTAAATTCGGTGGCTGTGCAGCTTACAAAAAAAATCGGCTGGCAGAAAGTTATTGAATATGCCCATAAAATGGGTATTAAGTCCGAACTTGCTGATGTACCGTCCATTTGCCTGGGATCGAGCGATGTTACCCTCGAAGAAATGGTGAATGCCTATTGTACCTTCGTAAATGGCGGTTTGCTTGTTCAACCTGTTCTGGTAACCCGTATCGAAGACCGCGACGGCAATCTAATATATGAAGCTTTACCGGAGAAAAAACAAGTTCTGAGTAATGAGACTGCATTTTTGATGAGTATCCTTCTTCGTTCAGGTCTTACCGAACCAGGTGGCACCACGCAGGGGCTTTTCGAATACGATATTTTCAGGTTCGGAACCGAATTTGGTGGCAAAACCGGTACTTCCTCCGATTATACTGACGGGTGGTTTGTTGGTGTAACCCCTGGCTTGGTTGCCGGTTGCTGGGTTGGTAATGACGATAGATCGATACATTTCAAATCGTCGCACATTGGTGAAGGGCTGCGTACGGCACAGCCGGTTTTTGGCAAGTTTATGGCTAAGATGCTGAAAGACGAATCCCTGACAGAATACAGGCAGAAATTCCAGAAACCAACCATTAAAATAGACAAACCCTATTCCTGCCAGACACCCTGGCCCAAAGCGGATTCGCTGGCTACCCCGGCTGATTCAACAGCAATAATTGATGAAGAATAAATTTTTTGACCGAAACTTTACTAAATATGCTTTGTTAATACATTTCTTAATCTTTTAAAATCATACGAATGCAAATTACAAAAAACACAGTCGTTTCACTCAGCTATGTGCTGAAACGCGATAATGCAAAAGGTGAGATCATCGAAGAAACCAAGGCCGGCGATCCATTGGTATTCCTATACGGAAATGGACAGATGCTGCCTAAGTTCGAAGATCACCTCAGTACACTTAAGAAAGACGATACTTTTGAGTTTACCCTCACAAGTGCCGATGCATACGGCGAAATGGACCAGGATGCAATTATTGACCTCGACAAGAGTATATTTGTTGTTGACGGAAAAACAGATGATGAAATGCTTGCTATTGGCAATGTGATTCCAATGCGCGACGATCAGGGACATATGCTGCAGGGGATTGTGGTAAGCGTTAGCAACGATTCAGTCCGTATGGATTTTAATCATCCTATGGCCGGTAATACTCTTCATTTTACAGGTAAAGTTATTGAAGTTCGCGAAGCTACCGCCGAAGAACTAAGCCACGGCCATGCTCATGGTGCGGGAGGGCATCATCATTAAATCTGGATTTCTTTTAAGCGAATTTTTTGAAAAAGCGTTTATTGGAAATGACCATGGGGTTAAAGATCAGAGAAGTTTATCCTGGCTTTAACCCCGCTTTTACTTGTTGCTTGAATAATTGTATAGTTTGTGTTTATAATGTTGTTTGAAGTATCGCTGTTTAAAATGTTACAGGGATTTTCTCCCGCAGTAATGCATTGTAAAAAAAAGTTTGAGTGGCATTTACGGATAGTTGAGGCTATAGAATATAAGGGATTTCGGGCTACTTTCCAGTTATATTCATCGAAGTTTGAATTTGGAAAAAAACTCTGGTAACTACATGAATAACAATGTTATACGCCTCTTATTACAGGCAAATATTCTTTGTTTTCGGTTATTTTATCATTCAATTTGCTACTTCGTTTCTGTCTACTGAGCGTAGGTGCAGGTAAAATCTTTCCAAGTCTTGGCTTGTTTGTCGGTTTATGTGAATTGGCAAAATGTGTGACTGCTGCGTTGAGTCATCGATACTGATTTTTCTTAAAGTTCTCTGCTTGTTCAAAAATTTCAACATACACCTCGTCGCGTTCAACCGGTGGATAGCCAAACTCGTCTAAAAGCAGAATTAATCCTACTTTCAGCGCCGACTTAATATCATCGCGTTTATTCCAATCCGGGAATTTGGCTTGTCCATCAACCAAATCTTTAACTGCTTTTGCTAATTCAATCAATTTATTTTCCGGATATGTAAAATCATACTTTGAGCATAACTCTAATAAAATATCGTAAAATGCTTTTTCCTCAAAGTCTATCCCTAGGGCATCGCCAGCCGAAAATTCTTTATGCACCTCCCAAATCATATTGGTTAAAGCCTCTGCCATTTCTTCGTAAACTTCGCTTCTCAATACATCATTTTCGTCACGCTGA
>JBBQUX010000030.1:0-30528 GCA_038212135.1 Bacteroidales bacterium | reverse complement strand
AGCTGCCGTCAGGACTCCGGCAACCTTATCCTTCCCTTTTCGATGCCCTTGAGCGGGACGCCGGATGGCGAGGCTTCCCGGAGGACAATTAGCAGGTTAATACTGTGATTAAGCGGCTAATGCGTAATCGTAATTGTTGCCATTTAGTTGGCGCGAGCATTTGGTTTTAACGGGCCATTCACTCAAAGTCCCGGCATGCTTACAATCCCACTGTCCTTGCTGTCAAAACCGGTCAGCCCCTGATTGTTGCTAAAGGGATGCAAAGATAGTGCCAATTTTGATTGGTTTTTGTGGTTGGCTTGAAAATGTGAGAATGTGATAATTTGATAATGTGATAATGTGACAATTCGGCAATTAGACAATTAGACAATGGGATAATGTGACAATTTGACAATTTGACAATTTGACAATTTTACGATTTGGCAATTGAAGTTTTTGCCTTCTGCTTGTTTCATATAAATTTTAATCTCTTCAAAAATCTAAATTCTCTGCAATCTAAACCTGACCAGGACAAGCCAGAACCAAAAGGATTTGAATAAAGAATAAAGGACAAGTGAAAAATAGAAAAATAGAACCTTTGAACGCGTAGCATTGAACCCTTGAACGCGAAGCGAACCCTTTAACGCGAAGCATTGAACCCTTAAACGTGAAGCATTGAACCTTTGAACGCACAGCATTGAACCCTTGAACGCGAAGCGAGCCCTTGAGCGCGAAGCATTGAACCTTTGAACGCGTAGCATTGAACCCTTAAACGTGAAGCATTGAACTTTTGAACCCTAATCCCCAAACCCTGAATCCTACAACTACATCTTCTTTGTTATATTCGAAAGCAGATCAAAATCAAGAGTCATTCCGAAATACAGATTCGCCTTCCATTGTTTAACCGTAGGGATACTCATACCCGGCTGCAGCACATCTCCTTCGTTAAACCCAGTCTTTAATTGATTGTACTCGGCAATATTCATCCCTATCATAAAATGAAAAAAATCGAATGCCTTGTAACTCGGGGCTATAAAGAAATTTTTAAATAGATTGGTACCACCGAACCCCAGGAACATTCCTACATCAGAAGTGTATTTTGCATCTGGCTTGGTAAGATCATACAAAGCAAGGCTGATACCGGTTATATAATCAAACTCAATTTTCCCGGCATTTTTATTTGATATTACATACACTGCGGTTGCAGCGGAGCTTTGGGGAGCCAGTTGCCAATCGGGTGTGCGGTAGAACTTTAAAGCCACTCCCTGTACAAAACGAATTTTTTTCCTCTTGTTGGTAGCTTCTGTTTGTGCGGCAATCATTTTGTTGTATTGGCCTTCTATAATATTTAATCTCTCATTTACTTTCACAAATTCAAGCTCCCTGGCATTAAGTGTCCGGGTCAGGGAATCGATAATGCGAAGCGAATTGCTTTTATCTTTGTAATAAACGGCCAGTTCATTGGTTTTCTCGCTGATAATCCGATCTTTCTCTTTTAAAGATTCCTGCATATAAGCAATCTCGCGATCCTTTGCTTCCACTTTGGTGGTGTTAACATCAATCCGGCCTTCCAGCCTGGCCTGGTTGAGCGAGGCTGCCAATTGGGCTTCCCTGAGTTTTATCTGGCAATCGTTGAGATGGTATTCTTTGTCGCGGAGTAATTGAAGTTTTTCTTCCAGTTGTGTGCTAATTGCAAGCATTTGCTGTTTTACACTTAATAATTCCTGTTTGATATGCAATCGCTGAGCTTCCAATGTGTCGATCTTGATACCTGACATATTCAATTGGCTCTGGAGTTGCACAACCACCTGCTGCAGCGAGTCAGCCTGACGACTTTCAATCTGAGTGCGGACCCGGCTTCCCCTGATAATTAGATTCAGGCTGTCAATCTGCTGATACAATTCCAGATTATCCTGCATCAGCCTTGCAGCATACAAACTGTCAGTTTTATCGTCTGCTTCCTGGCTATAACCAGCAAAGCCAGACAGTATTAATTCAATTATTAACAAACTCCGCAAAAAAGTATTCCTTAATTTATCCATGGTAATTATCAACGTTATTACTTTATAAAATAATTCCGAAAGTTGCAATTTATTGTGCAGCAGCGAAATTAAAATCAGTGCAAAGCTAATCAACTGTCAAAATTAAATCGGGAAATTAGCATTTACATTAAAAGAACAACTTCAGGATGCTTTTGATCCGATAAATTTACGGCAGACCCATTTATAAATCATATAAGCCCCGGATTTGTGGTATTTTCTTCATTTCTGATCTGTTTGCAAAAGCTATTTTCTCTTTCCCTCTGATTTTTGCCAACAAAATTCTTCTTGAGGTAAATAAAACCGAAGACTTATAGATGAAGCCATTAAAATATTTGAAAAATTTCGGCTCTTTCCATATATTTGCATACTATTTTTTCGTAAAGAATTAATTGACAAACTACTGATTATGAAATCCGTAAAATCATTCAGGGCAAATAATATTTCAGATCTGGACGAAACTGATATCCGCGAGAAAGAAATCATTCATCAAAATACAACATTCGATGAAAGCGGGCATCCGGTTGAGGCGATTACTTATAATCAGGACGGAACTGTTGAACACAAGTATAAATACCAGTATAACAACGAAGGAAAAGCGATAGATGAACTATTACTTGAAACCGACGATGAAGTTACCGAACACCGGAGTATGGAATACAATGAGGAGGGACAGCTCATAAAGGAATATGTTCACTACCTTGATGGCACGGCTGATGTAATGAATTACACATACGACAAGCAGGGACGTATCCTGAGCAAGAGAAGCATTGACAGCGAGGGCGAAACCGGCAATTACCTTGTTAATGTTTACGATGGCGATTTACCTGTTTCGGAAACCGAATATGATATTGCGGGAGAAATTATTACACAGCGTAAAATATTGTACGATGAAAACGGTAAAATTACCGAAGAAGTATTCAGAACACCCGATGAAAACTATCACATCCTTTACAATTACGATGAATCAGGACTTGCATCCGTACGACGCCGTTACAATGAAGAAAAGCATCTCACCGAAAGGAATACATTTACTTACGACCCGGAAGGCCGCCTTTCCGAATCGATGGAAGAATCATCATCAGGAATTGAGATAACAATCATAGTTTACGACGACAACGGCAATATCCTTGTGCAGGAAGAAAAAACCGAAGATGGAAAAATGCTGAGCAGGGTTGAACGCACATACGATGGTTCGAACCGAACACTCACCACAACAGTTCTGTCTGAAAGGCCTGGTCAGCAGGTACCGCAGCATTACCGAATTCGGATGGAATATGAATAAACTTCGGTTTCAAACATAAAAAAACATCTGACATTTAATATACTATATAGTGAGTGTAAGAAAACGAGTCTAAAATGAGTTTTGCCCACGCTCACCCCTTTGCTTCGGCTTGGTTCGGCTTCGCTCAACAACCATCACTCAGCAACCGAAGGGTAAAGTACTCGCGCACAGAAGATTGAGTTTTGTTTACCAAACCTAGAATAAAGAAAATGAACATGTTTACACAAAATGATGAGTTTTCTTACTGACACCGTATAAGGGAGAAGAAATATTCAGTCATAAGCTGTTGAAGAAGAAGTTTATTCTTATCCGGAAAATAAAATCATGAATAGGTATAACCTTTTTGATATTTTTGGATAAAGTACGTAACCAAAACACTTTTTACTCCGGCACTTTTGTACTATGCAATAGTAATGGCAAAATCCGTATTATGAAACTCAAGGGATTTTTGCTTCTTTTATCTTTATGTCTATATGCCAATGTTTTTTCACAAACAAAGGCTTATCAGACGCATAGGCTCATTAGTAAAGCCCCGGTAATTGACGGCTCATTTGATGAAGTTGCCTGGGAAGCAGTAGAATGGACAGGCGATTTTGTTCAGCGCGACCCGAATGACGGAGCAGATCCATCGCAAAACACCAGATTCAAGATCCTTTTTGACGACAACAACCTCTATATAATAATTCAGGCAATGGATTCGGTTCCCGGTGAAATTGTGAGAAGACTTTCGCGGCGGGATCAGGATGACGGCGACTGGCTGGCAGTTTCAATCGATAGCTATGATGACAAACTTACCGCTTTTAACTTTGGGGTAACTTCAGCCGGAGTTCAGTTCGATTTTATGTTTGTGAACGACAATGGGAATGATGCCAACTGGGAAGCCGTTTACTATACAGCCACAAAGGTTGATGCATCCGGGTGGATTGCTGAAATGCGTATTCCCCTGTCACAACTCCGGTTTGCGAAAAAAGACAAACACTCCTGGGGGCTAAATATCATGCGGTATATTTACCGTAAGCAGGAGCTTTCGCTTTGGCAACCCATCCCTAATATGGCTCCCGGATTTGTAAGCCTTTACGGGAAGTTGCAGGGGCTCGACGGCATTAAACCAAAACGTGATATTGAATTGCTTCCTTACTCTTATGCCAAGGCTACTTTCGAACAGAAGGAAGAAGGAAATCCATTTAAGACTGGTCGGAAATATTCCGGAACTGTAGGCCTCGATGGTAAAGTAGCCATTTCCAACGACCTGACACTTAATTTCACTATTAATCCTGATTTCGGTCAGGTTGAGGCCGATCCTTCTGTTGTAAACTTAACTGCTTTTGAAACTTTTTACCCTGAGAAACGGCCTTTCTTTATTGAAGGAAAGAATATTTTCACTTTCAAACTTACCGGCGCAGACAGCGAAAACAACCAGAATATGCTGTTCTATTCGCGGCGAATCGGCAGGGCTCCGCACTATACACCTGTCCCCGATTCAGGAGAGTTTGCTTCGGCACCGGAGCAAACGACCATCCTGGGATCTTTCAAATTATCGGGTAAAACCCGGAAAGGACTTTCGATAGGTATTATCGAGTCGGTAACCCAGGAAGAAAAAGCAACAATTGATTTTGGCGGAGAGCAAAGAAAAGAGAGTATAGAACCTCTTAGCAATTACTTTATTACACGGGTATCGCAGGATTTCAATAAGGGAAACACGGTGATCGGAGGGATTTTCACAGCAACCAACCGTTCCATAAAAGAGCCGCAACTCAGTTTCCTTCCGAAAGCAGCATATACCGGTGGTTTAAATGCAATTCATTTCTGGCAAGATAAAACCTATTACCTTTCGGGACGCGCCGTTTTTTCTTCAATAAAAGGAAGCAGCGATGCAATTGAAAACCTGGAAAGCTCTCCGGCAAGGTATTATCAACGCCCTGATAACGATCATGTTACTTACGACACTTCAAGTACAATACTGAACGGATACGGAGGAACAATTGAAGTTGGGAAAGCCGGAACAGGTAACTGGCAGTTTCTTGGCTATGTTACCATGCGATCGCCCGGGCTCGATTTTAACGATGTAGGTTACCTGAGGCAGGCGGATGAGATACAGCACCTGTTCTGGTTGCGTTACCGGAAATTTAAACCCTTTGGTGTTTTCAGATGGGCTTCGGCGAATTTCACTGAGTATTATACCTGGGATTTCGGCCTCGAAAGTATAAATAAAGGCCTGGATTTTAACGTTAACGGTCAGTTCAAAAACTATTACACAGCAGGAACCGGTATTAATTATGCAGGTACCACGCTTTCGAGAGGCGAACTGTGGGGAGGCCCAGCCCTGCTGCTCCCGCCTGTATTAAGTTTCAGCGCATATGCCGAATCCGATAGCCGTAAGAAACTTATGTTCAAGTTAAGTACTTCGCAATATTTTGGACAGGATGGCTATAACACAAGTCATAGATATGCTATGGAAATTACCTACAAACCTCTTAAAACCCTTCTGCTTTCGCTTATACCACAGTACACTACGGGTATCAACCAAATACAATATGTAACTGAAACATCGTACATTGGAGATCCCCGATACATAATGGCAAACCTGGGCAGGCAGGTTTACGACCTTTCACTGCGCGTGAATGTGAGCCTTACTCCTGAACTTTCGTTGCAGTACTATGCCCAGCCTTATATTTTCGCCGGGCAATACAATGAGTATAAACGAATTACTGAACCGAAAGCAAATAAATTTACTGACAGGTATCACCAGTTTGCTGACGGCGAAATTTCGTACAATGAGGGATGGAATGCTTACCTGGTTGATGAAGATCATGACCAGGAATACGATTACGGATTCTACAAACCTGATTTTCATTTCCTGCAGTACCGCTCGAATATGGTGTTCCGTTGGGAATATAAAACCGGTTCCTCGCTTTACCTGGTTTGGTCGCAGGGACGCACCGGTTTTGAAGAAAACGGGGATTTACCTTTCGACCAATATGTAAACGAACTTTGGAAAATACATCCCCGTAACGATTTCATGCTGAAGGTTACTTACCTTATTGTATTTTAGGCTGCTACCTAAAAGGAAGATATCAAAAATCTGCATTTTCGAAACCAAATCCTATTGTTTGTTCAACCAGCCATAACTCTACTTTATCAACTTCAATCCGCTAAGTGCCGAACTATCGTTTGGCCGCAGAATAAGTGCATGATTAAACAACACCCTTGCATCAGCCGATTTGCTTGTATTGAGCTTCGACCATGCCAGCATAATCACCGAATCGTAATCCAACGGATACAGATTGACCACTTTTTCGAAGAGTTTTGTTGCGCTTACATAGTCTTTCCGGTTGTAGTAAATAACACCCAACCAGTAATTTGCGACTGTATTCTGCGGATCAATTTTAAGTATCTCCACATAGTGAACCTTCACCTTTTCCCAGCTTTCGATGGCACTTAAGGGTTTCACACAACCAAAGCGGGCTTCGATGGCATACGGTTTCAGCGTAATGGATTTTTCGTAATATTTAATTGATTCGCTATATTGCTTTGCCAGGTAACAAAGCCATCCCAACCGAATATTTATAATGTAACTATCCGATTTATAAATTGTTTTCATGGTAGTGATAGCCGAAACATAATTACCCGATTTCTCCGACTCATAACTTTTCACGAAAGTGGCCTGCGTTGCAGTTGTATTCTGCGCCATAAGGCAGCCGAACAGAAAGATAGCGGCTACAGTAAGTAATATTCTTTTTAAAGTTTCCATATAATTCCTCCTAACAATGAATGCTGAATGTACTGATTGGTGGTTTGCTCCACCTGTTTGGTGTCGTAAAGGTAATTGCCGTATAAAGTTATGCTTTTATTCACGTACCAGTAAAGTGATAAACCAGTCCGGAACAGGGTAGGGTCAATCGAATTGTAGATGTAAAGGGCATTGTGATCGTTGTAATTCTGCATATTACCTAACGTAACATTTGCTTCGGCCCATAAAGATTTATAAATGCGGACACCTGCATACTGTGCGAAAATAAACTTACTTGATTGTTTTTCAATTAATCCATTGAGATAGGTATTAAAATAGACACTTGATTTAACTGGCAAAACAACTCCGGCATGAAGTCCTATTTGTGTAAAATCGCCAAGATCATACCTGAAAAATGATCCGTTCAAACCCAGAGTAAAACGATATAAACTTCTTGAAATTGAAGCATATACAAGGTTGCCCGGATATTTATACCCGTCGAGACCCGTATTAAGGTAATGATACGCCACCGAAAGTGATGTGTGCGAATTAACTGACCAGTTTATAAGTGCGAAATAATCAGGTTGTTTGATCAGAATGGAGTTTACTGTTTGTTTATAGTTAGAAACGGATTGATATAGCGATAGCCGGTATCCTGTTTGTGTATAAAGTCCTGCCCGGAAATAAGCCGGATTCGAACGGTTTTCGCCATTATTGGATTTGTAATTGTACTCCAGATCAATGGATGCAGCCGGGTTGATAGCATGAATACCAAGTCTTTTTTTTGTTTCTGCTGAAAGTTTCCGGGCCTGAAAACGGGCATAGGCAATATTGCCTGTATTCAGTCCGCAATAGTACAGATATTCACGGGTAGCGGGGTCATCTTCGTCAAAAGCCAGGGCTTTTTCATATTGTTTTTGCGAAGCGAAATAATCAGCTTTAACAAAGTAGGCATATCCCATTCGTTGACGAAGTAGTTTAAAATCAATATTTTGCGCTATTGCCAGATCCCCAATCTCAATTAATTTATCCCAATCACCGGTAAGATAGCATTGGTATGTAATGCTATCAACCGAATGAATAGTGATGGTATCAAGTGCATTCACTTTTACCGAAACCAAAAGCAATACAACAATTATTAATTTATGCATACGGCTTTTATGTTTGTTTTCGGTGATTCAAAACTGAATTCTTTTATCATGTTCCTGCTTAGGGTAATGGTACTGCTGCTTTCTTTACGGGTTTTTTGCATCACCGAAACCTGAATTTCCGATTTCAATACCAGCAAACCGGTATCGAATGGATTATCGGTAGTTTCAACTTTTATTGAATACCATGCCCGTATGTAATTATAAAAAGGAGCAATAAAATCGTGCAGCCAGATGCTTGTTTTTTTATTCCTGATAATATTGAGCGGCATGGCATCTCTCAAAATAAGCGTATCAGGATTGCCTAAAAACACTTTGTAAACCGACAGGTAAAAGTAATACAGCAACGATTTTTTATTCCCGTAAAAAGCAGTGAAATAAAACATCGAGCCGTCGTTTACATAATAAGCACTCGATTCAGTTTCCCTGCAATACAGGTATTTATTGTTGTAAGCATCAGTATATGCAATCCATTGCTCAACCACTTCCTCTCCTTTTTTGTTTACATAAGAAAATTTAAAACCCGAGTCAGGCATTATATCAAACGCTGCTTTCAATAAAGTATTGCTGCTTATTCCTGAAACTAAAGCTCCTTCGGCGGGTTTCGAAAACTGATGCAGTTTCAATACCGAAAGTTCTTTCTGGTGGTAATAGGCGAAGGGGTAATCAATGGTTCGTGCGCCAATCAAAGGAGTTACCTGTACCTGGAAATGCAGGTGAGGTTCCGGTGAGCGGCCTGAATTGCCGCAAAGCCCGAGTAAATCACCACGTTGCACAAAATTGCCTTTTGACACTTTGAACGAGCCTTTCTTGAGGTGCGACATTTGTGTATAAAGACCTGGCAAATGCCGGATTATAATTGTATTTCCCCAATTGCTGGTGGTGTTAACTTTCCCGATTTCATTATCGTCAACGTTATCAATAATTTCTTCAATTATTCCATCAGCAGGTGCCAGGATGGGTTTTTTGTAGCAGTAGTAATTCTCGCAAAGCAATCCATTCGAAGTGTAGGTTTTTAATTTGTCATCTTTGATCATAAAATCAAAAGCCTTTCCCCAATCGCCTTTGTGCGTGTGTTCGCCATTGTGCCCCTGTGTTACAATCCACTCGCCCCAGAACGGTAAATAGAACGGAAAATACAGGAAATGTGACAGCCTGTCTTTATTATTATTAAATGTGTACAGGTTTATTTCGGGTGAATAGTATTGGATTGGAGTAAGTTTCAGTTTCGAAGGGTTAACTCTTAACCTTAGAAAATAAACGAAAAGGATTACTACAAAAGAGAAGGGAAGAGAGAACACCGGTAATTGAATGAATCCCAGCAGTTTACTCATAAATAACAATACGAGTGAAGTGAGTGGCACCAGTAAAACCGCCCACAAATAAGAATAGCGTGATGGAATTATAAAAAAACCTCCAATGGCTATGGCAACCATGATATAGTTAGCCCCGATATTGTAATACGTGATACTGGCAGCTTCGGAACCTGAAAACTGAGCAAAAAGATAAGCAGAAAGGAACCCGAGTATGGTAAGTGAAAATGCAATCCGCGAACTGATCAGAACTACGATGGCAATTATCAGACCTGCAATCAGGTTATTCTGGAAAAATATGGAACTCATCGACCGCAGATAGATGTCGAGCATTTTATGAATAGGCATCGAATCGATGGTTTGAAAGAACGTGAGCATTGAATTTCCGCCTATGGCATATACTTCGTTCATCCAATAGATGTTGCGCTGCGTTAATCCCAGGTTTTCGAATTGTGCCGAAGGCAGAACGATGAACCAGAACGAAATAACAAAAGGTATGCTGAGAAAAGGCAAACCATTTTTACCCAGCCAGCCACCCAGGGTAACCGAAAGGATAACCGTTAACAATGCGGCTAATAAAAGCAAACTAAAAAACACATAACCGGGATCGAAGAATGTTCCCATACCTATGCCGGTAAGCAATGCGTTGAAACTATATATCCCGTTTTTGAGCTGAATTTTATCCATGCCCATTGAGTTTGCAATGAATACGGTAACCAAAACCGCAATTAACCCACTAAGCCCGGCAAAAAAGTTAAAAAATGTAACCAGCAAAATTGCTGATGCCAGAAACTTGTTGTTGAAAAAGAAAATGGCAGAATAACTGTTCAGCGTGGCTGGCAGAATAGTAGTGCGAAAGGTTTCAACATATTGGCGGATGGGCATATACAGAATAAAAAATGAAAAGTGAGAAGATCAAAGTCGTGCATCAGGTTTCTTATCCAAAATACAGATAATTACTTCAGAGTATTGAAATTCAAATGCTCAGGAATCTGTTCGTTCGACAACATGGACGCAAGTGTTTCAGCATTACGGATCACGTGCGTATTGTTTTCGTTATCAATTAAAACAATATTGGGGCGCAAAGTAATAAATTGCATCCATTGAGTCATGTTGTATGCACCCACTTTATGAACTACCACATGGTTGCCTTTTTCGAGCAATGGCATGGTTATGCTTTCGCGAACAACATCAATATTCATACAAAGCGGGCCATACAGCACCATTTCTTCGGTATGCTGGCCATAGGATTGTGTAGTACTGATCTGGTGATCGTACCAGAATGCAGTGAACAGGGTATTTACTCCAAAATCAAGAATTGTTGCTCTGCGTCCATCCGAAAGCCGTTTGTTAGCCAGAACAGTTCCCAGCAGGAATCCTGCATCATCAATCAGCACCCGCCCCGATTCGAGAATCAACAAAGGTAAATCTTCCTGCCTGAATCCGTACCCAAGAATTACATCTGTAATAGCATCGGCAAACTGATCGATGGATGGAACTGTATCAGAGCCTGGCAGATAAGCTCCTTTCAGCGTGTTGGTCGAAGGGAAACCTCCTCCAAGATCAATATATTGCAGAACTTTATTGAACTTTTCCTTTACCTTCCAGGTTAGTTCGCACATTTTGGCAGCTGCCGTTGAATATGCAGAAGGTGAAAGCATAAATGTACCGATATGGCAATGTAGACCTACCAGGTCGAGATTTTCGGAGTTAAGAATGCGGGTGATGGCAGTCCAGGCCTGACCGTTTTCGAAATTAAATCCAAACCTGTCCCATTTGGGATAAATGCCGGTATCCATATTCACCCTTATAGCCACGCGGGGTTTCAGGCTGTTCTCTTCACTGAGTTTAATCAGTGAATAGAGTTCGTCGAAATGATCGATATGGATAAGCGAATTGTTGCGTGCGGCTGCAATAAGTTGTTCGTCCGTTTTATCGGGTCCGTTAAAGATAATCTTATTCCCCGGTACGCCATTTCCTAACGCTTTTTCGTATTCAAAGCCTGATACTACCTCGGCCCATGATCCTTCCTGGTGAAATATCCGACAAACAGCATCGAGGTAATTTGTTTTATATGACCAGGCAAACTGTACTTTCGGATACCTGGTTTTAAAAATGCGCGTTGCATTCTGATAGTTCCGCCGGATTTGTTTCTCCGAAATCACAAATAACGGGGAGCCGAACTCATTTATGAGGCTTTTAACCGGCACACTTTCAATGTGCGTTACAGGGATGTTTTCGGCGCGGGTGCCAAATTTATTCATAAGCCCTGTGCTCATTTTCTTAATAATCGGCCTTTCGTATCTTAATTTTTCCATGGTTGGTTTTTATTGATGTTTGGGGTACTTTAGGGTAAAAATGGAGGGGAGAGGGGGAGAAGGGAGAGGGGAGAAAGGAGAATTTTGGCAATCATCATGACTTTTGGTGACTGTTCAAATTAATTATTTCATTATACTTAGTTGAGTAAAGGTAGGAAGCCGGGAGTCGGAAGAATGAAAAAAACTGGATTGAAGTTTACCTTTTAAGACCTGTTTTTAACTATCTCCCCTCGCCGTATCTCCTCCTTGCCCCTTCTGAAAGTTAAAAACTACAATTTCAAACAGACTCTCAATTCCTAATTTAAGACTTACAACTCCCCGGTTCCTGAAATTTTCTGAAATTCGCTCACATCTGTAATCAGATCCCAGGCATAGCGGATGAATATTTTTCCAACTTCATAATCAGTGAACGGTTCAAGTTTTTGCCCCAGGGCCATTTTTACAAGTGAAGCCGGTTGGTTTTGCCCGGCTGCTGCGGTTAAATATATCCATGCCGGGAAACGGGGATTTACTTCCATGATATAAGGTTTCCCGTCATCCGATTGCATGATTTCGAGTTCGCATCCGCCTCGCCATTTTGTAACCTGAATAAACTTGCGGGCCAGATCAATGTAGGATGAATCATCGATTGTGATTCCCGACCAGGCTTTCCCTTTATCGGTAATATAAAGCTTGCGCATCGGGATCACACTGATTGCATTTCCTTCGCCATCGCCCAAAGCAGCTACATTTATTTCGGTTCCATTGATGAACTCCTGCACGATAATCGGCAACCCCCATTTTGCCTGAATTTTGTAGAAAGCTTTTTCTGCCTGTTCAAGCGTATTCACGATAATTGCATCGTAAAACTTGCCTTTTATCACCATCGGGTAGCCGATTTGCACGGCCGTTTCCTTGAGATCTTTGGCCTGATGAATAATTTTATCCTCGGGCACCATTAATCCGTGTTTTTTGCCGAACTCAAACAATTTTACTTTGTCACGGGCTTCAAACTGATCGAGGTCCGGCATGAAAGTACGTATTCCTGACTGAGCCAGTTTATCTCTTAATTTAATGAAGTTGAAAAGCTCGGCATCGAAGTTCGGGATGACCAGATCAATTTTCTCGCGTTCATGAATATACATTATTCGTACAAGGAGCGCATCAGTCCCTGCAGAAGGATATGGAATCTGGTAGGTTTTATCAACCAGGTCGTGCATATACGAACCCGGTTCCAGGGATTCGTAGGAAAGACCTATGATACGAACTTCAAAATCCTTACAATCCCGTATTGCGCGAATAACAGCAACACCCGGACCCGGGCTGTCAATTGCATTTAATCCGGTAACCGCTATGACAATCTGCTTTTTGTTTAGCTGATCTCTTTTCCCGTCCTGGTCTTTCATTGGTTACAAATTAGGTTTCTCAAAAAGCATTAAGGTGCTCTTAATAAACTATTTACTCACAGCTAGTTTATAAGTTTCCGAATTAAATCCATCCGATTCAATCCGGTACAAATACATCCCTGCCGGAAGGTCGCTGGTTTGCACCACGATATTGCTAAACGTCCGATCGACAACAAATGATTTTACCAGCTTGCCGCCAATATCGAAAAGCTTTAATTCTGCCTTGTTTACATTGGCAGGCAAATTATACGGAATGGTAACAGTATTTGTTGCCGGGTTTGGAAATGCTTTACGTAACGAAACCTGATTTTCGACCGGGTAATCAGCACTTGATGTAGCTAACTGCCCTGGAATGGAATAAACCAACGTATTAACCGTACTGGGTGAAACCGCGTAATTGTAAACCCAAACAAACAGTTTGGAGCCGGTTTGTGCAGGGTATATATATGAATAACCTCCGCCAGGCATATTCTGGAGCACCGTTCCGGATTCATTGGCAATACGTGTGTCGTATGTATAATATGCCAGTGTTGTATTATAATTATAGGATACGTATAGCAATTCAATTGAATTATCGGTATTAAAAAGGTTTTCGGTAACATATTGAATATCGTATAAATAGTAGTTTGCCGGAAGGCTGAGATTGATGGTTTTCCAAAGGGAATGATCGTTATTGTACAACCGGCATTGACTGTTGGTCACATCCATGACATAATATTTGTATCCGGCAACAGGAAGGTTTATATAAGCTGCCGAAACACCGGTGTAAGTATGTTCAGGAATTATCTGACCTTGCGAGTGAAATGCCAAACTTATTAACAGGACGAGAATAAACGAGATTCGTTTCATTGTAAATGGATTTGATTTATGGATTTATTGCTTTTTAAACTTCTGTAAGACAAATACTACTGTTCCAAAATGGAAGATTCTTTTAACTGCAGCACAAAATCGTCGAGGTCTTTTTCGAACTGGTTTTTATCAACTTCATACTTTGAAGATATTGATTCAATTATGGTAGCCAGCGATTTATCTTCCTTCAGCAATGAAATAATTTCTGTTCCAATCGGGTTTGTCGAAAATGAATCGCCCGTGCCAGGGTTAAAAACAAATCCTTCTTCGCTGGTGGCAATATTTTTTCTGAGTTTCATATTTCTGATCTTTTTGATTATAAATCCTTTGAGCAATACTTCAGAGCAGCATTTTACCCTGCCATAGATATGCAGCAAATATAATATGATACACAACTCATTAAAAACGAATTCAGCCAGATGCCTGTCCATATAAGTAGAAAGCATAGTTTATCAGGTAAACAGTTTACGTAGTGACTATGACAGCAGATCAGAATATTCCGGATATTTCCGGCTGAAACAAAAAAGTTACCGGATTAAAAAGTTAAAAAAGAAAGTTGTTCTGTTAAAATCACGAAATTAGCATTTCCAAAATAGCAGTTCCTTTTAGTTTACAATGTATGAATGCAACTGACAAAGTTGATATACATTGCTGGTACTGAATAAAATTCGGAAAAAGATTAAAGATGAAACGACTATTACTTCCTGACTTATTAAAAGGACTCGCAGCCATATTTATGGTTCAGATCCATATCACCGAACTCTTTATTGATACAGCAGGGAGGGAAAGTGTGTTTGGTAAAATCTCTTTGTTTTTTGGGGGACCATTCGCAGCCATAGTATTTATGGTTGTAATGGGTTATTTTATTTCAAAAAACAGAGGATCATTCAGGCAAAATATTTCGAGGGGAATAAAAATATTTATACTCGGCTTTCTATTGAATATCGGTCTGAATTTACATTTACTGCTGAAAATAAA
The DNA here is from genome assembly GCA_038212135.1 of Bacteroidales bacterium. Classification (GTDB taxonomy): domain Bacteria; phylum Bacteroidota; class Bacteroidia; order Bacteroidales; family UBA4417; genus UBA4417. Next base: position 15,504 of record JBBQUX010000030.1, on the reverse strand, counting down.
ACTCTCCGACTGGCAATACAACCCGTTGGAATATATTTTTGGTGTTGACATTTTATACCTTGCCGGAATGAGCATCGTTGTGTTGGCAATTCTGAAATCGTTAAAAAAACGGCGGGAAGCCGCTGCATTAATCTTACTTCTGGCAGTTTGCTGTTTAACCGGATACATGAATGAAAACCTGACGGTAACCAATCATTATTTTGTACTTCCATTTATTGCAGGGAACTATCCGTGGTCATACTTTCCGTTATTCCCATGGCTGGCTTACCCGCTTGCTGGATTCGTTTTTGCACAACACGAAGAGAAAATCGAACGATTCTTTTCCGGGCAGAAAATGGCTTCGGTGGTTCTTCTTTTTGTTATTGCCGTGCTGGTAATCCTGTTCAGCAAACATGGAATAAGTACAACTATAAACCTGCCGGAATATTATCATCACACTTTTGGGTATGTATTGTGGGCGTTAGGACTAACTGTTCTTTGGACATTACTCCTGCAACTTATACTGAAACTTTTCCCTTCAACCAAGGCAGGAGATTTCTTCTGTTGGATTGGTAAAAACATAACCCTTTTCTATGTCATCCAATGGCTGATAATCGGCAATATTTCCACCACAGTTTATCAGAACCAGCTAATCAGCACCTACTGGTATTGGTTTGGAGGTATTTTTAGCACCTCTGTTTTATTAACATTTCTGATTGAAAAAGTCCGGGCACGGATGACAGGGCAAATTAAAAAAATGAAATTACTTAATTGATTTTCAAATCATAAAAGTTTTATCCACAAACGCCTGGAAGCTTTCCCTGTACTGCTCCCCTACCGGAATATAAATTTTCTCATCAAAAACAATCCGGTTTCGCTCAATCACTTTCACCCTGTCGAGATTCACGATAAAAGAGCGGTGTACGCGCAAAAATTTATCTTTGGGAAGTTGATCTTCCATAACTTTAAGCCTGATAAGCGTTGTAACAGGCTGATCATTTATCAGATGAATCTGAATGTATTCGTTCGAACTTTCGATGTATTTGATTTCGGATAAAAAAATGCGCACCATCTTATGTTCCGATTTTACAAAAAGACTGTCCTTCGTGGTTTGAATAGATTCGGTTTGCTTTTGATTCAGTTCAAACCAGATTTTAGCCTTATTAGCTGATTTAAGAAAGACGTTATAACTGATTGGTTTTAAAATATAATCCAATGCATCAACCTGGAATCCTTCGATGGCGTATTCGCTGTATGCAGTAGTAAAAATAATCTGTGGTTTTTGCCTAAGCGATTTCACAAAATCCATTCCATTGAGATCAGGCATATTTATATCCACGAACATCAGATCAGCCTCGTTATTTGCCAGGTATTCCATGGCTTCAAAAGCATTCTGGCAGAGTGCCCGTGCTTCGAGAAAAGGCGTTTTTTCGATGTACGCTCCGATCTGCTTCAACGCCAGAGGCTCATCATCAATGGCAATACATTTTATTGTCATAAAACAGGAATTTTAAGTTGAACTTCAAATTCTTTTTCACTTTCTCTGATATTTAGCGCATATTCATTTCCGTATAGAAGCTGAAGACTCTTTTTTATATTGGCCATCCCAATCCCCGAATATCCTTTAGTATTACTTTCCTGGCTCTTAAACTTACTGTTCCTGATAATGCATTCCAACCTGTTATCAAATTGTTCGATCCCAAAAAACACATACGATTCTGTCTGGAAACTCACTCCATGTTTAAAGGCATTCTCCAGGAAAGAAATGAAAAGCATAGGCGGTATTCCAATATCCTGAACATTCTTCGGAATTGAAAGCGTAACATCCACTTTTTTAGGAAACCGGAGTTGCATTAAAGCAATATAACTTTCAATAAATTTTATCTCTTTCTTCAGGGTCGTTTGCCCGTGAGCAGTGTCGTATAAGAGATAACGCATCATCGTTGACAATTCGATGATCGTATTTTTAGCATCCTCAGGGTTTATATCAATCAGCGCATGAATGTTATTTAATGTATTCATAAAAAAATGCGGGCTTACCTGGTGCCTGAGCAGAGCCAGTTCAGTTTTGAGCTGCTCCTTTTCAAGATCCTTGCGTTTGCTTTCTTCGTTCAGCCATTGCGATACCATTTTGATCGCTGTGCTAACGCCAATAACAAGGATCGACAGGATAAGGTTGTCAATAAAAACCATAAACAACGACTTTGGCGGAAGCGGTTCTACAGGATTATATCCCATTGGCGGAGGCATGCCGGGGCCTAATTCCATAGGCGGCATGCCCGGACCAAGATCCATCGGCGGCATTGCCAGCGGTTGTGCCGGAGTGATAACGGTTCTTATTGCCAGGGTAACTCCGATAACGACCAACATGGTCAAGAAGGAAAATGCAATATAGCTGCGGTACTTTTTCTGAAACAGTAATCTGGGTACAAAAACCAAGGTATTTAGTATGAAAATCAGCAATAGTGAAACCATAGTAATCCATTCACCAAACACTTTTCCCCAGTTTATTTCATTAAATATCCGTTGATTGAAAAAAGGAATGGAAAATACGGCCACCCATATCACAACAAAAACAAATATTTCGATGATTCGAATATTGAGTATTTTTTCTCTCATTGACTGAAGTTCCATAAATATAGCTTCAAGTACAAAGGTAGCTTTGACCGGGTTGATTAACAAATTTAATCAGTACAATACCGAAACAGTTCAGCGAATAGACATAAATATTCAATGAAACTCCATCTTACAGATTGCAGAATCAAAATCCATCAATTGCTCTATTCTTTATAATCTTGAATTCGGGATTTTATAACCGAAGGTGTAAACATGCTTTTTGTAAATATTAACTAATAATTAATGTAACATTTTACACGCATTTTCGTCATATTAAAAATTGCATTCATGTGCTCAAAAATCACTCTTTTTATTTTCATTTTATTACCAATTTTTGCTTTAGCACAAAACAAGTCCTACACCACAAAGCGAATAAATCCAAAGCCTCCGGTAATAGATGGAAAACACGATGACGAATGCTGGAACCATGTAACGTGGGGCGGCGATTTTACGCAGTTCGAGCCATATGAGGATACGCTCCCGAGTCAGAAGACCACATTTGCAATCCTTTACGACGACAACAACCTGTATGTTGCCATAAAAGCTTACGATACTGAACCGGATAAAATCAATAAACGTCTTTCGAGGCGCGATGATGACGATGGCGACTGGGTAGGCATTTTAATAGACAGTTATGAAGATAAGCTTACCGGTTTCAGTTTTAGTGTTACAGCGGCAGGCTCTAAAATGGACGTAATATTTACAAATGACAACAATGAGGACGATAGCTGGGATCCGATATGGTATGTAAAAACCAGTTCTGATGCCGAAGGCTGGAATGCAGAAATGCGGATTCCGCTTTCGCAATTGCGTTTTACAAAGAAAGACAGTTACGAATGGGGTCTGGAAATTGCCCGTTATGTTTTCCGTAAAAATGAATTATCGCTTTGGAAACCTTTGCATAAAAGTGCCAATAAGTTTGTAAGCGATTTCGGAACCCTGGTAGGGATAAAAACTATTTCTCCCAAAAAGGATATTGAATTGTTCCCTTTTGCTCTTGGCAAAGCCACTTTTTCCGAAAAAGAACAGGGCAATCCTTTTGCTACAGGAAAAGAAAATACCTTTTCGGCAGGGCTCGACGGGAAAATAAGTTTAACCAACGATCTCACATTAAATATGACTGTTAATCCTGATTTCGGTCAGGTAGAAGCTGACCCTTCAGAAGTAAACCTTTCAGCATTTGAATCATTTTTTCCTGAGAAACGACCTTTTTTTATCGAAGGCCGGAATATCTTCAATTTCAGGATGACCTCGGGTGACGGCGATGGATCCTCAACCGGGATGTTCTATTCGCGCAGGATTGGCAGGTCACCGCACTTTGAACCTGAACTTGATGACAATGAATATGCGAATGTGCCCGACAATACTTCAATCCTGGGGGCTTTTAAGCTTTCGGGTAAAACGCGGAAAGGTACTTCAATCGGGATTCTGGAGTCGTTTACACAAAAAGAAAATGCAGACATTGCCATTGATGGAGTAAAAAGTAAATACCCCGTTGAGCCTTTCACAAATTACATCGTTGCGCGTGTAGAACAGGATATTGATAAGGGCAATACAGTGGTAGGCGGAATATTTACAGCCACAAACCGCAAAATTGACGATGAAAATTTTTTAACGCTACCGGCTTCTGCTTATACCGGAGGAATAAACGCGACACGTTATTGGGATAACCGGAATTATTTTGTTTCAATCAGGGGAATTTTCAGTTCCATACATGGATCAACAGAAGCCATTACTGATTTACAAACCAATTCGACACACTTTTTCCAACGGCCGGATGCCACACATTTTGAAGTAGACAGTACCCTAACCAGCCTGGCCGGACATGGCGGCACGATTGAATTCGGTAAGTTTGGAGGTGGTCATTTCAGGGCACTTTCATGGGTAACCTGGTCGTCGCCCGGGCTCGATTTCAACGACCTGGGTTTTATGCAGCAGGCTGATAATATACAACAGGTTTTATGGCTTGGCTATAACGAATGGAGACCGAATCATTTTTACAATTCATACAATTTCGGCGGCGACATATATACCGGCTGGAATTTTGCCGGGCAAAGCATTTTCAAAGGACTTGAAGTCAATGGAAACTTACAGTTTAAGAATTCCTATTACATTTTTACAGGAGCTAATTTTCAGGGTAATTCCTTATCGGCTTATGACTTGCGAGGCGATCCCATGCTAGCGAACCCGGGAAGTATTAACTGCAGGATCGGTTTTGGTAGTGATGAAAGAAAAAAGCTGCAAATGGAGTTATTTCTGATGAATCGCTGGAGCAAATACGATAATTCGAACCTTTCGCTTATTCAATATTCACTCACTTACAAACCTGTGAATACTGTTTCCATATCACTTTCACCCGAATTCTATGTATCGCAGGATAATCTCCAATATGTTACTACTATTGAGGATGATGCTCCGGACAATTATATTATGGGTAATCTCGAAAGCAAACAATTCTCACTTGCCGCCAGAATAAATGTTGGAATTACACCTGATATGTCGATCCAATATTATAGTCAGCCATTTTTCTTTTCAGGCAATTACTCGCATTTTAAAACAATTACCGATCCTGATGCTCCGTATTATTTTGACAGGTTTCACGAATATACCCGAAACGAAATTCGATACGACAGTGAATCAGCAATTTACCTTGTTGACACGGATGGCAACGGCACTGATTTCAGCTTTGAGGATCCAAATTTCCATTTCCTTCAATACCGTTCGAATCTGGTTTTCAGATGGGAATACAAACCGGGCTCAACTTTATACTTTGTGTGGTCGCAGGGCAAAACAACCGATGGATCCGAAGGACAGTTTATGTTCAAGGATTATACGAAGGAACTGCATAATACCCCGGCACAAAACGATTTCCTGATAAAATTTTCGTATGCCATAATATTTTAACCCAGGATTAGAGACAATAAAATCATGTAATTACATCAAATTCAATTTTCGGTATCACCCACCGGAGAAATGAATCTTATCGAAAATATAATATATTCATTTCCTGCATGTTACAACTTGATAATTCTTCATAAATTGTTGATAAATTCTTGCCTTCCGGAAGTCCGTTTTCAAGGTTATACCGAATATTATGCTTACCTTTGCGAAGCATTAGAGAATTAATGACAACAAATTGATTATGAGCGAATTAGAAAATAACATGAATGCCAGTGGAACTGGTATTGGAAATGGAAATGGCACATACACGGCTGACAATATTCAGGTACTCGAAGGACTCGAAGCGGTGCGTAAGCGCCCTGCTATGTATATTGGCGATATAAGCGTAAAAGGACTTCACCATCTTGTTTATGAAGTAGTTGATAACTCCATCGATGAGGCCATGGCAGGCTATTGTAACCAGATTATTGTTACTGTCCTCCCTGACAATTCAGTACGGGTAACTGATAACGGCCGTGGCATACCAACCGATTATCACGAAAAAGAAAAAAAATCAGCATTGGAAGTAGTAATGACAGTGCTGCATGCCGGCGGAAAATTTGATAAAGGTTCCTACAAAGTATCGGGTGGTTTGCATGGCGTTGGTGTATCGTGTGTAAATGCGCTTTCCATTATGCTTAAGGTAACCGTTCATCGCGATGGAAAAATATTCGAACAGGAATACTCGCAGGGGAAACCGTTATATGCTGTGCGTGAAGCAGGTGTAAGCGATTATACCGGCACAACAGTGCATTTTAAGCCCGATAACACCATATTCATCACCGAAACATACGATATCAGCATTCTTGCTGCCCGCCTGCGTGAGCTTTCTTTTCTGAATAAAGGCATCGAGCTAACACTTATCGATGAACGCGAGAAAGATGATAATGGTAATTTCATGAAAGAAGTGTTCTTTTCCACCAGGGGATTGGTCGATTTTATCGGATACCTCGACGAAACACGCGAGAAACTCATCCCCGAGCCCATTTACATGGAAGGTGAAAAAAACGACGTCCCGGTTGAACTTGCCATGATGTACAACACATCATTTTCCGAAAACATCCATTCCTACGTAAATAACATTAACACCCACGAAGGCGGAACCCACCTTGCCGGTTTCAGGCGCGCGCTCACCCGCACATTGAAGTCATATGCTGATAAGTCGGGAATGCTCGACAAAATCAAATTTGATATTGCAGGTGATGACTTCCGCGAAGGACTAACCGCAGTTATTTCGTGTAAAGTTATGGAACCGCAGTTTGAAGGCCAAACCAAAACCAAACTCGGAAACAATGAGGTTATGGGTGCTGTTGATCAATTGGTTGCCGAAATGCTCAATTACTTCCTCGAAGAGCACCCGCGCGAAGCACGAATGATTGTAAGCAAAGTTATACTTGCCGCTACGGCACGTCATGCTGCCAACCAGGCACGCAAACTTGTTCAGCGTAAAAACATACTCACAGGTTCCGGATTACCGGGTAAACTATCCGATTGTTCTGAAAGCGATCCGGCTCTTTGCGAACTTTATTTAGTCGAAGGGGATTCTGCAGGTGGAACAGCCAAACAGGGCCGCGACCGGAAGTTCCAGGCTATTTTACCTTTGCGCGGTAAAATTCTCAATGTTGAAAAAGCAATGCAACACCGGATTTTCGACAGCGAAGAAATACGTAACATGTTCACTGCCATGGGCGTTTCGATAGGCACCGAAGAAGACTCTAAAGCACTAAATGTCAGCAAAATACGTTACCATAAAGTAATCATAATGACCGATGCCGATGTGGACGGAAGCCACATTGCCACCCTCATTCTTACTTTCTTCTTCCGTTATATGAAAGAACTGATTGAAAACGGCTATATTTATATTGCTACTCCTCCCTTATACCTGTTAAAAAAAGGAAGTACTGAAAAATATTGCTGGGATGAAGAAGAACGTACAAGGGTAACGGCTGAATGGTCAAAGGATGGTTCTGAGAAAGGAATACATATACAGCGATACAAAGGTTTGGGCGAAATGAACGCTGAACAACTTTGGTCCACCACCATGAATCCGCAGTTCCGCACCCTGCGCCAGGTTACCATCGAAAACGGATCCGAAGCCGATCGTGTTTTCAGTATGCTGATGGGCGATGAAGTACCTCCGCGCCGCGACTTTATTGAGCGGAATGCAAAATATGCAAATATTGATATTTAATACCGAAGGCTGGAAATAGCCGGATGTTAATATTGAAAAAGCCGGGGCTTGAGAGCGCGCTGGCTTTTTTGATTTAACATGATCTGCTAAAAGTAAGTATTAACAGCAAATTCAAATTGGTCAATAAATATTGATTTAAAACTTGAGATATTATTCTGCTCATAAAATAACAACGTAGCTTTCTTATATTCAACGGAATCAACAGTTCTGAATGAGATTGGGCAACAGAGATTATTCATTAAGACTGCATTACTGATAATTTGTGCGGTTCGTTTATTACCGTCCATAAAAGGCTGAATATACGAAATCAGGACTAAAATCATTAAAGCCTTTTCAAATACATTCGGCTTTCCGTTTACCAATTCACACATAGTAGAAAGAGAATCAGCAATTTGATACTCATTATCAAGTGGCCGGTAATTTGTTCCGGAAATACCGATCCTTCTTTTTCTTAAATTCCTTCCGATGGCTAATTCCTTCACCAAAATACTATGAATATCCTCAATTTTCGTAATTGAAAGAGGAACCACATAATCAGGGTTCTTAATAATGAAATCAATTGCATCTTTATGATTTAAAAGCATTACAGCTTCTTCTTTTGTTTTTCCCGAAGCCGTCTCTTTTCCCTTTAATAAGCGTTCAGTTTCAAGGAGAGTATGTATTCCCTTCAATTTGCGAGGATTTCCAGCTAAGATCAATAGCTAACCGTTCCAATTCCTTATTGTATTCTGATTCCGTAAGTTGAGCTATATTGTTCCGGTATGTTTGTTGAAGACCAGCCAGTTTCATCAACTCATTTCCAGTGAATAAACTGTTTGCTTTTAATACATCCGTAATCACGTTAAAATTGAAATTTTGCTTTATTTCCCTTTCATCAATTTCCTTTTCAAAGTACTTTTCAATATCCATTGGTTGCAATAACCTGTATGCCTGCGAAATCAGGTATTTCGTCCCTTTTCCCTGTCCTCGCGTATAGAGGAGATTTTCTGCTATTAATTTCGTTAATATCCTTTTTATAGTCGCATAATTCTCTGAAAAAGACAGGTTTGTTTCTGTCTTTTTTGTTTTAACCATCTTAATGTCCACTTATTTTACCCGTTACTGATCGCCCTGTTCAGGAATGCCATAAAAGGCTGAAGCTCTTTAATCATTTCAAGCAACTGTTTCCGGTAGTTCTCTGAAGTAACCGTTTTATCAGGAACAGTCTGCGAAACAATATAGGAGCGGTATTTCAGCATATCAATATCCGGAAAATCTGCCGGAAAATCTTTAGGCGCTTTTTTCAATTTATCAAAATCACCCAACTGATCAAAATATTTCTTGAATGAGGGTTTCTCAAGAATACTTTTCAGTTCAGGGCTATGGTAATACACTTCGTTACGTAATAATTTCAGCGTATCGGGTTGAGGCTGGTACACACCGCCGGCAAGCATGCATTCGCCCGGCTCAAAGTGGAAATAGTAGCCAGGAAAACTGCTTTTTCGTCCACCGTGTGCAATAAAACCGCCGAAATTGGTTTTATACGGCGATTTGTCGGCACCAAAACGCACATCCCTGAAAATACGGAACATACAATCTTTCATGGCCGGCGTTTGCACCGAAGGATCGATAGCAGAGATTGTAGCAATCATTTCTGTTACAAAACCCTCAACCTCCTTTTTCGAAGTTTCATACCATTTTTTGTTTTCCAGAAACCACTCGCGGTTATTATTCAGCTTTAATTGGGATAGAAATTCCAGAACAAGGGTTGCATCCATTTTAACTTATTTTTATTTTTGTGTATGATTACAAAAATAATATTTATCAGGATAAAAAGCAGTTTGCAGCCGATTATTATTGCGGAATTATCTCCTGACAAAGTCTGATTATAGTATATTCTGATTGAATCAGTTTTTTTGTAAATTAGTCGAAAAAATAAACAGCATGAAGATAAGCGTTACCCTCTTCCTGATTTTGGTATTTTTAAAAGGTGTCACAGCGTCCGGGGAATGGATTTCCCATGGTGGCCGCTCCGCTGCGATGGGGCTTTCATCGGCTGCCGTCAGCGATTTCTGGAGCGTGAATAACAACCAGGCAGGCATGGCTTTTTACGGTAAAACTGCTGCCGGAATATATTACGAAAACCGTTTCCTTATTAATGAGCTTGCAATCCAAACCGGTGCTTTCACTTTAAAAACCCGTTATGGTATGCTTGGGGCGACAGTTGGTTATTCGGGCGATGCAAATTATAATACTACCAAAGCCGGCCTGGCATACGCAATGAAATTCGGAAACCGATTTGCCGCCGGAATTCAACTGGATTATATAGGAACTATATTGGCCGAGGATTATGGCAAGCATACCAACATCACTTTCGATTTGGGTATCATGGTAAAGATTACTGAACAGTTCACCTTCGGGGCTCACACCTTTAATCCTATGCATGTTAAACTCACAGACTACAACAACGAAAGTATTCCCGCCACTTTAAATGCCGGGTTCAGGTACACGTTTTCCGACAAGCTTTTACTCACTGCCGAAGCCTTCAAAAACAGTGATTATCCCATGGAATTCCGTACCGGTATTGAATATAAGCTAAGCAGGATTGCATACGCACGAATCGGGCTGAGCACAAACCCCGCCCGATACACTTTCGGTTTCGGACTGGAGATGAAAAATCTTACTCTCGACCTTTCTTCATCCGTCCATCAGCAACTTGGATATTCGCCCCAGGCATCTTTGCAATACACATTTTAACCTGCTGACTTAATACGGAAAAAAATGTCAAAACGATATTTCAGCCTGATTTTTCTCTTTTTGCTGTTTTGTAGCTGTGGGGCCATGGCTCAGCAACCGGATACAATTAAATACACCGGTGCTGAAGGAATTGAGCAGCAAATTGAAAACCTGGCCGAGCGTTCGGATGTAGAATTCGATTACAGCGATTGGATTGAGGAAGTAAACCTTCTTAGGGAACGACCTGTTAACCTCAATTCCGGTGACGAAAACGAACTCAGGCGTTTGTTTTTCCTTAATGAATTACAGATCAGCAATTTACTTGAGTATACAGCACAATACGGGCAACTTGCATCGATATACGAACTCCAGGTTATTGAAGGATTTAACGAAAAAATCGTCAGCCAGATGCTGCCATTTATTTCATTATCCGCCTATATTCCTGAGAAATTTTCGTTTAAACGTGCTTTAAAATATGGTGGAACCGACGTTATGCTCCGCTATCAGCGTGTGATTCAGGAACAGGCAGGATATGCAACTATCCCGGATTCAATCAGGCAGCTTAGCCCAAATAAATATTACCTTGGTGATCAGAACAGTTTATTCCTCCGTGCCCAGTATTCCTATAAAGATTACCTGAAGTTCGGATTTGTATGCGATAAGGATGCTGGTGAAACATTGTTGCCAAAATCGGATACACTGAAAAAGGGCTTCGACTTTTATTCGGTTCATCTTTTCCTGAAAAACATAGGGAAAATAAAACAGTTGGCCATCGGTGATTACCATGTACAATTTGGACAGGGATTAACCATGTGGTCGGGATTTTCGATGGGAAAAGTGGCAGGATCAGTTGTTATTCGAAAAAGAGCACCTGCCTTACGACCCCACGCCTCATCCAATGAATATGCTTTTATGCGAGGAGCTGCCGCCACTGTCGCACTTGGCAAATTCGATCTCACTGCATTCTATTCAAAAAGAAAAGTAGATGCTAATCTGGTCGCTTCCGATTCAATAAGTTCTACCGAAGACTATGTAACATCGCTGCAGGAAACCGGCTACCACCGAACTCCTGCCGAACTTGCCGATAAAGGTGCTAACCGCGAAACTGCCGAAGGCGGACACCTGGCGTGGAACGGGCAACATCTCAGGGCTGGGATAACGATCTTCCATGTTAATTACGCGATTCCTTTCGAATCGGATGATGAACAGTACAAGAAATTTCAACCCGTACTCAATTCAAACACGTACCTCGGTTTCGATTACAGTTATAATTATAAATCATTGACACTTTACGGTGAGGCAACCAAACAGGCAGATGCAGGTGCTGCCTTTCTGCAAGGACTCTCATTCACTCCTGATTCGCGCCTGGCTTTTGCCCTGGTATATCGTAATTATCAGAAAAACTACCTGAATACTTTTAATGCAGCCTTTGGCGAAAGCAGCAATAATACCAACGAAAAAGGTTTATACATGGGAGTGGTGGCAACACCCTTTAATAAAATAACACTGAGTGGTTATGCTGATCTTTTTCGCTACGAATGGCTGCATTACAGGGTTGATGCTCCATCCAACGGGCAGGAATACTCGGCACAGGCCGTTTACAATATTTCGCGGCGTGGCGACCTGGTTTTCGGATACAGACGCATGATCAACCCTATAAATTTCGCTTTCGAAGATAAAAAAATGAACCAGACCGGTGAGTCGGACCGGGCTTATTACAGGATACAATTTAACTACCAGGCATTAGCCTGGCTGAAACTTCAGAGCCGGATCGAAATCACAAAGCGCGAAGCACCTTTAACAAATAAGGAATCAGGATACCTGATCTACCAGGGATTCCAGGTAAAGCCGGTTGAAAAAGAATGGACCTTAAGTTTCAGGTATTCGTTGTTTGATACCGACTCGTACGATACCCGACTATATACCTACGAGAATGATGTGCCGTATTCCTTTTCGGTACCCGCATTTTCAGGACAGGGAAGTCGTTTCTATATCCTGCTCAACTCGCAACTGAATAGGAATCTCTCCTTGATTTTACGCTTCGCACAAACATGGTACTCGGACAGAAACCTGATTAGCAGCGGCTTAGATGAAATAGACGGCAACAGAAAAACGGATGTGAAGGCGGTGTTAAAATTCTCATTCTAGCACTTTTTCTTTTCCGGTTATCGATCATTCTCAATTTTCAAACAGACCATTGAAAATAGAGAAATTAGTTTATTTTTGCCTTAAAGAAATTATACTTAAACCTAATACAAACCAAATCTAACAGTTATGTTTAAAAACCATCCAAAAGGTCTGCTCACAGCAGCACTTGCCAACATGGGCGAGCGTTTCGGATTTTATACCATGATGGCCATCCTTGTGCTTTTTTTACAAGCCAAGTTCGGTTTATCAGGTACAAATGCGGGAATAATTTATTCAATCTTTTACTTCTCAATTTACATCCTCGCTTTTGTTGGGGGTATTATTGCTGACCGTACAAGAAATTACAAAGGCACTATCCTAACCGGTCTCATTGTTATGGCAGTTGGCTATGTGATGATAGCATTCCCTACACCAACCCCGGTCCCTAACAAAACACTTTTTCTGATTATCTCATGTATCGGCCTGTTTACCATTGCATTCGGTAACGGTCTTTTCAAAGGAAACCTTCAGGCCATGGTAGGCCAGATGTACGACAATCCCACATACAGCAAAATGCGCGACTCAGGTTTCTCTCTATTTTATATGTTTATCAATGTTGGCGCATTATTCGCCCCCTTATTTGCCGTTGGTATCCGCAATGGGTGGTTGTCAAGTAAAGGCCTTGAATACAAAGCAAGCCTTCCGCAACTTTGCCATGCATACCTTGATGGGACAATTACTCCGGAAGCACAGGAAAAGCTTACCGTTCTTGCCACTGAGGTTAGCCGTGGAGCTGCGGTAACCGATCTGACTACATTCGCCAATAATTATTTGAATGTTTTTACTACTGGTTTCCACTACGCTTTTGGTGCTTCCATAGTAGCAATGTTGATTTCGCTGATAATATATGTAGTTAATAAAAAGACTTTCCCAAACCCTGCCGCAAAAGTAAAAGCTTCTGCTGCAGTTGCTGGCGAAATCCTTATGGACGCCAAAGAAATCAAGCAACGACTTTATGCTTTGTTTGCCGTATTTGGGGTTGTAATCTTCTTCTGGTTTTCATTTCATCAGAATGGTCTCACCCTTACTTACTTTGCAAAAGATTACACGGATCTGAGTGGAATTAAGATAAATCTTGGCCTGGTTACTATACAGGGTGCTGAGATTTTTCAATCCATAAACCCGTTCTTTATAGTGTTACTTACACCAATCATTATGGGCTTATTCGGCTGGTTGAGAGCAAGAGGACAAGAGCCCTCAACGCCGAAGAAAATTGCTATCGGTATGTTCATTGCAGCATTTGCATACTTTGTAATGTCGCTCGGGTCAATGGGTGTACCTTTAAAATCAGACGTTGATGCAATGGGTGGCCTCACTGATGCTCAGCGAGTTACTCCAATGTTGCTTATAGGCACCTACTTCATTTTAACTGTCGCTGAACTTTTCATCAGTCCTTTGGGAATTTCATTTGTTTCGAAGGTTGCTCCTCCCCAATACCAGGGAGTTATGCAGGGGGGCTGGCTTGGAGCTACTGCCGTTGGTAACCAGTTACTCTTTATTGGCGCAATTTTTTACGAAAGTATTCCTATCTGGCTCACCTGGTCGGTATTTGTTGTTGCATGTCTTTTATCGATGTTTACCATGATTTTCATGCTCAAATGGCTTGAGAGGGTTGCAAAATAAGCATTTCAGAATCGAACCGAAAAAGGCTGTCAGAAAAGGGCAGCCTTTTTTATTATTTTTGCCTGATGGCAGAGATCCTTTTCCCCTGGCAGCATAACCGCCGCTATAATTCCTATTCCGAATATTTCAAGCGCACTTTTGGCACCCGTGTACAAAAGGTTACCATCGATGCAGGATTCACCTGTCCGAACCGCGATGGGTCAAAAGGTGTGGGAGGTTGTACTTACTGTAATAACGACGCATTTAGCCCTTCATACTGCCAGCCGCATAAAAGCATCACGCAGCAGATTACCGAAGGGATAGAATTTCACCGGAAACGCTACCGGCGGGCTAAAAACTTTCTTGCTTACTTCCAGGCCTATTCCAACACTTACGGATCACTCGGTTATTTGAAATCGCTGTACGACGAAGCACTTGCATTTCCCGGCGTAACCGGCCTGGTAATAGGAACCCGCCCCGATTGTATTGACGATCAGAAACTTGAATACTTCGCCCGTCTGGCTGAAAAACATTACGTAATAATTGAGTACGGAATTGAATCGTGTTACAACCGCACATTGGAGCGAATTAACCGGGGTCATACTTATGTGGAATCGGAAACTGCCATCCGAAAAACGGCTTCGTACGGAATTCATACAGGGGCTCATCTTATTTTCGGATTGCAGGGTGAAACAGAAGAAGATATGCTTGCCGAAGCTGCGATGGTATCGGAACTTCCGCTTGATACCATTAAATTTCACCAGCTTCAGATCATAAAAGAAACCCGCATGGCTCGCGAATACCAGGATAACCCGTCAGATTTCAATTTATTTACACTCGATGGGTATATTGATTTTATCGTGCGTTTTACCGAAAAGCTGAACCCGGCATTTGTTATTGAACGCTTTACCGGCGAAGCTCCTCCCCGTTTTCAGGCCGGGCCAATATGGGGTGGATTAAGGAGTGATGAAGTACAGATTTTGATTGAAAAGGAAATGGAGAAAAGGGATACCTGGCAGGGGAAGATGATTGAGATGACAAGGGAATGAGTTATTTGTGTTCATAAGAGTTATAGTGTGTTTTGAGTGGGACGGGTTGTCATTCAATGGTTGAAGAATGAGTTTTGGAGTGGTTTAACCCATCTTGCAGCCTTTCCACTAAAATCAACAGAAAAACGACCTAAATTCGGGTATTTTTACCCCAATATTGGATGATTTTTGTTTTATTATTTTGCAAGTGTCTGATATTCAATATTCATATTTTTAAAATTTGAT
>JBBQUX010000029.1:0-30935 GCA_038212135.1 Bacteroidales bacterium | reverse complement strand
TTCAAAAAGAGTGTTCAAAGAGTAAAATATTTTTAAAGCAGAATAAGAACATCTGTTGGGGAACAACTTCCTTGAAGGTATAAATATGAATGTTTTGTATGACCAAAAACTTTGAACTTTGAACTTTAAATTTTGCTTTTTAAATTAATAGAAATGAATATTGTGCCAAAAAATACATCAACTTAAGAGTTTAGACACTAACCAGTCGCCACAAACAATCAACACTATTCTCTGATCATCAGGTTGCACAGCCACCGTTATTCCTACCTCACTTACAAATGAGGAAGTTATTTTGAAAGGTTTACCAGTAACCCGAAAACAAAAAAAATGTCCGCAGTTTTCACTACGGACACCATGCGGCCTTATCCAGTTCCGCTTACACGGTAAATACCTGATAAGGATATATAAACGTATAGTTAAGGATTCTATTCAGTGCCTGCTGTTTCAAGGATATCCGGATTATCCGTGTTTTTGTCTTTACCCCTTATTGTCTTCCTAAGCAGATTAAAAAATCTGCTTCCGATTGATTTCACCAGTTCCGGATTGTGTGCTATCAGGTTCTTTATCCCGAACATAAGGGCAGTGCCTAATATCTTTTTTACCGGACCGCCCGATACGCCCTGAAACAGGATTTTGCTAAGATATCCTGCCGACATGCCAATAGTTGAGTTTAGCATGTTATCCTGCAGATCTCCAGATCCTACAGCTTCCATCAAAGTGCTTTTAATCAGGTTGATAGGCTTCAGGGTTTCCACGGTTAACAGGAATTGCTCTTTCATCAGTATTCTTTCATCTGTCTGTTTGCTTTCCAACTGAAGTATGGCAACTCTAAGATCGGTTTCTGTAATTATTTTTTGCATAATTCGACTTATTGAAGCGCTTGTTTTATAATTAATTCGCTGATTGGTTTTTTAACCCACCGGTGGAGGAAAAGATGCAAAACTATTCCGGCTAAAAAGTAAAATCCGGCAACAATAAAAAATCCATAATACGATTTGCCAAGCACATCGCCCAACCAAAGCGCAACAGCAATGCTCAGTACAAATGAGAACATTGAAATCATAAGCATAACGCTTAGCCTGGCTATCAATGAAGTTACAACAATGTTAGTCGTCTCCAGTAATTTTAGTTTCGAAAGTTCAAACGTTGTTCTGCCGTATGCTTCGGCTCTCTCAAAAAGTGATTCAATTGAATCTGCGGGGGTTTCCATGTTTTGGTTATTGACGTTTTGATTTCCAGCGTTAATTTCTTCCACACCTGAAAGGTTTATTTTTTATGCTTCCCTTCAGCTTTTCCAGGATTTGTGCTTTGGCGATGATGCGGGTTATTCGAATTCTTGTACCATCCTTTATGCTTTCCGTTGTCATGTTTTAAATTCACTGCACAGGAAGTTGATCCGAATAAAATGCCAATACATATTACCAGCAGGGAAATTATTTTAAATGGTCGCATTTTATTGAATATCAAATTATTTTTGCCCATTAACTCTTCTTTGCCTCTGGTATCCTGATTGTTAGCAGCGACGTTTTTTAGCAAGTAACAGTACTGTTTTCTTACTTTTTAGCAGTAGCGGGCTTCGCTTTTCTTTTTTCAGCTTTCAGCATTCCATCTTCTGACATCTGGTTTACTTCTTCAACAACCGTTTGAAATTGTTCGGTGATGTTGTCGATTAAATCATTGAATTTTCCTTCCAGTTCGTCGGTATATTGATAGCTTTTTCTGGAAAATCTTTTTCGGGTCGAAGAACCTTTATCCGGTGCGAATAAAATTCCTAACACAGCTCCAACTGCAGCTCCTGCCAATACGCCTATCAATAATTTTCTTGTACTCATAATGTATTTTTTTTATGGTTGATTTTTATCAGGTATAAGAATACAAAGGTCATGATCAAACTTGATTCGCGTGTTACACAATTCTCAAAAAAAGTTACAATATTCACACATGCCTGACTTTTATCCGCTGATACTCTTATTGAACCAATTGATAATTTTGAACAGCTTTCTTCATAGCTCAAAAAGAAATTGGAAATCAATTCTGTCGGCGTTTTTTACAAAAGCATAAAAACCCATTTCGAAGTGAAACAGGTTTTTATGCAACAAGTGGTGGCTTGTTAAATATTTATGTCGAAATCTATCAATGAAATGCAAGTCCCAGGGTGGTAACACCAGTGGACAAGTCGAGAAATAATCCAACTTTGTTGCTCAGGTGGTATTCGGTACCTAAGTGCAAATCAAAGATTAACGGGCTAACGTCGGTGTAATACGTATCTCCTGAGTATCCATCGTCCCAGGTGGCACTATGAATAGCAAATCCTAATGAGCCGGCAATATAAAAATCCCAGTCCGAACCTGCGCTGAGAGCCTGATCAAGATAATACGTGCCTTTAACTCCAACAGGGATAACTGATTCACGATAATGGTCTTTATCGTTCCTGTAAGTATAAAAAGTTACAAAAGGAGCCAGGGTAAAATTCCGGGCAACATCAAATTCGTAGTTGATATTTAGAATAGGCATCGAACGACCTGCATGATGATAGTACCCATAATACCCGCCAACACCGAGCCCTAAGTTCAGTGTATGTCCATAGCCTCCTGAATAGGCTTTTTTCTGAGCAAATGCAGCCGACCCTATGATTGTCAGTGCCAGGAGTAATGTTAATGAAATTTTTTTCATTTTTTTGTTTATTTAATTATTAGTGTTTGCTTGTAACTTCTGATTTTAAATATACACGGCAACGTATTTATTGCCTGCACTTATTTCTTCTTGCCATGTCCACCGCCATTGTTGTTTCCTTTTTTACTGTTCTTATTGCTATTTCCTTTACTTTTCACACTACCCTGGTTCTCTTTGTGATTTGAATAGCTGCCGGCATGAACTCTTGATTTATTGTACCCTTTCCCTGGTCGTTCGCCAATGTTTTTCTGTGCCGGACCACGATAGCCTTTGGCATATTTCATTTTATATTCCTTATGGTGATGGTAAGGTGTTTTGCCATGATAGTCAGTCATCACAACCTTATATCCGGAGTATAAATCATAACTCCTGTAACGTACCGGAAGATAAGTCCTGTGTACCCATACTCTACCACTCTGGTATATAAACATTGAGGATGGAATATCATAATACGCCTCAACATCAGGAAGGTAATAATACTGAACATTGGTATATCCTACCGGTCCCCACATGGGTGGAGCACCAATATTAACATTAACTGCAACCTGGGCATGCAAAGCAGTTGTAGCAAAAAATGCAATCCCGATGAAAATAACCTTACATGTTTTCATTTTTAAAGTCTTGGCGGTGAAAAGATTTCCACACTGCAAAGGTTAGTCCGATTAAAGTGTATTGTATTACACAATTGCGTATAAGAGTTACATCATTCACACATTGTGTCAGCACGATTTTAGAAGTCATAACAAAACTGCCTGGCTTTTATACCAGGCAGTATTCGCTTTAATGTAATACTTGCTGTTAGCAAATCTGTTATTTTGGAATAATATCAATTATAACAGTGCGGTTATAGAAGCGTTCTTCCGGGTATTTATTATCGAAAGGAGCTAACTTTTCGTCTTCGCCGAAACCGAATACTTCAATTTTAACATCGTTCCTGCCGGCTTTCGAAAGACTATTTTCGAGTATTCCTTTTACATCGTTGGCTCTGGCCAGCGAAAGGTCTTTGTTATGCACTTCTTCTCCGATAACGTCGGTATGACCATGTATTATAACTTTTCCGCCTTGAGGGATTTTAGGAGTCACCACTTCGGAAAGGTACTTTTCGTAAACAGGCAAAGCTTTCGATTCGTTGAATTCATAAATAACGCTGAATCGCATGCCTTCCTCGTTTGTGGGTGGCGTCCAGAGAACCATGTGCATCGTTGATTCCTTCTCCTCTATCCTGCCGCTTTTGGTATCGGCTATCATCTTTACCTTGTAATCACCTGAAGGCCTTGTTCCAAGGATTGATTTGCCGGGGATGCTGACTTTATCTTCAGTATATGGGCCAAAATGTTGCACAACTCCTTGCTCATCACTTATTTCCAGTCTCCATGATTTGTATGCTTCTGTAGCACTATCCGCTTCGAATGTAACATAACTGTCAACCGGAGCTTCCTGCACAACCTTGATTTCAACAGGTTGAAGCGAAGTTTCGGGGCCACTCTGGAATTCCATAAGCAATGCCGGCGAACTGCTTTCGATAGATACCCTGCGATCGCCTTCGCGAAGAAGCGCAAGTTCGAGTGTGCCGCCTGGTTGTAGCGAAGGAACATCAGGTTTAGTCTGACCTTCGGTTTTAATCCTCGAAGGATCAATTCCAAAAACATTTACCAGATAGGTTTTGACTGATTCAGCCATTTCAAGTCCATCCTTGCTGCCTTTTTCTGATGATCCTACAAGGGTAACAGTTGACGAAGGATTTTTTACCATGCGGTCGCCGAGGATATTGAGTACATTGTAATATACCTCCATCTGGCGTTCCGAACGGCCTGACAGATTTTTAGGGGTAGTTACTTCAAGCTGATCTTCCCTGAAGTCTTTTACCTGGTCTTTTTTAAGTAACACATACCTATTGGGTATTTGCGTGGATCCTTCATCGAAAAACACATAATTACGAACCGGGAATATTTCCCTTACCTTACGTTCAACAGGTACATTCTTAGGCGAATTAATTGTAAACTGAACCTGAGGTTCTGCTGCTACCACCACCGGAGTTATTTCTTCTGCTGTTGCCGGAGGGCCGGTTACTTTGCCGCGACCAAGTTTTAAGGCTACACCGGCTCTTACTGTTGTAATATTCCAGGTTTCAATCGAACGGGGAGTCTGACCAAAATAAGGTTGGAAGGAAACAAAAGGTGAGAGTACAAATTGAGTTTGATGGCTCTGTGATGAAAGGTAGATATCATATCCTGCCCCGACCTGCATCGAGATCTGGGTTTGATTCATATCACTGAAATCACCTGTTACATCAGGGGTTGGTTCCTGATCGGGATAAGCGGGATTTATTCCCAGCGAATAAGTGAATGATTTTGCTATGTTGTAAGCAAACCGCGGGCCTGCATACAGGTAGAAATCTGACTTAAACGGAGCAACGCGTAAACTCGGCTCTATAGTAATATAGCTGAGATCCGTGGTTAAATCGGCAGGGCAGTTACAAGGAGTATTTACTTCTTTAAACGCGCCTTTGCGGCTATCCAATCCGGCCTGGAACATAAAGCCCCACCTTGAATCCGGACGATGGAATTCTACCAGGGGAGCAACATAAAGCCCAACGCCCTGGCCATCGTGAAATGCAGCAGGAACAGTTAAATCAGCATTTAACTTCTGTGTGGATCCCTGGTAGAAATTAAAATTTGCCCCACCAGCCAGGCCAAAAAACCATGATGGTTTCGTATATTGAGTCTCCTGCGCCTGAACTGACGCCTGTATACCTGTTAAGATCAAAGCACCTATAAAAAGGCTTTTGATGACCAGGCTAAAAGGGGACCACGCCTTGCGCGATCCCTTTTCGAAATTAGTTTTCAATTTCATTTTTTTTATATTTAATTTCATTTTTCAATTCATTTGAGTAAGAATCCCTCCTTTTGGCGGGATAAATATGTTTGACTGGTTAACCAATTAACGAGGACTATTCAGGTACGTTAATAATTGTGTTTACCATAGTTACTGATGCAACTAATGATAGCGCCCGGCCATTCAATACAGTTAGAGCAACGTTTCCGGCTGTTGAAAAAGTAACTCCCGAATAAGCGATAATGGTTCCCACCATAATGCCGCCGCCTGCTCCGTTAATTGTTGCCGCGGTGCCAACATACCAGAATACATTTTTAGGTAAGGCTCCGTTAATCATAGTAATACTGCGGGCACCTGTCGGTCCGGCAATACCTACGGTGAGTCCTGCTTCTGTCTGGAATACCCATGTAGCATTCGGATCACCCTGTGCGTCCAATGTAAGCGGACCGTTTGAAATGTTGAATGTGCCGCTGGCTGATTTGTAAATACCAGGGGCTAAGGTTAATCCTCCAAGTTCGCCGGCACCCGGATCCATACCTCCCGGCATCGAAGCCGGAGAAATGCTGTTATATGCTATAGTAGCATCTAACAATCCCTGGGTGGCAATTGCAAAAGATGTTGCTGTTCCCGGAGCCGGGGGTGCAGTAAAGATTCCGTCGGTTACAAGACCGACATTAAGAGGTGTTTCGGTGTAAACATCACCTGTCATCCCATCATGGAATCCGGTAATCAGAGTTGAGGCAGCAGTAGTAGCTATAGCCCCGTTAATTACCGTAAATAATCCCTGATTAGTAACCCCGGCATTTCCTCCGAAAGCACCAAACATCGAAGCGGTTCCCAAATCAATCTGTGGAGGAATTACAGTTGTTCCTGTAGTAAAACTCCATACATAATCTTCGGCAATTGGAATACCGGCCAGGTTCATAGCTCCGGTAGTAATAGTAGCTGTATATAGTGTAGCTTGTAAAAGATCACTCGAAGGATTAAAGGATACCGTTGTGCCGGAGTATGAAACTACACCAACAACCAGGTTTGTCCCTTCTTTCAGTGTAAAGCTTGCTGAAGTAAGAGTTAACGGGTTCATTGGCATATTAAATGTTGCGGTAACGGTTTTGTTGATGTTAACATTCTCTGCATTATTCAACGGATCAGTACTGGTAACCATAGGAGGCGCTACTGATAAAGTAGCGAAAGTCCACACGTAGTTATTTACCATTGGAACACCAGAAGCACTCGTAGCTCCGGTGGTTATAGTACCGGTATATAGTGTGTTAGGCTCAAGGGAAACGGAAGGGATGAAGGACGCTGTAGTACCTGAATACGAAACAACTCCTGCAATAGCTATTGAACCCTGGTTCAAAGTAAAAGTTGTGGCTGTAACAGTAAGCGGATCCATTGGCATGCTGAAGGTAGCGGTAACCGTTTTATTAAGAGGGACACCTGTAGCATTGTTCAGGGGATCAGTTGATATTACTGTTGGTGCAGCTGTTGACAAAGTGGTGAATGTCCATGTATAGTTGTACGACATGGGCACACCTGCAACATTTGTAACCCCGGTGGTTATGGTACCGGTATAAATGGTGTTAGGCTCAAGCGCAACTGAAGGTGCAAAGGATGCCGTGGTTCCTGCATAGGTAACTGTTCCTGCTATAACCGTTGTACCTTGATTCAGGGTGAAAGTTGTTGCGGTAATGGTAAGTGGGTTCATAGCCTCACTAAAGGTAGCGGTAACTATTTTATTCAGAAGTACTCCCGTAGCATTGTTTGTCGGGCTGGTAGAAATCACAGTAGGAGCAGCTATTGTTCCTGTAGTAAATGTCCACACATAATCGGCTGCCATCGGGGTACCCGCTACATTCTTAGCCCCTGTAGTAATGGTGGCTGTATATAAGGTATTAGACAAAAACAGAGTGGTAGGCAAAAAAACCACAGTTTTACCGAAATATGAAATTACTCCCACAACTTCAGTTGACCCTTGTTTTATTGTGAACGTTGTTGCATTAAGTGTAAGGGGATCCATGATCTCATTGAAAGTGGCTGTTACCGTTTTGTTCAGTACAACGTTGGTAGCATTGTTTAAAGGATCAGTCAACACTACCTTAGGCCCTGCAGCTGATTCGGTGGTAAATGACCAGACATAGTTTTCGGCAAGTGCAACACCAGCTACGTTCTTAGCCCCTGTGGTAATGGTACACACATAAAGGGCATTGGAGGTCAGCGGACCCGAAGATTTAAAGGATACTGTTGTTCCTGTGTATGTAACCGTTCCAGCTACTGTTGTTAATCCCTGCTTAACCGTAAAGGTTGACGCAGTAAGAGTCAGCGGATCCATTGCCATACTAAAGGTGGCGGAAATTGTTTTATCAGGTAAAACACCGGTTGCATTGTTAGTAGGGTCAGTAGAAATCACTGTGGGGCCTAAAAGATTACCGGTTGTGAATGACCATACATAGTTATTGTCCATTGGAGTGCCTGCAGTGTTTTTAGCTCCGGTGGTAATAGTTCCGGTATAAATAGTGTTAGGTACAAGTTCGCTTGCCGGTGTAAAGGAAGCTGTTATACCGGAGTAAGTAACGGTACCTGCTATTGTTGTTGTTCCCTGTTTCAAGGTAAAGGTCGTTGACGTTATAGTCAGCGGATCCATAGCCACACTGAAAGTTGCAGTAACTACCTTATTAATGAACACGCCCGTGGCATTGTTTGCCGGGTCAGTTGAAACCACCGTTGGCGACAGGATAGCTCCTGTGCTGAAAGTCCACACATAATTTGTTTGTAAGGCATTACCCTTCAAATCTTTAACCGACGATTTAACTGTGCCGGTGTAAGTGGTGTTTTGCGCGAGTGGTGCACTTGGCACAAAACTTAATGTAGCATTCGTGTTGTTGTAGGTGAGAGTGCCTGGAACAGGAACACCTGATTTTAACCCACCTGTCAATGTAAAGGATGCCTGCGTGATGGTTGCAGGATTCATCTCCTCATTAAATGTTGCTGTAACTACCTGGTTAATGGCTACACTGGTAGCACCGTTGGCCGGATTTGTCGATTCCACAACCGGGCATACCCCGATTACTTCAACATAATCGTCTTTTCTACAACCTCCGCTGAGTGCTACTAGCATTAGGAGTGTTGCAACTGGAGGCATCCAAAATCTTGTTCGATTTGTTTTCATTTTGATTGGTTTAATTTGTGATAAATTTTTCACGCAACAAATTTCAAGTCCTTATTCCCGGTTCGTATTACACAATTGCGTATAAAAGTTACATCATTCACACATTGTGTCTTTAATTGCAAGTGGAATAAGTTTCTGCGTACTAAAAACTTTAAAGTTTGAGTGCCGGAAGCCGGGTTATCCGGCACTTGTGACCTGGAATTGGGGACCTATTAATAGTAACAACCTCCCCTGATATCGGCAAAGCAATGTGTGAATCATGTAACGTTTTCAAATAGTTGTGTAACTGATATCCGGTTCAACATCATGAACTTTGCCAACAATTTTGAGTTCGGATTAAAACAGAAAAACATAAATGCCGGCAGATAAAAAATCAATATCATATTATTACACACACATTGTGAATTTGCTGAAGCAAAAAAGCAGCAAACAACTGCACTGGCTCAGCCAGCATAAGGGAGTAAGAGCACTGCTTATACTTGTCAGTGTCCTTATGGTTATTGCTGCCATCATTATCCTGTTTATTTCGCCCATAACAAAATACTTAGTCGAAAAATATGATTCGAAATATACCGGGCGGCAGATTAAAATTGACTGGGCGTATGTAAACCCGTTTACCGGTTATGTGCATTTCGATAACTTCAGAATTTATGAACCTGAAAGCGATAGTGTATTCTTTTCCGCAAAAGGGGTAAGTGCAAATTTTGCCATGCGAAAAATGCTGAAAAGAACCTTTGAAATAAGCGAACTCACAATAGATCGCCCACGCGGAATCATCATTCAGATTGATAAAGAGTTAAATTTTGATGACCTGATTGAACGGTTTTCACCTAAAGTGGATTCGTTAAAAGCAGTTTCGCCGCTTCATTTTAATATGCTTAACATTAAAATTATCGATGGGGAATTCTATTACCGCGAAAGGGTTACACCCATAAATTATTTCATAACCAAAGTTAATATTGATAGCCCGGGTTTACATTGGGACGCCGACACTATTGCCGCTAAATTTTCTTTCTTATCCGGCATTGGAGGCGGAGGAATGAATGGCAGTTTTAGCATCAATACAAAGAATCTGGATTACCGCTTAGCTGTGGTGGCTGAAAAATTTGATCTTATTATCCTCGAACAGTACCTCCGTGAGTTAACCAATTTCGGGTATTTCACCGGAAACATTGATGCCGATTTAAAAGTAAAGGGCAATCTTAAAACTGCCGAAAATGTTTCGTTTTCCGGGCCTTTTGCGATTAATGATTTTCGCATAGGAGAAAAACCGGGCGAGGATTATGCCTCGTTCCGTAAGTTGTCGTTAGCCATTTTCGAATTAAGTCCGAAAAACCATAAATACCTTTTTGATTCTGTTTCGCTCAACAACCCCTATTTCAAATACGAGCGCTATGATTACCTCGATAACCTGCAGCGAATGTTTGTTTCGGAAGCAACTGGTGCGGCAATTGCACAGGGATCGGGAGTTAAATTTAACCTTGTCCTCGAAATCGGTAATTATATTAAAAGACTGTCGCAGAATTTCTTCCGCAGTAATTACAAAATTAACCGGCTGGCCATATACAGCGGCGATCTTGAATTTAGTGATTATTCGTTAAGCGAAAAATTCAATATTCACCTAAATCCATTGAATGTTCTGGCCGATTCCATTACTAAAAATAAGAAAAGAGTAAGTGTTTTAATTAAAACCGGGATTAAGCCTTATGGGGATGCTACGTTTGCAATCAGTATAAATCCCAACGACAGTTCTGACTTTGACCTGAATTATATACTTCAGAAACTGCCTGTTGCCATGTTCAATCCATATTTAATCCAATATACTTCGTTCCCGCTCGATCGGGGAACCCTTTCTGTTAAAGGCACATGGAACGTCAGAAACGGGATAATTAAGAGTGACAATCACCTGGTATTAATTGATCCCAGGTTAACAAAGCGGAAAAAAACCAATGATATTAAGCGTATTCCCATGCGGCTGATCATGGCTTTGGTGCGCGAACGTGGAAATGTAATTGATTACGAAGTCCCGATAAGCGGTGATTTAAAGGATCCTGAATTTCATTTGAAGGATGTTATTCTCGATGTACTCGGAAATATTTTTGTTAAACCTGTAACCACTGCCTACCGGATGGATGTGAAGCAAACAGAGATTGAAATAGAAAAATCACTTACCCAGAAATGGGAAATGCGGGGTAGCACACTCACCAAAGAGCAGCAAAAGTTTATAGAAAAGATGGCCGGCTTCCTGGCAGATAACCCTGATGCAACTATTGATGTTTCACCGCAAATGTATTCTGTTAAGGAAAAGGAGTATATCATGCTTTTTGAGGCAAAAAAGAAGTATTTCATGACAACAGAGAGTAAAAATGAAAGCTATTTCAGTCGGGAGGATGCCGAAACTGTCGATAAAATGTCGATTAAAGATGAAAAGTTTGTAGGCTACTTAAATGCTCAAACCGCGGATTCTATGTTGTTTACCACTCAGGACAAATGCAACAGGCTTTTGGGCGGAACAATGGTAGAAGCGAAATTCAATCAGCTGAATAAAGAAAGAGGAACTACCTTTCTTGCCTACTTCAAGGATGCGAATGTTGAGAAACAGATAAAAATTTCTGCTGTCCAGAATGTGATTCCTTACAACGGTTTTTCATTTTATAAAATTCAATACAAAGGCGAATTTCCCGAAGCACTCATGAAAGCATACCGGAAAATGAATGAATTAAATGATAAAGCACCGAGAAACCTGTTTCAAAAGGAACGCAGGAAATACAAAGGGGTTTAAAAATCCAGGAACTAAGTCACAAGAAATAAACACCTGTTTGTGAGCACTGTAGCAGCTCTTTTGGAATTTGGATTTTGGGTTTTAGGTTTTGGGTTTTGGTCCATTGCCCTTATCAATTGCGTCATTTTTCCCCGCTACCAGTATCTCAATGTGTGAATTATGTAATTAATTCAAAAAGTTATGTAACACGTTCGGCGTTGGATGTTTACACCTTTGTAGGGTACCAGTAAGATTTCTGTTTTCGGGCGTAATTAGTGTCAATAGGAAAACGAGTTAAAAATGAGTTCTGCCCGCGTACGCACCATAGTCCCCGTAGGGGAAAATGTTCGCGCACAAAAGATTGAGTTTTGCATACCAAACCTAGAATTAAGAACAATGAGCATGTTGACGCAAAATGATGATTTTTCTTCCTGACACTAAATAAAGTTTTGTTAATCCGTGTACTTTTAAACCAATTCAATGCTTAATGGCTAACATTAAAACCCGAAAATTTATTTTCTCAAAAGGGATCGACCAGTATTTCGTGGGCGTTAGCAAAGCCTATAGTTTTACTTCGCTGTTCTTTAAGGAGGTAATCAAAAGGCCTTTTCACCTGCGCGAAGTAATTAACCAAAGCTTCGAAGTGGGATTAAAGTCTCTTCCCTTAATTACACTTACCGGCTTTATTGTAGGAGTGGTTTTTACAAAACAATCGCGCCCATCACTTGAAGATTTTGGAGCTACATCCTGGTTGCCTTCACTGATTGGTATTGCAATAGTAAGAGCTCTGGGCCCGCTGGTAACCGCGCTCATTTGTGCCGGCAAAGTAGGATCGAGCATCGGGGCCGAACTTGGCTCCATGAAAGTGACCGAGCAGATTGATGCCATGGAAGTATCGGCCATCAACCCGTTTAAATACCTTGTGGTAACACGAGTGCTGGCTACTACCATCACTATTCCAATCCTTTCATTGTATTGCAGTTTTGTCGGACTATACGGATCTTATGTAAATGTGCATTCCGCCGAAGCCAGCAGTATTTTCAGTTTTTATCAAAGCGCATTTTCAACCATCAGTTTCCTCGACATCTTCACATCCGTAACCAAAGCACTATTTTACGGATTTACTATTGGAATTGTGGGTGCCTACAAAGGATTTAATGCCACACAGGGAACCCGGGGCGTTGGCAAAGCAGCCAACCAGGCTGTTGTGCTTTCGATGTTCCTGATATTTCTCGAGGAACTGGTAATTGTTCAGGTTTCAAACTGGATCCGATATTTTTAAGTAATGGAAGAACTTAAACAGCATATAATAGATTACGATGTGCCGGTTATTTCGATCAGCGGCTTATACAAGTCGTTTGGCGAACTGGATGTATTAAAAGGTATTGATTTTACTCTTTTTAAAGGCGAAAATGTTGCAGTACTCGGTAAATCAGGAACAGGTAAATCAGTACTAATAAAGATAATCGTAGGCCTGCTTAAGCCTGATAAAGGTGAAGTGCTGGTTTTGGGCGAACATGTAGATAAACTCGAACGCAAAGAACTGGATGCTTTGCGGTTACGGATTGGATTTTCGTTTCAGAGCAGTGCATTGTATGATAGCATGAATGTATATCAGAACCTGGCATTCCCGCTGACCATGAATGTAAAAAACCTCGGTAAAAAAGAAGTTGATGATGCGGTGCAAGAAGTGCTGGAAGCTGTTGGGTTAACTGATAAAATGAATCAACTGCCATCGGACCTTTCGGGCGGACAACGCAAACGAATTGGTATTGCGCGCACACTTATCCTGAAACCCGAAATTATGTTATACGACGAACCCACATCGGGGTTGGACCCTATCACCAGTTCCGAAATTATTGAACTTATCAACGAAGTTCAGCAGAAATACAATACCAGTTCAATTATAATAACTCACGACCTCACCTGCGCTAAAAATACCGGCAACCGCAGTGCCATTTTGCTTGACGGCAAATTTTTAAACGTCGGCACATTCGAAGAGGTATTTGAAACCGATGATAAACAGGTGAAAGCTTTTTTTAATTACAATTTTATACAGTAAGCCATGAATGAATTGCATAACAGACGCGCCGTAATAGTGGGAGTTTTTGTCCTCCTTGGAATACTTTTTTTAATCGGAGGAATTCTTATGGTCGGAAACCTGCACGAAACGTTTAAGAAAAAAATGGAAATAGTTTCACTTTTCGATGATGTGAACGGGCTGCAAAAAGGGAATAATGTGTGGTTTTCAGGAGTAAAAATCGGTACTGTAAGCAACATTAATTTTCATGGAAAATCGCAGGTAGAGGTACGTATCAAGATTGAAACAAAAACCCAGGAATATATCCGCAAGGATGCCATGGTGAAAATCAGCAGCGATGGTATTATCGGCAACAAAATACTCATTATCTACGGCGGCACTCCACAGTTTGCCGAAGTACAGGAGGGAGATACCCTGATAGTTGAAAAAACTTTTTCCACTGAAGATATGATTAATACCTTGCAGGAAAACAATAAGAATTTCATGGCTATTACCAGCGATTTTAAGATCATCAGTAAAAAAATGGCCGCCGGTGAAGGAACTATCGGGAAATTACTCAACGACAACTCGGTTTATGACAATATTAATGCAACAACAGCTTCGCTTCAGCTTGCATCAGCCAAAGCTCAGCTGCTGGTAGGGTCACTTGCCGGATTCAGTGATAACCTGAACAAAAAAGGAACACTTGCCAATGAACTGACAACCGATACATTGGTTTTTAAATCAGTGAAAGCAACGGTTTTACAACTGCAGCAAATGGCGGATACGGCAACCGCGTTTATCGCTAATCTAAAGCAGGCCGGCACCAATCCGAATTCTACGATTGGCGTATTACTTCGCGACGAAGCCTCGGGCGCACACTTAAAAGAAACCTTTAAAAACCTCGAAAGCAGTTCTAAAAAACTGGACGAAGACCTTGAGGCTGCTCAACACAATATTTTGTTGCGAGGGTATTTCAAAAAGAAGGCCAAAGCTGGAAAAGACGATCCTCCAGAAAAAGAATAAGAGCCTGTCTGAAATTGTAGCTTTAATTTTTAGAAGAGGCGAAGGGGCGAAACGGCGAGGGGCGATTACCATGATATCCACGAAGATTTAAACATTAATTCAGGATTTTTTTCATTCCACTCTCCACCCTCCATCTTCCGTCTTCCGTCTTCGGACTTCCCATTTGGATTTCCACCTTCCACCTTCCACCCTCCGACTTCCGTCTTCCGTCTTCGGACTCTATTTGGATTTCCACCCTCCATCTCCGTCTTCCGTCTTCGGACTTCCCATTTGGATTTCCACCTTCCATCTTCCACCTTCTACCCTCCACCTTCTATCTCCTATTTAATGTTTTACGTGGATTTGCTAAATTAAATATTCACTCAATTCTACTCTAAACTGATGTGTGAATCATGTAACTTATTAAAAGAGTTATGTAACACATTGCCTGTGCAGGTCTGGTAATTTTGTTGAATTGAAATAAGTCCGAGCAATCCCTGGTCATTCGTGATGTGGGGAAGTGTCGGGATATGTGAATGAAATTATATTGCTTTTAACATCACACGCTAAGGCATGGTTAAAATAAAAATTGTCGAACCGGTTAAAAAGGTTATCCCGAAAATACGGGTTGCCACGGTGCAATCTATGAGTAAGCTCAGCGATAAAACACTGGCAAAAACCGAAGCTGCAGGAGGCTTTCTGACGGAATTAGCCGATGTTATCCTGTTTATAGTGCGTATCACGAAAGAAACATTTTCGCGCAACTTCGAATTCAAGGAATTTTTTCACCAGTGTTTTCAAATCGGGTATAAATCCTTACCGCTTATTTCGGTTACCGGAGCCATTATGGGTTTGGTACTCACCATTCAATCGCGCCCGGTGCTTGTTGATTTCGGGGCAGTAAGTATGCTGCCGGGAATGGTGGCGGTGTCGCTGATCCGCGAAATGGGTCCGGTTATTACAGCACTTATTTGTGCCGGCAAAATTGGCTCGGGTATGGGAGCCGAATTAGGTTCCATGAAAGTAACCGAGCAAATTGAAGCCATGGAAGTTTCCTCAACCAATCCGATGAGGTTTTTGGTCGTGACCAGAGTTCTTGCTGCAACCATAATGATCCCGCTCCTGATACTTTATGCTGATGCTTTCGGCATTTTGGGAAGTTGGGCTGGTGCAAACTTAAAAGGCGATGTAAGCTTTTCGCTGTTTTTCTCGCAGGCATTCGGAGTGATTGATTTTATTGACTTTATACCAGCCGTAATTAAATCATTCTTTTTTGGAGCGGTAATCGGTTTGGTAGGAACCTATAAAGGGTATAATGCCGGTCGCGGAACCGAAAGTGTTGGTATTGCAGCAAATTCGGCTGTAGTACTTGCTTCGCTCCTGGTAATAATTGTTGATGTAATTGCAGTACAGATAACCGATATGTTAGTATTATGAACACGCAGGAAACTGAAACTCAGGATGCCGCATTGCCCACAACCACTGGCAACGAACCCGTAATTGAAATAAACAATCTGAAGAAATCTTTTGGTAATCTGTCTGTTTTACAGGATGTTTCAATGAAACTTTTTAATGGCGAAAACCTTGTAGTGCTCGGTAAATCAGGCACAGGGAAATCGGTTCTGATTAAATGTATAGTCGGGTTATTGAGTTTTGATGGCGGGCAAATAAAAGTATTCGAAAAGGATGTAAGTACTTTGAATACAAATGAAATGGGTGAACTGAGGCAGCATATCGGATTTCTTTTTCAAAGTGGTGCCCTGTACGATTCCATGACAGTAAAACAAAACCTGGAATTCCCATTGCGAAGGATAAAAAAGAATCTTACTGAAAAGGAAATTGCAGAAAAAGTAAATGAGGTTCTCGAAAATGTTGGCCTGGCTGACGCATTGAATAAAATGCCTTCGCAACTTTCGGGTGGCATGCGTAAAAGAATTAGTCTGGCACGTACCATTATTGTAGATCCTAAATTAATGCTGTACGACGAACCTACAACAGGACTTGATCCGGTTACTTCCGACGAAATCAGCGAACTTATCAATGAAGTTCAGAAAAAATATAAAACCTCCTCCATCATCATTACGCACGACATCAAATGTGCCCTCGCCACGGCTGAACGTATAATTATGCTGGCTGAGGGTGAAGTCTATAAGGAAGGAAAACTCAAGGACTTTAAAAATTCAAATGATCCGCTGATAAAATCTTTTTTTAATTAGAAAAGGCCGGAAGTCCGAAGTCCGAAGCCGGGAATTGGAAGACGGAAGTTATGTAAGTAAATATAGTGAATTTATAATTTACGTTACGGAAAAGAAATGAGCGAATTAACAAAAGAATGATACAATAACGAAATAAAGCTGTTCCGAAAGTCTTCCGACTTCCGACTTCCAGCCATACGAACTGACAAATCACAATATCAAAACAAAAAACATGGAACCTCACTCACAAAAATATAAAGTACGCCTAGGCATGTTTGTTGCCGGAGGGCTCGCCCTTTTCGTGCTGACCATATTTATTATCGGAAAGCAAAAAAACCTGTTTAACCCTGTTTTTAAGCTTACTGCAACTTTTTACAACATAAGTGGGCTTCAGGTTGGAAACAACATCCGTTTCTCCGGAATAAATGTTGGTACAGTTGACAATATCCGAATAATTAATGATTCTACAGTCCGCGTAGATTTATTGGTTCGTAAAGAAGTTCACCAGTTTATCAAATCCGACTGTAAGGTGGCAATAGGATCCGAAGGGCTTATCGGCGACCGATTGCTCACTATTACCCAAGGCAGCACCGAAGCTCCGTTGGCAAAGGAAGGTCAGGAACTTGAATCGTTCGAGCCTGTCGAAACTGATGCCATCATGGCAAGTATTCAGGTAACAGCTTATAATGTTGAGGTTATTACCGAGCAACTTGCAGAAGTAATGTACAAAATTAACGGTGGACAAGGAACTTTAGGCAGATTAATACAGGACACGACCATAGCCGAAAACCTTAGTCAAACCATTGTGAATCTTAAAACAAGTTCCAAGGGTCTGGATGAAAATATGAAAGCCGTTAAGCATAATGTCTTCCTGAGAGGATATTTTAAGAAGAAAGCTAAAGCCGCGGAAGAGAAAAAAGAAGATGCTGAAGAAAAAGCAGCAGAAGAGAAGAAATAGCGATGAAGAGAATTGTCGGGAAGCCCGAAGCTGGAAGTCCGGAGTAAATGATACGAGAAAACAGACGCTTAAGGGAGGAGAATTCAAAAAGAGGTGTGACAAAGAGTTTGATCGATAGCAGAAAAAATTAAGTAAAACTCTTCCACTTCCGCCTTCTGAATTCCGCCTCCCGACAAAATACCAACAATTCCTGAACCCTCAAAACAGCTTCAGTCATCAAATGAAAATAGTAAATCACCAGGAATCATTTCATGCAAAAATGGGTCAAAATACTTTTCGCACTGGTTTTTGTTTCAGTTGTAACAAATGATATTGCTTTTGCCCAAAAAAATCCTGCAAAAGTTGATTCAACAAAAGTATACGAGAGTATTGAATCCTTTTCGTTAAAACGTAAGTTTACCCGTTTTGCATACAACCTGGTGTTCAATCCTGTAATAGTAAGCTCATCAAAAAAACCCGAAAAAAGGAAAGTTTACAAAAAGTTGATTCAAAAACCTTATAGTGCATTCGAAGGGAAAATTATCAGGCACATCGATATTGAAACTCTTGATCCGTTCGGCAATTCGATTGCTGACACGGTTAAACGGCCTCCCAACTTTATCTCCAAAAACGGTAACAGGCTGCATATAAAATCTCGACGCATAACTATTCGTAACCTTTTATTAATCAGGCAGAACCAGGTTTTTGACTCGTTACTTGTAAAAGAATCGGAACGCCTGGTGCGCAGTATGGGATTTGTAACAGATGTTTCTTTTTTCGTAAACTTAACGGCAAAAAACTCCGACTCGGTTGATATTTTTATCCACGAATTAGATAACTGGAGCCTTATTCCACGCATTGCGGCATCGCCCAAAAGCGTAACTATCGGTTTGAATGATAAAAATTTCTCAGGCCTGGGTCACGAGTCGCAGAATGAGTATACCTGGAACCATGCCGACAAAAAATACGCTTACAGGATTAATTATTATATTCCCAATTTCCGCAACACATATATCAACTCAACCTTGCATCTTGAAACAAAAGAAACCGGGGATTACAGCAGGGGTTTTGCCATGGATCGCCCGTTCTTTTCGCCTTTTGCAAAATGGGCGGCAGGAGCAAGCTATATGCAGCAATTCCGCCGGCTATACATTCGCGGAAGCGATTCAACATTGGTGCTGCAGCGGTCCAAATTTAATACACAGGATTATTGGGTGGGCAATGCCATGCAACTTTTTAAAGGGAACACCGAAAATGATCGCACAACCAATTTCATTACTTCTGCTCGTTTCGTTCGGGTCCGGTATTTCGAAAAACCTGATGAAGCATACGATACCCAACATTATTTTTCGAACGAAAACTTTTACCTGGCAAGCATTGGTATTTCAACCCGCAAGTATGCACAGGATAAGTTCATCTTCAGGTTTGGCGTTACGGAAGACGTTCCTATCGGTAAAGTATACAGCATTACAGGAGGATATCAGGATAAGAACAATGCAGGCCGCTGGTATCTTGGTGCAAAAGTTTCTACAGGCAATTATTATCCCTGGGGTTACCTGAGTTTTAACTTCCAGTATGGAACATTTCTTCATGAATCGAAAATAGAACAAGGTGTTTTTGAAGCAGGGGCGAATTATTTCACCGGATTGGTTGAAATTGGGAAATGGAAATTCAGGCAATTTGCAAAACCGCAACTTATTATCGGACAAAACCGCTTTGCGTTCGATAGCTTAACACTGAATGACGGATATGGAATTAATGGATTCAACAGCCCTTCCTTATCAGGAACGAGGCGGATTATTTTAACACTACAAACTCAATCGTATGCTCCATGGAATTTTATCGGATTCCGCTTTGGGCCTTTTCTTGCTTTTTCGCTCGGAAAAATCGGTGATGCCGAAACCGGGTTTAGGAACAGCCGGTTGTATTCGCAAATTGGGCTGGGAGTATTGATTAAAAACGACCATCTTGTTATCAATACATTTCAGCTTTCCATCGCATTTTTCCCGTTAATGCCCGGCAGCGGACAAAATGTTTTTAAAGTAAACTCATTCCGTACGATCGACTTTGGGTTCCGTGATTTCGAAATCGGGAAGCCGGTGGTGGTAGCCTTTCAATAAATGTTGCCATGAAAATTTTGTACTAAAATAATGTCAGTTTCAGGTTTCAGGTTATCTGCGCTGGAGTTTTTACCATACAAGCCATTATCTAAACCTGAAACCCTTCAAACCCTTCAAACCCTTCAAACCCTTCAAACCCTTCAAACCCTTCAAACCCTCCAAACCCTTCAAACCCTCCAAACCCTTCAAACCCTTCAAACTCTTCAAACCCTTCAAACCCTCCAAACCCTTCAAACCCTTCAATCATGAAACCTATTCTTATTCAAATAAAAAATAGTTCCAAAAAGACATGGTATCTGCTCAAAGAAACCTTCAACGGATTTACTGAAGATGATGGTTTGAAACTGAGTGCGGCACTGTCCTATTACACCATTTTTTCATTGCCCCCGCTGCTTATTATAATCATAAGTTTATCAGGGTTCTTTTTTGGTGCCGAAGCTGTGCGTGGCGAATTGTTCGGGCAAATCAACGGCCTGGTGGGTAACAATGCGGCTTTGCAGATACAGGAAATAATTAAAAATGTAAAGCTTTCGCACAGCAGCGTATTTGCTACCACGGTTGGGATTATCGTTTTGTTAATAGGAGCGTCCGGAGTATTTGTCGAAATACAGGATTCAATAAATTTTATATGGGGACTCAAAGCAAAACCGAAACGTGGATTAATAAAATTTATCAAAAACCGCCTCATGTCGTTCTCTATGATCGGCTCAGTAGGCTTCTTATTGCTGGTTGGTTTAATAATAAATGCGTTGATGGATATACTGAACAACAGGCTTGCCGGATTTTTCCCGAAGGACAGTGTTTATTTGTTTTATACGCTGAATCTGCTTATCGTTTTCGTAATCATCACGATTTTATTTACCATTATTTTTAAAACTTTGCCCGACGGGAAACTGGCTTTGCGCGATTGCCTCATCGGGGCTTCCTTTACTTCTTTTCTTTTTATGATCGGCAAATTTGCCATTGGCGCTTACCTGGGTCGCTCCGTGCTAGGTTCATGGTATGGTGCAGCAGGTTCAATAATCCTGATACTTGTGTGGGTGTATTATTCCGCTATCATACTCTATTTCGGTGCCGAATTTACCAAGGTATATGCCGAAACACACGGGCAAAAAATTATTCCAAACGGGTATTCTGTTCAGATAATAAAACCGAAAATTGAAATAGATACGATAAAAATGGCCTGAGCTTTGCTTTTATGGCTTATTCCTTTACGAATTACGATTCATCCTTGGTAGTGCGCACCAGGCTTATGCCGGCAGCGAAGAAAATAATTCCGAGAACACCATATATAATAAGTGCTTTTATATCGCGCGTGCCGCCCGAAGTATTAACAAATACTATTGCAGTATATATTAGTCCGCCTATGCCAAGCACGGTAAGTAATGCTCCAAAGATTCTTTTTAGATTCATAATTGTTGCTTTAATGCCTTGTTACAAACAAAATGATTTATTTAATACGCATTCTATTTTATGAAGGGATCTTTCCAAACAGTTAAGTTTCCTTCAGTTGCCGATTCTTAAAGTATTTATCACACAGTAATATTGGTAAGGTAGCTGAACAGCCCGAATACTTTCAGAAGCCAGATGATTACAAGAATCACAACTACTATGTTGAAAATTCTTTTTATAGTGCCATCCATCGGGATGTATGTGTTTACAACCCAAAGCAATACTCCTGCGGCGATGATAACGAGCAAAATGGTTAAAATTGGCATGATCTTATTTTTTTAGTATAGTGCAAAGGTACGCTCGGGGATTGCTTCACTTGTTATACAATTTTTAGGTTTAGTTACATGATTCACATGTTATCAGAAAGTTATAAAAACGGGATAAATTTCCGCATTCAAAAAAAAATTCCAGGTCTCAAATAAAATAAACCCTTTTTGGATTTGGATTTTGGATAAAGTGTGAATTATGTAACTCTTAAATTAAATTGTGTAATGTTATTGGTATATGGAGGTAGTAAATTTGTCCCAAAATAGAAGAAATATTTCTGACTAACGTAATAGAACTGATTAATAGATACTTACTACTCAGATTACTAATTTCAAAAACCCAAATTAAAACAATTGTTATGAAAAAACTACTTTTCGCATTGGTGATTCCGGTTATGATACTGGCTGCCGGTTGCAATCAAAAAAATGAAGAAATAGCCATGTTGAAGGCAAAAAACGATAGCCTGATAGCTATTGGTTTCGTGAAAGACTCAACAGTTATTGACTTTGTTAACGCCTTCAACGATATTCAATCGAATCTGGATTCAATCAAGATGAAAGAAAAAATCATCAGCAAAGCAGTTGAAGGAAACTCCGAAATTAAAACCAGGTCGAAGGATCAGATTAACAGCGATATTAA
The DNA here is from genome assembly GCA_038212135.1 of Bacteroidales bacterium. Classification (GTDB taxonomy): domain Bacteria; phylum Bacteroidota; class Bacteroidia; order Bacteroidales; family UBA4417; genus UBA4417. The sequence continues at coordinate 8,862 of JBBQUX010000029.1, read as the reverse complement.
CATGATTTACAAGTTGCAGCAGGATAACCGCGCAATGGTAGCATCATTACGTGCTAAACTGAAAAGTTCCGGTGTTCATTCGGTACAACTGGAAGAGATGGTCGAAAACCTGAACAAGCAAATTGAAGAAAAAGATGCCCAGATAGTTCAGCTTAAAGACGATCTTGCAAAAGTAAATGTTCAGGTAACCGATTTAACTACCAAAGTAGTTGATTTGAATGCCAATGTTGATAATCTTAGCACACAAAATGCACAGAGACAGCAGGTTATTGACGAAAAAACCGCCGAGCTTAATACAGCCTATTATGTTATTGGCACAACTTCTTACCTGAAAGAAAAGAAAATTATTACCAAAGAAGGTGGATTTATTGGTTTGGGTAAGTCGAAAGAACTGGCTCCTGAAATGAATAAGACCTATTTCACGCGTATTGATCTTACCAATTTTAATGTACTTCCGATTATGAAGGATAAAGTGGATATTTTGAGTTCACATCCGGCAACTTCCTATCGTATCACTGGCAAAAATAAATCCGACAGCCTTATTATACTCAATCCCAAATCATTCTGGAGTTTGTCGAAGGTTCTGGTCGTAAATGTTAAATAAGCGAAAAATAGTAATACCTGCTTAGAGAAAAAATCCGGCTCATAAGGCCGGTTTTTTTTGCCTGAAAAATTCATGTTTATTGGAGGTTGATTGATAAAAGGTATTCAATGGAACGAAAAAAGCATGCCGGTATTCAAAACACCGGCAGGCTTTTCGCTAAAATTGTACAATACTTATTTTCTGTTTCAGGAATTGGAGAACGGATAATCGGTATATCCTTTTTCGTCGGCTGAATAAAAAAGATCCATCTTCAGGTCGGAGGATAATTGCTGATCACTCTTTAACCTGTCAACAAGATCAGGATTATTTATAAACGGACGTCCGAATGCAACCATGTCGCCCAGTCCGCTTTCGATATCGGCTTCAGCTCTTTCTTTGTCGTAGCCACCTGAAAGTATAATGGTGTTCTTAAAATTATGGCGGATAGCTATTTTCATTTCCACTGGTACCGCCGGAGCTCCCATTGCCGAATGATCAACCAGATGGATATACGCCAATTCAAGCTTATCCAGTTGTTCCGAAAGGTATTTGTATGTAGCATCAATTTCAGGATAGTGTGGCATATCGCTTGCTACTCCGTATGGTGAAAGCCGGATTGCAGTCTTGTCGGCACCAATTGCTTCGGCAACAGTTGTTGCCACTTCTATAACAAACCGGCAACGGTTTTCGATACTTCCTCCATACTCATCGGTACGGATATTGCTAACGGGCGACAGAAACTGCTCAAGCAGGTAGCCATTGGCACCATGCAGCTCAACGCCATCAAATCCTGCTACCATTGCGTTCAAAGCAGCATCAACATATTCGGTTTTAGCAAGCAAGAGATCATCGGCAGTCATTGCAGCAGGGACAGGAAAATCCTGCATCATTTGAGCATCAGTCCACATCTGCCCGGCAGGTTTTACAGCCGAAGGTGCCAGTACTTTGGAGCCTTCCGGCATATTGAGCGGATGGCTTATTCTGCCGGTGTGCATTAGCTGTACAAATATTTTTGCTCCGCCGCTGTGCGCTGCTTTGGTTATTTTTGCCCAGCCGGCAACCTGCTCTTTGCTGAAAATGCCTGGTATTCGTGCGTAACCAAGCCCGTTTGGCGACGGAGATGTACCTTCGGTAATAATTAATCCGGCACCGGAACGCTGTTTGTAGTATTCGGCAATTAATTCGTTAGGTACATTCCCGATTGCACGGCATCTGGTCATGGGTGCCATAACAATGCGATTATTAACTTCAACTGATCCGATGGTGGCAGGAGTAAATAATTTATATTCTTTCATAGTTTGTATGTATAGTTTGCTGTATTAAAACAGCATAAAGGGCAGAATGTTTTCGGAACAACCGATGAAAAGTAATCCGGGGAAAAGGCTCAATAAAATGTCTGAGTCCCAAATTCCAAATTCCAAGTCCTAACTTTTCATAAAGACTTTATTTAGAATTTTGAACTTGAGATTTGGTTCGCTCAAGGTGGATGGGACTTAACAAATGGAACTTCTTATCACAAAATGGTAAAGCGTAACAGTTGCAGCCACCAAATGAGTTATAATTTATGAAATGTTAGGTGCTTTTAACAATTAGTCCAGTACATGCCTGAGAAACTCTCTCGGATTCGATCCTGCAATTATATCAAAGTCGCCGCCGAAGATATTTTTGAATTCAGCTACATTCCTGTCAAAATCATTCTCAAACAACAGCAGTAAAATAAAATCCGAGCCGTAAAGGGTTTTGGTTTTTATCTCCTGGTAAACAGGGCTGGCTTTAAATTTCCGCATCACATCCAGGTCGGAAAAACAGGAAACATCCGTGTAAACTTTATAGCGGGTATCCTTTAACAACGCGATGATCCTGTTCGACCACAGGTCGTGGTTCGAGGGTGCATCGAGAGCTGCATCCAGTTGCTTCCCGCCACCGAAATGGGCAAGGTTAAGGATCAGGTTGGGATATTTTTCAACTACCTTTTCCCATATAAGCGGATGGTTCAGCGTTAAAGCCCTTTCTGCTATGGCATCCTTATCCAGTATCGAGGTTTTGAATGTTAACATCTCATTATCAAGCTTAATTAACTGTCCGTTAAACTGTATAAGTCCACTCACTTTTACGCTTTTCGACAGGGTTGCAAAGCCTCCATCCGAATTATGGGCCGTTACCGGAATCCCGTTTTCTTCGCAAAAAGCATAAATACCGCCTTTCTCGCCATCAGGGCCAAAAAGTAACGGATCAGTAGGGGAGTACCCGTTCGGGCAATAAAGTTTCACCCCAATAAATAATTTTCCTTTGCCTACGTTGGCTTTAGCGTAATCAGCTATGCCTGGCCGACGTGGATCAACCGCGAGAAATGGGAAAACCATATCCTTATAGTCGGGATGATTTTTTAACTCAATCATCTGCCTGATCTGCTCCTGGAAACCATCAAAAGTATCGGGCAGATCAGCGATTCCCCTGTCACCCGCGCTTCTGCTGATATTCTCTTCGTGTTGTGTCTGGAGTTCGGCAGCATTTTCCATGAAGCGGGCTTTTTCTTCCAGGTATTCCTGCCAGAGTTCTTCGTCTTCGGCACTGGCGGTAGTGTTGAAATCGCGCGATAAAGGCTGTGCTTTTTGTTCCACCATTTCGAACAATGATTCCATCTCCGTTTCGAAAACTTGCTTCACGGTAGGTTCCGGTTTGGCACCGATTGACCTGTCGGGTGAGGATGCAAAACAATAAGTGAGGTCGAAGGTTAAAGGAGTAAGAATGAATTCCCCTTTGTAGGTTTTATCCAATTCCTCGTATATTGCGATGGAGTCATGCCGGGTAAAGACTTTGATGGCATGAGAATACCGTTTCAATGCTTGTATCACATTTTTCAGGTTTCGGGCAAAATCAGTAATTCCCCGCTCCTTTTCCTGCTCGATGTGCAGGAATTTTTTCACTTCTTTCAATAAACGGTACAGTAACTCTTTTGCCAGGAAGTTCTTGTTGAACAAATGGCTGTGGACGTCGAAATATTTGGCCATGGTATCGGGGTTTATTTGATTGGATTTCCGAATTAATTAATTTGAAAGGATCAATGATTTTAACAGTAATGTTAACTGATCAGGATAAAGGTATTATATCAGTTTCAGAAGATCATTCTTCATCTGGTCAATCCTGGTCTTTAACGCAAGTGTCTGAACATTTTCCACCATCGACAATGCATCAATGATGAACTCCAGGTGCTCTATCTCGGCAAACCGTTTTCCTTTTGAGCCGGCTATCTTCCACAAGGTACTTATTTCCTGTTGAATACTGTCGAGGTCAGTTTGGGTTTCGGCCTCTGAAAACAAGAGGATAAATTTGCACAATCGGATATTCAAACAGGCAACCATGTCCCAGTAACTCATTTGTTCCATGTTTTTCGATACAGTTGTCTGGGAAAGTTCCAGGAGCTTTAGCGCATCTTCAAGCGAAGGAAGTGCATACGTTTCATCGTTTATAACAATGTTGGTGTTCCATTGGCGCAAACCTGACCTTATCAGGGTACTCTCAAGTATCAGCCAGTTGGTTAACGAATACCAGTTGTTAAAATTTGTATGCCCCTTGCGATAAGCTGCCGCTGACTTGAAGTACGCTTTTGGCTTACCGGCTTTATTCGAAAGAAATGATTGTCTCTTGTAAGTACTCCCTAGCATATTGAGCCTTTCGGAAGTCGGGCTTAAATTGATCAGTATTTCGAGATCCTCAATTACTTTTGTGATCCTTTTAAGGTAATCATTCCTTTTTTTCGGATCTTTCCTGTATTCGTGTATGATCTGTTTTGCGCGTACATTACAATATTTTTCGGCTACCGAAAATGAAAATGTCGCTTCTTCCAAAGATAATAAGTCTTTGAACTTTTCACATGCCAGGTCATACTCTCCCAGTTCCAGGTATACCAACGCTTCCTTTTCAGTAATCTTCGAATTCCGGATGCCTGCTTTATCAAGTGCATCCAGGATAATTGCAAGTTTCTTCAGGTATTCACCCGACGAAAGTTTTCCGATTTCGAGTTCCTGAAGTAAATTCACCAGGTCAACTTCGGCTTCCTGGGCGATCAGGTAAATCTTCTCTTCGGTCTTCTTCTTTCCCGGCAGGTGTTCGAACTTATAGAAAGGATCGCCGTAACATTGGTAGGCACCCCATGTATTGGTGTGCCCGAATTTGTCATATACCGTTTTTCGTGCGTCTTTCACTGAATCGCCGAAATTGTATCCATCGAACATCCGTTTGTAAAAAACATTCGCGAATTCAAGTGCCGCATCATCGTTTACCGCCCATCCTGCCGCTATCACACAACGAACGCCGTTTTCGATAAGCTGGGTTCCGATGTTTGCCGCAAGTTTATACCGCTGATGATAAAATTCTTCGGCCACTCCATCAGTTTTCCCAAGATGACAACAGTTCACAAAAACAAGTTCAGGAACGCTGCTCATCTGATTGATCTCGCGGGTAGAAAGAAACAGGTTTTTGCCTATTACCATTCCCGATCCTTTCGAAACATCCTGGTTAAAAATTCCGTGTCCCGATAAGTGAATGATCTTGTAATCGTCGCGGAACAGCTTTTCGATAATTTCCGAATGATTGCCTTTGAAGCTGCTTGTTGTTTCCATACCCCTTTCGGACAGAAGGTCCGAAACCAGTTGTCCCTCCTTCAGGGCGCCTGGCAATTGGTTAACGAATCCTTTCAGATCGGGATCAGCAATGATGAGAGCCGTGTTTTTAGGGACAGCTTTAATATTTGTACGGTAATTCCTGGTGCTCAGCTGGCGAATCATCCCTGCCGAAATGCAGATGGGCTTTGTATCTGCGATGCCGTCCTGTAATAATTCCCATGGGTATGAAGCTGTGTATTCATCCAGTATCCAGTTTATGTTGCCATGCCGCTTGAGCTGCTCTTTAAAATCGTTGGGAATCATCAGCTCGAAAATCGTTTTGGCTCGTTCGGGACTCCATTGGTTGCTGGTGGAAATTTCTTCGATCATTCCTTCCATTAAGACCGGGGTACTAAGGAGTTCTTTTTCTTCTGCCCTGGAACCGTTTGTCGAAGCATTGAACCTGAGACTCCGGATGGTATTGTCTTCTGTTTTTTCTTTTTCATTCCCAATTGAAACTGTAATACGGTTCCACCATCCTTCGGAACTAACTGCCGGGATTCGCCGCATGGAACCTAATAACATTTTAATGCCCGGCCTCTCTTTTACAATTTTAAAGGATCGGGTCTCTTCCTTTTCAATCCTGCTGATTGAGTATAAGCAACTCACGGCCTTGTCTTCGAAAAGCTCAACAAATTCGATATGTTCAATGGCCTGCGTTTTCTCCAGCTTCAGGTTTCTTACTTTTATATTCGCATTCTGTACCCCCTGGATAATGGCTTTGATAGAGTCCTCAATAGATAATCCGGCATAACCGCACCCAATAATCAGCGACGAAATACCAGGTATTACCGTTTCTCCGTTAGCCGTTTGCCCGGCTAAATTGGAATCGCCCATATGCAGCAGGTAATTGGCGACGCCCTGTTCAATTGATTTGGTCAGTTCGGATGCCGTAAGTTTACCGGGAGAGCCTAATCCAACAATAACTGCTCCTTTAAAAGCAGTGTTTTCCGACAGGAACACATCGCTGCTTCCGATTGCTCCCGGGTAGATTCCGAGCTGGTGGTGGTTTCGAAGCTGTCCGTCGAGGTAATTGTTGATGGTTTTTTCAGCATAAAGAATGCCGTCATCCTCAAAATGCCCTGCCATAACCGGGTATTTAGCGTAGAAAAGATCTCCCTGGCTTATCGAAACCCTGATGGGTGGTTCGCTCACCTGAAGCGTTGTTTTGGTGCCAAGGCCAAGGAGTGTATTCTCAATCCCGGCAAGTGACAAATCGAAATCACGGTATTCGGGCGACCTGAAGATTTTTTCTTCACCTCTCACCGATGGACGTGTTTTACTGAAAAGGTTGGTCGATCCGGTAGCAAGTATCTCCCTGATTCCTTTGAACATATCCGGTTCGTTGGCAAGGGAGCCGTGGGTTACATCAACATAATACACGGAGTTGTTGCCGATCATTTTTGCCGGAATACCCGTTTCCCAGGTTACACTCTGGTCGCCTTCGGCAGTGCTTAAAAATACCAGTTCCGATTCCTTTCCTCTGGTATCAATGCGGTAACCGCAGGGAGTTGATTTATCCTTTCCGGCAATATACGCAGCATGAGTATAATCGTTATCCTGCATGCCGGTCTTCATCTTTTCCCTGTACTCTGCGAACCAACTCAGATCGGCATTGGAAGGTATTGGCCATGAAGATTCATCCAGGCCTGTGCTCATGTGCTGCCAGGTTTCTGTACTTGAGAAATCATTGTTTTCCCCGGTTGTGAATGGGAGCAGTCCCAAAATGCCTTTAAAACCTGCAAAAATCTCTATAAGTTCCTTTTTCGAATGTTTCTGGTCAATCTTGCTCAGTTTGGTTATTAATCCATCCATACCAAAAAGCACAGCCGGAATCCGGAACGATCCGCCTAAAGGTGAACCCAGGAATATCAGCCTGAATCCGTTTGATGTATTGAGTTTTGCCCATGTTTCGCGGTGTGTGACTATAAAATCCCTCACCAGCACCCCACCCATCGAATGGCCGATAATTTTAATGGGTTGCCTGTGATGCATCAGGTCAAGAAGTTTGGTATCAAGCTTATCAGCTGCTTCCGTGAGGGACAAGCGCCAGTCGAATGGGAACACAACTACATCATAAGATTCTTCAAGATGCTTTACCAGTAACTTATAGGAAGTGGATACAATTGAAGTTGCCTCAACATTTTTTTCCTTCAGATACCTCAATCCACCTGTAATAAATTTCCAGTAGTTGATCCAAAGGAGAGAACTTTCCAATGAAAGGTTTGAACCCATGATGCCTGGCAGCAGAACCACAATAGGCCTGGAGCCGGAAACTGCTTTCATGAAAATCTGTCCTCCATCCAGTTTCAGCGCGGCGTTTCTTTCGGCAGCAAGCGGGATACTGAGCTGCTCTTCGGTAAATCCGGGAAGCCTGTCGCCCCATTTAGTTTCCAGAGCCAGCAATATCGCATTGTTCGTGGTTCTGTTGGCGAAATACTTAAAATGATTTATATCGGTATCCTCGTAGAAGAATTGCTGCACTTTGCCTGTTCTGCGCGTTCCGAGCCGCATCGACTGTGTGTCGACAACCAGGTCGTTTTCGCGCCGGAAAAAGAGTTTGGAGGCTATAATCAGCAATGCACTGATTTTTATGGCAGGTTTCGAATTACCTGCTATTACAACCAACGAATTATTGATTTGCATGGTAGCCGAAGGGTCGGTGGGGTCGGCAATGCTATTGAGCACCCTGATAAACGGTGAGTCAGGACTCTGAGCTTCGAGTCCGGGCAGCACATCTGCTTTATTCTTACTGTCGATAACTGCTGCGATCAGGTTTTTAAAAGCTGCATATACCGGATTCAATGATAGTCCGGTTCCTAATCCTATAAGGTTGAAAGTGATGTTGAAAAAACTGTCGAGGCGCTTCGAAACAAGAGTAGTTCCGCCGGCAGGACATGCAATACGGATGAATTTTTCGATAATAATCCGCTTATTTTTAAGATTCTCATTAATCTCCTGTGTAAGCTTCTCGAGCGATTCGTAATACTTCCCGGGGTACTCTTTTTTCAGAATCGAGAGTTCTGTTTCTGTGAATCCCCGCATGCTTTCATTTTCGTTGCAGAACCTCGATAACACTTCGCCTACCAATCCTCCACGTGAAGTAGTAATCAGGTGCAGGGTGCAATTTTTAGGCAGCGCATTTACCAGTTCCTTAACATTTTGCAAAGGGTTCTCGGTGAGAGTCCGGTGTTGATAAGCAAGGATTCTGTCGCCATAGGTGATCTCAAGGAATTTCATCATAGCCGTATCACGGGCTTCGCCGAAAGAACCTTCGATGGATGAGGCTGTTCCGTGAATGAACAGGCAGTAAGGCTTGCTGCTTTCGTCGGAGCTGAATTCGCTAAGTTGAAAATTGGGATTCAGCTTGTAGAGGCCTATTTTTCCCTCGGTTTGTTTATCTTCAAGTTTGGCGGCAAGGCGTTCAATGCTGACTTCCACTGCTTTTTTAGCGAAAATATTGAAGACTTTTAACAGAACTTTGTTAAAAATGCCTCGTTCGGCACTTTCGAGACCAATTTCCTTCGGTATTTCGAAGGTGGTTAACCCATCCCTGGATGCAGTATTAGTAGCTTCGGGAAATATTTCTTCCAGGGTATAAGGATTGGAGAACCA
>JBBQUX010000028.1:0-31266 GCA_038212135.1 Bacteroidales bacterium | reverse complement strand
TCCATCACCAGGTAACGGCGCATATCCACGATAAGTGTCGGATGGTTGATATTAACAGGGCACTCCTGAGCACAGGCATTGCAGGTGGTGCAAGCCCAGAGTTCTTCGGTCGAAATATAATCGCCAAGCAGCGATTTATTATCATTAAATTCCTTACCAAGTTTGACCATTCCCGGACCTTTTTCCTTCATTCGCGCCCTTAAATCCATAAATATTTTACGGGGAGATAATTTCTTACCCGTAGTATTTGCCGGACAAACAGAGGAACAACGTCCGCATTCGGTGCAGGTTAGAGAGTCGAAATAGTTTTTCCACGAAACATCTTCCACATCTTTTACCCCAAAACGACTTATTGGTGCATCCTTAGCCGGAGCTTCGAAAGTTGCATTCGGATCGAGCATCAGTTTTACTTCGCGTGTGATATCGTCCATATTGGTCAGCTTTCCTAGAGGTTCGAGCCTTGTAAGAAATGTATTTGGCACGGAAAGGAAAACATGGAAATGCTTGGAATAAGGTAAAATATTCGCAAAAATAAAAATCAGCAGAATGTGCGACCACCAAAAAATTTCATGTGCAACATGTATTCCGTTCAATGACAGGCCACTGAAAAGTGGAGCCAGCATCACTCCTACCGGGTATGTTCCAAATACACTTTCATTAGCAGCAAGTTGCAGTTGAACATACGCTGCATTCATTCCCATTAGTGAAAGCATCAGCAGTAAAATCATTGTCAGGGCGATATTGGCATCCTGGTGCGATTTTTTCTTCATCTCTATACCGTCGAAGCGGCTGATATGCATAAAGAGCCTCCTGACAAGGAAAATCAGAATAGAAACCGCAACAATAAGTGCAAATACATCTCCCGAAGCCATTATAATATTGTGAAGACTTCCCAATACTTTCATTGAACGCTCCATGCCAAACAGTCCATCAATGATCATTTCGATGCTCCCCAGGAGTATTACACAAAATCCCCAGAAAACCAGTGCATGAAAGAAACCAATCACCGGGAGGCGGAATATTTTGGTTTGCCCTATGGCAACATCAAGCATTACCATAAACCGCTTGCCAAAATCGCGGATAGGGAAATTGGCTTTGGTGAATTTAAACCAGCTGATAAGCCTGAGTATCGTAAACGAAAAAACACCCAGTGTGATCAGGATAGTTATTGCAAAAACAATCTGCTTTGCCATAATCGATTGATTTACAAACAAAAATGTCCTTAAAGTAAATTATCAACTAATACATTTAAGGACATATTTGCCTGAGTTATTAAACCTGGTTTATTTTGATTTCATTTCTTTAACTGCTTCAACCAGTTTGGGAAGCACTTTCAAGGCATCACCTACAATTCCGTATTGGGCAGCTTCAAATATCGGGGCATCTTTATCAGTATTGATTGCAACGATAAATTTTGAGGAACTGATGCCTGCAAGATGCTGCGTGGCCCCGGAAATTCCAATTGCGAAATAAAGGTTAGGAGCAATTATTTTCCCCGTTTGCCCTGTGTGCTCATCGTGCGAACGCCAGCCTTCGTCGGAAACCGGGCGCGAACAAGCGGTTGCCGCTCCGAGTAATCCTGCCAGTTCAACAAGCGGTCCCCAGTTATCGGGCGATTTCATTCCACGTCCGCCGGAAATAACAATATCAGCGTCAGTAATCAGGATTTTACCGCTTTGCTTCTGAACTTCCTTTACTTCAATTTTCATAAGGCTTCCATCAGGTTGAATGTCCGGTTTTTCCAGGGTAAAAGTTTTTGGAGATTCAACAAGATCGAATGAATTTTGCGCAAGAGTAAGTATTTTAATATCTGTCTTTACGACAACATTTGCAAATGCTTTTCCGGAGTAAACTTTTTTGTAAACAACAAAAGGATTAATACTTACGGGCAATTTGCTTACACCTGAAGCAACCCCTGCTTTGAGCTTTACCGAAAGCCTTGGAGCAAGTGCTTTTCCGGAATTGTTATTCGAAAGTACCAGTACTTTGGCACCTGTTTTTTGAGCTACCTCAGCAATCATGCTTGTAAAAGCCTGATCGTCAAAAGCCTTAATTAAATCATTTTCAACACTTATGACTTTGGAAGCTCCATAGGTTGCTAATTTTTCGAGTTCTGAAGCATCAACTTTACCTATAGATAATGCTACTGCCTGATCGCCTAGCATTTCGGCAACTTTGGATGCATACGAAACTAATTCGAACGACAATTTCTTGAACTTACCATCCCAATTTTCGAGGAATACTAATACTGACATATGATGATTTGGTTTTTGCTTTGTGAAATAAAAAAAATGGATTAGAAAACCTTGGCTTCGTTCTGAAGTAAGCCTATTAACTGACCTGCATTGTCAGCCTCAACATATTTGCAGGCAGCACGTGGTTTAGGCATTTCATAATTGATAACTTCTGTCAGGCTATCAATAGCTTGTGGTTCAACCACTTTGATAGGTTTGGTACGTGCCATCATTATACCGCGCATGGCTGCGATGCGGGGTTCTTTAGCAATTCCTTTCTGAACTACGGCAACAAACGGCGAAGGAACGGAAAGAATTTCTTTTCCGCCATCAATCTCTCGGGTAATTATAGTTTGGCCACCTTCAAATTTCACAGAAGAAACTCCGGTTACCGAAGGGCAGCCTAAAAATTCAGCCAGCATCCCTCCTACTGTTGAGCCGTTATGATCGCTTGATTCGATTCCGCACATAATCATATCAAAATTTTCGTTACGGATGGCTTCGGACAGTTGGGCTGCAATGGTGTAGGCATCGCCTGCTTCAATGTTAACGCGGATAGCATCGTCGGCACCTATTGCCAGAGCTTTGCGGATTGTGGGTTCCGAAGCTACAGTTCCAACGTGGGCTACTGTTACAGCCTGAATGCCATTAGCGGTATCGTCCTTCAACTCGAGTGCACGGGTAAGTGCAAGCTCATCCCATGGATTAATAACCCATTGAATTCCATTTACATCGAGTTTTTTCGAATCGTCAATGAATTTTACTTTTGTAGTGGTATCAGGCACGTTGCTGATACAAACCAGGATTTTCATACCTATTTGATTTTTTTTATATATCAGGAAAATATCATGTCTCAGATTCCGTAATTATTTAATTATCAGGCTTAGATGTAGCTATTTCCTTCAGGTTTACATTTTTATTTACTTATTTTTGATTGACAAATTTAGCATTATTTGAATACAGATTTAAGAACGGCATGTATGATTGAAAAATATCAAAAACATTAATTATTTATATGCTTGTTAAACAAATTGTTACATTGTAAAAACCGAAACATTTTTTACAAAATAATTATAGAAGACTGGAATGCGAATAATTGTTAGTTTTGTGATGTGAAATACAACGATTCCAAAAACCCCAAAAAGAAGAACTTTCTGAAAATTCCCACCTTTCTGGGAGGGAAAGAAGCGTACCAGAATTTTATCAAGGAAAATGTAAAATACCCCGGACAGGCGCTTGCAAATAAAGTGGAAGGCCTTGTTTTTGTGACGTATACAGTTGATAACATCGGTGTGATTGTTGATGTGGAAATAACCAAAGGTATAGGGTATGGTTGCGACGAGGAAGCTGAACGAGTGATAAGGCTCATGAAATATGAACCTGCCAGGAACCGTGGTGTAAGAATGAAGGTTGAAATGAAAACCAGGATACATTTTCATCTTCCACAATCCGCAGAAAACAATGTTCCGACTGGCGTTCAGTTGAATTATACTTCAACAACTCCTGAAAAAACAAACAGCCCGGAACCCAAGCCCCAGGCTGTATATAATTATACCATCAATCTTGGTTAAGACCAGATTCTATTTTCTTTATTCTTCGATTTTGCAATTATCCGGATGGTCATGACAATCGCGGCAATCGAGGCTTTTATTATACATTTCCATTGCACGTGCGCTCATACCCATGCTTGAAAAACCGCCGTCATTAAATAGATTCTGCATGGTTACCTTACGGGTCAGGTCGCTGAAAAGTGTAAGACAATAATCAGCACATTCCTCGGCAGTTGCATTGCCAAGTGGCGACATTCGCTCGGTGAAATCCATCAAACCTCCGATTCCTTTTACTCCGCTTCCGGCGGTTGTAAGGGTTGGTGATTGCGAAACAGTGTTTATACGGATATGTTTTTCACGTCCATAAATATACCCGAAACTGCGTGCAATGCTTTCAAGGGCTGCTTTCGCATCTGCCATATCGTTATACTCAAAAAGTGTACGCTGGGCAGCAACATAGGACAATGCTACGATTGATCCCCATTCGTTAAGTGCATCAAGTTTCTTGGCTATCTGAATCACTTTATGAAACGAAATGGCAGAAATATCCAGGGTTTTGAGGTAGTTTTCGTAATTGAGTGCATCATATGGAATCTTCTTTCGTACATTGGGCGACATACCTATGGAATGCAGGATAAAATCAATCTTACCATCAAAATGCTCCATTGTTTTACTGAAAACATTTTCAAGATCAGTAATACTTGTCGCATCGGCAGGCACAATAATTGAACCGGTTGCTTCTGCCAGATGATGGGTATCTCCCAGACGTAATGCCATAGGTGTATTTGTCAGTACAAACTGCGCTCCTTCTTCGTGAGCTCTTTCTGCCACTTTCCATGCAATCGACATGTCATTCAACGCACCGAAAATGATGCCTTTTTTGCCTTTAAGTAAATTGTAAGCCATTGTATTTGTTTTAATTAATAATTCTAAGTTGAAGTTATAGTCAAAGTATCTTGTTCAGAATCAATTCCTGAAATTGAGTAGTTCTCTGGCAGTGATTTTGGCCGATTCGGTAATGGTTTCGTCGCTTAGCATGCGTGCTATTTCATTTACGCGATCGTCGCTGGATAAAACCCTCATGCTCGAAGTGGTTGCTTCATCACCATCTTGTTTGTAAGCGAGCAAATGACTGTCGGCCTTACCTGCAATCTGCGGAAGATGTGTGATTGCAATTACCTGCATATGCAACGACATATTCCTCATGATTGTCCCGACTTTTCCGGCTATATCGCCCGAAACTCCTGAGTCAATTTCATCGAAAAGTATGGTGGGAAGTAAACTGCGGTTCAGAACCAATGATTTCAGCGCAAGCATAAGCCTTGATAATTCACCGCCTGAAGCAACTTTCTGTATTTCACGGATTTCGCCACCTTTATTAGCAGAAAAAAGGAAGGTAACTTTATCAGTTCCGGAAGCGGAAAAATAGGTCAATGGTTCTTGCTTTATGATAAATTTAGATGATGGCATCCCAAGATTTTCAAGCACTTTGTGCATTTCAGTCTCAATATCAGGGATTACCGACTGCCTTTGACCAGAAATAACAGCAGAAACCTCCGAAAGTTCAATTTCTTTTTTCTTCAACGCACCGGACAACTCTTCTATCCTGGTTTCCAGAGAACTGATAGCAAATAGCTTATCAGACAATTCGTTCATTATAACTATAAGTTCTGTAACCGAATGTACCCTGTGCTTTTGCTCAAGATGATAAATCAGGTCGAGGCGTTGACCAAGTTTTTCAATCCGTTCAGGATCAAAATGAACCTGCCCGGAAAAAACGCGAAGTTCGTTTGTAATATCCTTCAATTCTATCAGGCTGCCTTCTACCCTTTCAGCAAGTGGAGCAAAATGATGACTGTAACGCGAAGCCTGTTCGATAAGTTGCTTAATTTCTGAAAGCTTGTCAGTTACATTTAATTCATCATCGGAAAGCAATCCGATTGATGCAAATGTGCGCGACTTAATTTCTTCGGAATGGGTGAGAATTTCGAGTTCTTCTTCCGCTTCCGGTTGCTCGTTTGTACTGAGGTTTGCCTTGTCGAGTTCTTCAAACTGAAAAGTCAGATACTCCCGCTCATTCAAACTTTGCTGTTCCTTTTTACGGCATGCATCAAGTTCCGATTTGAGCGAATTATATTCAACAAATAGTCTGCGGCAAGAAGCGAGTGTTTGAGGTTGCCTGGCATATGAATCGACCATACCTAACTGAAAAGCGGCATCATTCAATTCAAGCGTCTGATGCTGAGAATGAATATCAACAAGCCTGTCGCCGATTTCTTTCAGAACATTCAGATTAACGGGTGTATCATTAATAAAAGCCCTGGATTTTCCCTGCGGATTAATTTCACGGCGGAACACTGAAGTAGCTTCATAATCAAGATCATTGGCTTCGAAAATGGCATTCAGATTGTATCCTTCAATCAGAAAACTACCTTCAACTATACATTTCTGATTTCTATCCCTTAGCACCGAAGTATCAGCACGCTGACCCAGAATTAGCGAAATAGCACCGACCAATATAGACTTCCCTGCACCGGTTTCGCCGGTAATGCAGGTAAATCCCTTATGGAAGCTAATTTCGAGCTGAGGGATCAGAATAAAATTTTCGACTGACAAGTGCAGAAGCATGTCCTGTTGTTTGGCTTTTGGAAAAGCAAATATAAGAAATTGAGTTGAATGAAGCTTACTTCCCTTGTTGCATAATCTGCTGATACTTGGATGAATTGGCAGGATCTATTTCTTTCAATATGTTCACAGCCTTGGTTTTATCCATAGGCGACGACTGGGAATATATGTTAATAAGTTCGTCCCTTTTCGCATCAATAAATAATTGAACCACATAAAGACCGCTTTTTTCGCGGTTTACCCGTTGAATATTTTCGAGGCAATCGTTTACGCCGCTACGACCAAGATCCATGTTTTCCGCCATCAGGTCCAACCCGGTACGGTGGTAAGTATATAATCCTTCACGAAATTGACTGTATGTATTATTCATCAGGTTTTCGACCAGCCAATACCGGTTCTTCTGGCTCTCGAAAGCTTTCCAGCCCCGTTGCGGAGCATTTTGGGCCGCATTTACCACCGCCCTGGCTTTTTCGAAATAAGGGGTTCCTCCAAATGAACTGAACGAATCAGCATCAACGCCAAGCATAATGTATATATAATATGCCACCATGGATGTTAAATTCGAAGTAAATGCATCATCACTGTATTCAAGGGGTTGGTACTCAACATAAGTAAAATCGAAATCCTTATCAACAAGGTTTAGTAAATTCGTGTTATAAGATGTTTTGTATACCGGACGTTGTAATATCACGTTCACCTTTGCTTTAAACTGATCGCTCGATGTGCGTTCAGTTACAGTGATCATCATTGAACACTCAATCCGTTCTTCAGTTTTAAAAGCAAAATTGGTCCATTTACGGTTGTTAATAAACTCATAAAGATCGGATTGCAACGTTTGAAAGACTTTCTTCTCAGATCCTTCAACCTGTGGGGAGTTAACTGAAATCTGGCACATGAATTCCTGAGAGCTGGCAAATGCAGGTAAACAGATAATCAGTAAAATAATCAGTTTGCGGATCATAAGGGAAAATAAAATTGTGTGGTATTAAACTATCTCATTTTGAATGAAATCTAAAATGTCAGCAGCAGCTTCATTCTTTGATTTAAGATTAAATTCGCTGATATTCTGATTTTTACCGATGATACTAACCTTATTGGTATCAAAGCCAAACCCGGAACCTGCATCATTCAGTGAATTAAGAACGATACAATCGAGGTTTTTCGTATGCAGTTTGCTGATGGCGTTCTCTTTTTCGTTATTTGTTTCCAGAGCAAATCCAACCAGGTATTGTCCTTTTTTCTTTAATCTTCCCAATTCGGCAAGAATATCCTTGGTTTTCACCAGGTTAAGCAAGAATGAATCCTCTTTTTTCTTGATTTTTTCATGCTCCGGATTCATTGGAGTATAATCAGCAACAGCAGCAGCCATAATGGCAATATCAGCTTTACTGAAGAAATCAATACTTGCTGAATACATTTCAGAAGCTGAAGTAACTTTAATTACTTTTACCGAAGGATGTTCAGGGTATTCATGAACAGGACCCGAAATAAAAGTAACGCTGGCTCCCCGGAGAACTGCTTCCCGGGCAAGGGCAAGACCCATCTTTCCGGATGAAAAATTACTTATAAACCTTACCGGGTCTATCATTTCAACAGTCGGCCCACTCGAGATCAGGATATTTTTATCTGCAAGGCTTTTACTTTTCGAAAAGTAATTCCGAAGCATTCCGACAATATTCTGTGGTTCTTCCAGACGTCCCATCCCGGTAAGTCCACTGGCCAATTCACCTTCGTGCGGAGCAATCAGCAGATTACCATGCGATTGAAGCACAGAAATATTGTTTTGAGTAGTTTTATGATGATACATATCAACATCCATCGACGGGGCGAAAAACACCGCACAACGGGCAGCAAGGTAGGTTGCAAGCAGAAGATTATCGGTAATACCTGTCGCCATTTTCGCCATGGTATTGGCAGTTAACGGCGCAATTACAAATGCATCGGCCCAACTTCCCAATTCGATATGGCTGTGCCATGTACCGTCAGCAGGACTGAATGGTTCAATTGAAACAGGGTTCTGCGATAATGCGGACAGAGTAAGAGGTGTAACAAAATTACAGGCTTCGTCCGACATAACTATCTTCACTTCGGCACCTTCCTTAATAAGAAGCCGCACAAGAAAAGGAATTTTGTAAGCAGCTATGCCACCGGTAATTCCGATCAGAATTTTTTTGCCTTTTAGCATCTGTTAACGCTAAAGTGATTTACCACTCGTTTCCTTTTTCCTTCAGCGGATTGCGCGAAAAAATCTGATCTTTCAGAAATTCATTCGTCGCTATCAGTGTAGGTTTTGGAAGGTTCTCGTAATATTTGGCAAGTTCAATCTGCTCGCGGTTTTCGAATACTTCCTCCAGATTGTCGCTGGGAGTAGCAAATTCTTCAATCTTGGAGTTAAGTTCTTCTTTTATCTCCTGTGAAATCTGGTTTGCACGTTTTGCTATAATGGCTACCGATTCGTAAATATTATCAGTCGGATCGTTTAGCTCCGTCATATTACGGGTAATAGTGGTAGTTTCAATTTTTAACTTTTTGATATCCATCTGTATTGTTGTTTGTTTTCGTGAATTAATTATTCAATTCCTTTTGAATATTTTTTTTGATTGCCAGTGCCTGTTCACTGTAATCTCCAACCGGAAAGCCGGCAACAAGTTCATCATATGAATCCATTGCCAGGTTTAAACGTTCGAGGCGTTTATCGTAAACACTGTTAATTGCATACTGATACTTAGTTCGAAGTATCGAATAGAGTATCAGCTCTTTGGATTTTGTGTCAGGATAATCCTTCAATACATTATTTAACGAAACTATCGCAGCTTTGTAATCTGCCATTTTGTAATATAACATGGCTATATCAATATCTTTCTTTTCTAGTTTCGCCCTTAATTCGTCAATAAGCCTATTACACTCAGCAACACGTTCGCTTTTCGGATATTGGTTAATAAAAGTCTGTAACGACGAAATAGCTTCAGTAGTTGAAGTTTGATCAAGCGACGAGCGGGGAGAATCAAGGTAACTGCAATAGGCACTCAGGAAAAGTGACTCTTCGGCATTCGTGCTGGAAGAATAATTGGTAGCAAATGATCTGAAATAATACCCGGCCAGTATATAATCTTTCTGCTTGTAATAGCATTGAGCATTATAATATGCAATAGTTTCAGCTTTGTCAGTGCCCCTGTAAAACGCCTGAATTTGTTCAAAAAGCTGTAAAGCCTGTGTGTAATTTTTCTTTTCGTAATACTCAAGTGCTTTGGTGTACTTGAGCTCATTGTCCGAACTTTTTAAAAGCTTCTGATAAGGACTGCAAGATATTATCACTGCTGATAATATCAAAACTGTAAAAATAACCGGTTTTCTGATCATGCTGCAAAAGTACAAATTTTAACCTGAATTATGAAACGCTTATATATAACAGGTATTGCCGATATTTAGTTAATTATTATTAAAACACGATTATAATGCGGCTTTGTACGTTTGCAGTGTGCGCGAACGGGCATAAACATGGTCAATTATTGGCTTGCAGTATGATGCAGACCCATATTCCGGAACCCATTTCATAATATATTTATGATCATAATCAAATTTTTCTGCCTGTGTCGTGGGATTAAATATCCTGAAATAAGGAGCGGCATCACAGCCTGTACCAGCAGCCCATTGCCAGTTGCCGTTATTTGATGAAAGCTCAAAATCGAGCAGTTTGTCAGCAAAATAGGTTTCGCCCCATTGCCAGTTTATAAGTAAATGTTTAACCAAAAAGCTGGCAGTAACCATCCTTACGCGGTTGTGCATATAACCGGTTGAATTCAATTCACGCATTCCTGCATCTACCAGTGGGAAGCCCGTTATGCCACAGCACCATGAGTCGTAATCCTTTTCATTGTTAACCCATTTTATAAACTGGTACTTAGGCTTAAACGGCTGACTGGCTACATGAGGGAAATGCCATAAAATCTGCATAAAAAATTCGCGCCAGATCAGTTCATTCAGCCATACTTCATTGGTTTCGAGCGCAACTGCAACCAGTTGCCTGATGCTCACAGTTCCAAAACGTAAATGAACACTTACCTTGCTTGTGCCGTTAAGTGCCGGTAAATTCCGGGTTTCATTATAATTCTCTATTATTTGCAGATCAATCCGGAAAGGTTTAAATGTCTCCTTTGCCTCTGAAAAACCGATATCACTGAGCCCCGTCACTGCTGACTGATCGTTCTGTATAAGGTTAAAAAGATATTTTTCCGAATTCCGGTTATGCATACAATCCAAATCGTGTTTAAGACCTGACATCCATTTGTGGCTATAAGGTGTAAATACCGTGTAAGGATCACCGTCAGGTTTCGAAATTTCGTTTTTTTCGAAAATCACCTGGTCCTTGAATGTACGGAATAAAACTCCTTTTTCTGCAAGCAGTTTTTTTACCTGCAAATCACGTTCGCGAGCGTAAGGTTCATAATCATGATTGGCATAAACCGCATTAACCGGATATTTTGATAATAGTTTTTCAAAAGCAGCAAGCGGCTCGTCATGCAACATCTGAATTGAAGAATCAAACGGTTGCAGCAACTGATTAATATGTCCGAGTGCCTGGTATATAAAACTAACCCGTTTATCGTCGGTATCTAGTTTATTTAAAATTTTCTTATCAAAAATAAATACCGGCAATACCTTATAACCCGAAACCAGGGCATTATAGAGCCCCGTGTTATCGTTAAGCCTTAGGTCGCGCCTGAACCAAAAAACTACTATAGGTTGGGTAATATCCATTGCTGCTAATATACGTGCAAGTTACATTTTTTTTTTGAATAAATCAGTCAAATTGTTTTCACCAAACAATTGAGCTTCTTATAAAGTTTAGTAGTTTTGCAGCACAAAATAAAATAATAAATTTAAAACACTGATATTGTGGATCTTTTCGAAAAACGTGCCAGCAACATAGGCCATCTTGGGCAGTACGCTTCCAAAGGCGACAGCTATTTCTACTTTCCAAAACTGGAAGGTGAAATTTCAAATTTCATGAGTTTTCGTGGTAAGAAACAGTTAGTCTGGAGCTTAAATAATTATCTTGGTCTTGCCAATCATCCGGAAGTTCGGAAAGTGGATGCCGAAGCAAGCCGCGATTGGGGACTGGGTTACCCCATGGGTGCCCGCATGATGTCGGGTCAAACCATATATCATGAGCAACTCGAGCGTGAACTAGCTGATTTTGTTGGAAAAGAAGCATCATTCCTTCTCAATTACGGGTATCAGGGTATGGTATCAATAATTGACGCACTTGTCGACCGTAATGATGTTGTTGTTTACGATGCTGAAGCTCATGCATGCATAATTGATGGTTTGAGGCTTCATATTGGAAAGCGTTTCGTGTATCCGCACAATAATATTGAAAATCTGCGTAAAGGGCTTGAGCGGGCTAAAAAACTTACTGACGCATCAGGCGGTGGTATCCTGGTTATAACCGAAGGTGTTTATGGCATGTCGGGCGATTTTGGAAAACTGAAAGAAATTATTGAACTGAAAAAAGAATTCAACTTTCGTTTACTTGTTGATGATGCTCATGGTTTCGGAACAATGGGTGAAACCGGTGCCGGAACTGACCAGGCTCTTGGTGTTCAGGATGGAGTAGATGTTTATTTCGGAACATTTGCCAAGGCTATGGCTGGTATTGGTGCATTTGTTGCTTCCCGGAAAGATATAATTTTCTACCTGAAATATAACCTGAGATCACAGATTTATGCTAAGTCGCTCCCAATGCCTATGGTAATTGGTGCTCTTAAACGACTCGATCTCATCCGGACCCAACCTCAGTTGAGGAAACAACTCTGGACTATAGTGAACGCATTACAACAAGGGCTCAAGGATCATGGATTAGATATCGGTAATACTCAATCACCGGTAACTCCGGTATTTTTTAAAGGCGGGGTTCCCGAAGCCACTCAGCTAACCATTGACCTGCGCGAAAACTACAACATTTTCTGTTCAATAGTAATTTATCCTGTTGTACCCAGAGATGTAATTATGCTGCGGCTTATCCCGACTGCAATTCATACCATCGAAAATGTAAACTATACTATAAAAGCTTTCACTGATATCCAGGCCAATCTGGCTGAAGGTAAATACTCTTCCGGAATTTTCCCTGATTGGAACAAATTATAATTCTTTTGAAGAATTACGAAAATGCCTGGTTTTTTGCCGGGCATTTTTTTATTTACTCCAACTGTTATAATTTTGTGTATCATTGCCGTTGAGTAATGAAAACTGAAAAGGCCGAATCACTGTCCATCATCATCAATTCAACAGCATTCTACATGTTGTCGTACCTGACAGTATATATGCTATTTCAAATAACAACCAGCACTGTATCAACCGCGTTTGACATACCCAATACGTTATTCTATAACAGAATTGAATTCAATGTACGGCCTGAGGTCTGGACTTTTGATTCCGTTAAAGTCGTTTTCAGCTCAGGTTATGTACTACTGTTTCTCATTTCCATTTCATTCCTGGTAGTAATTATTAAAGCATTGGAACTCAATGGTATGCTCAGATTATTTTTTCTTTGGGGTTTCATACATTCCATTTCAATACTTTTTGGCTCTTTTATAATGGGAGCTTTTAATTTCGAAGGATTTGGAATTGTGTTAAGCTACCTTTATTTAGTCGATACGGCAAAAATGCTGCTGCTGTTTGCCGGTTTTCTGTTACTTATTGCTATAGGGATGGCACTGGTCAAACCTTTATTGTTTTCAGCTAATATTTATTATAATTACCTTTCCCCCGAAATGCGCCCTAAATTCAGGAGGGATCAATATGTTCTGCCATTTGTCATTTCAACAATAATTCTGGTATTGTTAAAATACCCGACTTCGTTGTATGAAACCCTGATGTTGCTTATTCCGTTTTTTATTTTTATGCCCTTATTCTGGGGAATCGGACGTTTTCCGGTTTTTTATTTCGAGGAAACAGAAAAATCTATCAAATTAAATTACAGGTTGGTAATTTTAACTCTTGGAATAATTATAGTATATAGGGTAATACTGGGTTTGGGTATAAATATCGGATAACAGACAGATCAGGCTATTGGTAAAGAAGGATCAACATCTAAAGCCCATTGGTATAAACCTCCATCGAGAATATAAATATTCTTTAATTTCATCTTTTCGGTGAGATATAAATATGGAGCCTGACTTTTTACACCATATAAGCAGTAAATGATTATCGGTATATCTTTTGAAATCAGATGAACCAAATCAGGCATATCAATCTGAGGGATATTAATGGCACCTTCAATATGACATTCGGAATACTTTTCTGCATCGCGGGTATCAATAAGCTGAAGTAGCTCATTGCCGTCAATTTTCTCTTTCAGTTCAAGTGCGGTAATATGTTTCATTCAGATAGGCCCGCCCGGTTTAAAACATTAAATAATTAAGTACGCCCACACAAAGGTAATGAATGTGAACAAAATGAAAAAGGAGTGCAAAGCACTCCTTTTTTTGTCTTTTAGGAAGTAATTTTACTTGATAAGACCTTTTGCGATTGAATCTGCGTGAGCAGCTTCAACTGCAGCCTGAGCTGTTGAATCAGCTATGCGAGCTTGTTCAGCTGCTACATTAGCTAACGAATCAGCTAGAGCTATTGAATCCTGACGAGCTTTTTCAGCTTTTTCTTCTGCACTGGGTCCGCAAGCTACGAAACCTACCATACCAGCTACTACAAACATTGCAAATAATTTTTTCATGACGTAAGTTTAATTAAAAAACGGTGCAAAAGTACACCGAATTATTTTACCAGTCAAACTTTAATTAAAAAAATATTAAGATTTTTTAACATTTATTGTAATTTATTGTTATACAGTATATTGCATACTGGATTTTTAAAAAAAAGATATTAACAACCTTGAAATGATTGTTAATAACGCAATATTTATGACATTTAGTAACAAAAAATGTACATGTTTTGTTACTTTTTCATAAGAATTAGCAGTAAATTTCGACAACAATTTTGAGAAATCAACAATTGATACAATTTGTTTGCATTGAATTGAGCAACTTTTCTGATGCAATTGGCTTACATTTGCATCTCCAAAAAACAAACAATTCCAGCATGTTGTCGTTTAGTCTGCCTGACCTTCCTTTTACAGAGCCGGTAATTGTTTTCACCATCCTAATCACAATTATTTTACTGGCACCAATTGCGTTCAAAAAATTCAGGATTCCTGGAATTGTAGGCCTTATCATTTCAGGAATGATCATCGGCCCGAACGGATTGAACCTGGTAGTTTCTGGCGAAAGTATAAAATTGCTTAGTACTGCAGGTTTGCTTTACCTCATGTTTTTAGCCGGTCTGGAATTAAATTCGCGTGATTTGCTGCGAAACAGGAATAAAAGCCTGGTTTTTGGAGCTTTGACTTTTTTTATCCCGCTTGTTTTCGGTTTTTTTGTTGCGCATTTTCTTTTATCATACTCGTTGCTTGCTTCACTGCTTATAGCAAGCATGTTTTCAACCCATACCCTTATCTCCTACCCTATTGCAAGCAGACTTGGTATTACAAGAACTGAAGCTGTGACAATAACTATTGGAGGAACAATTATCACCGATACAGCAGTACTGGTCTTACTTGCTTTTATTTCAGCTTCAACCGAAGGTGCATTTACACTCATGTTCTGGATCAGAATGATCTTTTCCTTATCAGCATTTTCGATACTCATACTCTGGGGTGTGCCAAAGATAAGCATCTGGTTTTTTAAAAACCTGGAAGGCGAAAGTGGTTCGCAGTATATTTTCGTCCTGGCCATGCTTTATATTTCTGGACTTCTGGCGCGGGCTGCAGGCATTGAACCTATAATCGGTGCTTTTCTTGCAGGTTTGGCAATGAACAAGCTTATTCCTCATACTTCAGCCTTAATGAATCGTATATCATTTATAGGTAATAATTTCTTTATTCCTATATTTCTGATAAGTGTTGGATTGATGGTTGATTTTAGTGTGTTTACGAATGGATTTGGAGCATTAATATTTGGGGTAACTTTGGTGGTTATAGCAATTGCAAGCAAGTATGCTGCTGCCTTTGTCATGCAACTTCTCTATAAATACACGAATACCGAGCGACAAGTTATGTTTGGGTTAAGTGTATCCCATGCCGCTGCTATAATTGCCGTTGTTATTGTTGGTTACGATCTTAAAATTATCGGTCTGGATGTGTTAAACGGAGCCATTATGATTATATTGGTTTCGTGTTTTATTGGTTCGTTTGTAACCGAAAGATCAGGCAGAAAACTTGCCATTGCCGAAGCCGAAAAAATTCCAACTGCTATTGGTTTGCCTGAAAGAATCCTTGTTCCGGTATCAAATCCTGCCACTATCGAAGGTTTGGTGGATTTTGCTATACTGATCCGTGATTCTTATGCATCGCAACCAGTTTATATGCTTTCGGTTGTACCCGACGATGCTTTTGCCCAGGAACAGATTCTTAAGAACAATAAAATGTTTGAGACAGCAATTTCGCTTGCAGCTGCTGCGGATACGCAGTTAACCCTTGTTTCAAGAGTGGATTTGAATGTGGCTAATGGAATTTCGCGTGCTGTTAAAGAATTAATGATCAATAAGATTATCCTTGGTTGGAACGGTAAAATCACTACTTCAAATTTCTTTTTTGGCAGTATAATCGAAAACCTGATAGGAAGCACCGAGCAAATGGTAATGGTTGTTAAAGCCACAAACCCCTTGAATACTATAAATAGAATAATTGTTATTATTCCCGAAAATGCTGAATGCGAGGTAGGATTTAACACTTGGTTAATTATGCTTAAAGCTTTAGCGATCCGGACAAGTTCTTCGTTGGTGTTCACAGGCTTTAGAAAAGTTCTGGATGAAATAGAGTCTATTTACAATTCCGATACTGTTAACGTCAAAATTGAATACCAGGTTTCAGAAGCTTCGCATCCATTAATTGAACATGCAAAAAAAGGTACAGAACAGGATTTATACGTGGCTATTGCTGCAAGGCGCCGCACATTGTCGTACAGCCATTATATCGATCATATGCCGCGGGATCTGGCCCGCTATTATGAGAATAATAATTTTATCATCATTTATCCTGAACAACGCTCTGTTCTATCTCAAACTCTTTCCACTTCTCTCGACGGGCTCGAAGTTTCACCAATCCAGGAAAACATTGAAAGGTTTACACATTTGGGAAATTTCAAACGTAAATCGCCAGGTAGCAGGCACAATTCAATAACAGAATAATCTGATAAAATGAGTACCCAAATACCTTTAGCTGAGCTTCTCCGACCTCAAAATGCTGACGAATATATTGGCCAGCAGCATCTTATGTCGGCAGGAAGTGCATTCAGGCGAATGGTCGACGGCGGACCTGTTCATTCTATGATTTTCTGGGGCCCGCCTGGCGTAGGGAAAACAACACTGGCACTTATTATTGCCATCGCAACAGGCAGACAGTTTTATACACTGAGCGCAATAAACTCAGGAGTTAAAGACGTGAGGGAAGTGATTGAAAAAGCAAGTAATGATAAATCGCAGCCAATTCTTTTTATCGACGAAATACACCGTTTCAGCAAGTCACAGCAAGATTCGCTGCTGGGAGCAGTAGAAAAAGGCATAGTAATATTAATTGGAGCTACAACCGAAAATCCTTCATTTGAGGTTATATCACCTTTGCTTTCAAGATGCCAGGTTTACATTCTGAAATCACTCGAAGAAGATGACCTGCTGAAAATCATGAACAAAGCCATCGAAACGCTAAGTGGTATTTATGGTGTAAAAGTATTAATAAGCGAACACGAAGCATTAATACGGATTTCGGGTGGTGATGCGCGCAAGCTGCTCAATGCCATCGAAATAATTGTTTCTTCACAAGTAGCATCAGGTAAAGCAATTAATATCAATAATGAAAATACATTGAGCATCATCCAGCAAAATCTGGCCTTGTATGATAAGTCGGGTGAAATGCATTACGATGTAATCTCGGCTTTTATCAAATCCATGCGCGGAAGCGATCCCAATGCGGCAGTGTATTGGCTGGCACGGATGATAACAGCCGGAGAAGACCCGCTTTTTATAGCCAGGCGCATGGTCATTCTGGCATCCGAAGACATTGGAAATGCAAATCCTACTGCCCTGGTGTTGGCTAATAATTGCTTTGATGCAGTAAATAAAATTGGTTTTCCCGAAAGCCGGATCATATTATCACAAACTGCCATTTACCTGGCATGTTCTGCCAAAAGCAATGCCTCGTATATGGCCATTGAAGATGCAATGGCTGCGGTTCAGAAATTCGGCGATCTTCCGGTACCCCTCCATTTACGCAATGCACCAACAAAACTGATGAAGAATATTGGGTATGGAAAGGACTATAAATATGCTCACCAGTTTGACGGAAATTTCGTTAGCCTCGAATTTTTACCTGATAAAATTAAGGGAATACGCATGTATGATCCCGGACAGAATGCAAGAGAACACGAAGCACGCGAGAAACTGCGGAAAAACTGGGGAGAAAAATATGGATATTGACAATTTTTGAAGTTTTTTTGATAATTAGCATCCCCAGACTGAACTTGTTTTCGCTAAAATTTCGTACTGTTTTATCATAAATATAAAAAAATAAATTTCATGAATTTACTACTAGAAATCCCACAAATAAGAAATATACAATCCGGGAACTTCTTCCTGATTGCGGGTCCATGCGTAATCGAAGATTCGGAAAGTCCTGTAGAGATTGCAAGGATATTGGTTGATTTATGTGAAAAGTATAGAATTCCTTTCATCTTCAAAGCCTCGTACCGAAAAGCAAACCGCTCAAAAAGCTCATCTTTCACCGGGATCGGCGATGAAAAAGCACTAGAAGTTTTAGCAGGAATACGGCAGAAGTTAAAGGTTCCCGTGGTCTGCGATATTCACAGCGAAAAAGATGCCGGCATGGCAGCCCAATATGTGGATATACTTCAAATTCCCGCTTTTCTTTGCAGGCAAACCGAATTGCTTGCTGCTGCCGGTGAAACAGGTAAATTTGTGAATATTAAAAAGGGGCAATTTTCATCTGCCGAAACCATGCATTTTGCAGTTGAGAAAGTCAGGGAAACCGGAAATCCGAAAGTTATGCTTACCGAACGCGGAACCACATTCGGATATACCGACCTGGTGGTTGATTTCAGGAATATACCTGTAATGCAACAAGCAAGAGTGCCTGTGGTGCTTGATGTAACTCATTCGCTTCAGCAACCGAACCAGCCTGCCGGGATTACCGGAGGCCGACCTGATCTTATTCCGCTTATGGCTAAATTAGGAATCACTTCCGGTGTTGAAGGTCTTTTTATGGAGACGCATCCCAACCCATCGAAAGCCAAATCGGATGGAGCAAATATGCTAAGGCTCGATTTGATGGATAACTTACTCAGTGAACTTGTAAAATTAAAAAAAGCACTTCTGTAAGTTTATTTTACATAAGCTTCCATCCCCGGCATAACCCATCCTAGCAGCAGTCCGTAAATATGCTGCGCCAGAAATATAATTAAAAACCCTACAATTATTGTAATTACAATAAACCGCAACTTCTTCTCGAGAGTAATATCAAACATTTCCTGAACTCCATACCAGAACACATAAAGAGTATAGGCTATATATATATATATGCCGATAGGAATCAGAATCCGCAGAAGCGGATGCAGGTATACAAAAAATGTTACTATAAAAAGTGGTGTAAATGTATAAACAACCAATTTAAGAATCCGCAGATGATCCGTATCAATGCCAAGTTTCGGCAATGCAAAATTGAGAGTGTAAGCTGCCAACACTATTAATAAATAGGGTATTACTACCCATGAAACAAGATTAAAAAGCAGCAGCAACACCAGGTTAAAAGTATAACCCAATACTGCTTTTGCAACGAAAAACAGACCTATATCCCTCCCTATTGCACTAAAAAGAATTATGGGGAAAGCAAAGTTCCACATCAATCCTTTAGGTGTTTCCTTCTCATTTTTTATCTCTTTCCACTCAATACTTGGTATTAATGAAATTCGTATCGCTTTGGAAATTAATTCTTTATAATTCATCCAGCAGTGTTAAGTCAATATTTTAGAGAATGAGGAAACGGCTTATTCCAATACAACCCGCTTCAGAGTACCTGTATTGTTATCAAACCCTATATTCCTGATGCTTGTTGCAGGCAGGAAAGTAATCACTCCTAATTGGTTGATTACAAAAGGGGCTTCAAGTTTTATCTGCCCCCCAACTTTAATGGCAACATTAGCTTTATCAGGAATCCGGTAGTATAATCCGTGCAATTCACGCTCACCAACATTCATTTTCTCTGTTTCTGATTTAAGGGCGTTGGTTCTATTCATACTATTAGCCTGAATCTGCACAAGATCACCCGAAGTAGCATTTTTGGGAAGAATTCCTTTACTTATCGAAAAACGACATAAAGGTTCAGCCGGGGTGTTTTTATCAGCAACATAATAAAATGTAAATGTTTCGCCCGATATGCTTGTTACACCTTTAAATAATTCGAGGTAATCCTGTTTCATGCTGTTCATCTGATTGTACATGAATTCCATCGTACCTTTTTCGTAGTTAACTTCCTGGTAACCATTTATCAGGTTGTACATGCTTTCATCAAGTTTGAGAATAAATTCAGATGCTTCACGGGCTTTTTGTTCAATAGATTTTGCGGTAGAAGTTTTTCTGAAAAATTTTTGCTCAATAATAGTAGTATCCAGGCTTATTCTTTTAATAACTGTATCCATCCGTTCGAAAACACTTGGATTTGCAAATTCCGGCATGTCAATACGTGAAGAGGTCAGATCAACCGATCTTTGCTTTTTACCATTTTCAGTTTGGTTTATTGCTCCGACTCCGGAAATTATGCCTTCGTTTGACAAGAATAACTCTATTGCCTGACGATCTTTTTGTCGGGGTGCTAATTGAATGAAATAATATTCCGATGGATCAGGTTCCGTATATGCCGTCAGCCTGATATCTTTGAATTCATATTCGGTACTATTTGCAGAAGTAACCTGAGACAATCCAAGCATTTGATCAGCATATTCCGAAAAAGGCCCTTTAACCTTCTGAATTTTATTTACAACGATATCAACCTGGATTACAGTTTGAGGCAATGCATAAAACAACCCTTCTGTTTCTGCATTTATGCCAGCAGAACCTGATTTACTTACATTTATTTGTGCTTTTATTCCACTGATTGAAAACAGCAAAACAATAGCCAGAAAAATATTTTTTATCATAAGTGCCTTTTATATTAATAAACCAAAGTTACACAAAATTGAACTTGAGTTTAAAAACGAAAATTCATTTTATTTATTGTACTTTGAAACCATGAGTCAGGATTGTATCAAAGCGTTAAATTATTGCATTTGCATTTAGATATTTATTCGCCATGATAACGCCGAAAGCACTGATATCGATATTTACAGGCTTATTATCGCTTATAGCTTTCAACTCAAGCAAACATAAACTAAAGTAATACCATCCCGGCTTCACGTGTGTTCGCATTAAATCCGCTAACTGTTTGGTCGAAGCGTTTTATAAATTACTTCCCGAAATTACAATTGACCTACCTGCCTGAAAATCAGTCAAAGGGATGTATATGTAATGTGCTTAAGTTACGGTTGATCCTGGCATGTTCTTGCACACGGCCAGGAAATATAATACGGGCTTCTTCAGTAAACCCGATTTTTGAAATTACATCATTCCGGCGTTCAACTTCAAATGAAAAAGAAACAAATAATTTCCATTCAATTATTTGATGAAAAGTAATTCCCTGTATTTTGGTAATGGCCATAATTCGTCATCTACAAGCAACTCCAGTTTATCAACGTGGTATCTTACTTTTTCGAAGAAAGGTAGAATCTCCTTATTGTAAAGTTCTGCTTTTTCAATTGTGTCATCAATTTTATTAGCTTTCTTACGCTTTTCAACCATTTCGGCAACCAACTGCCTGACAATTGAAATGTGCTCCGAAATCTCCTTGATATTCTGCATCTGACTATTCGATAGTTTCACAAAAGTCTTGATATCAAGCACTTCTTTGAGACCTTTAACATTTTCGACCAACGTATTTTGGTAGCGAATTGCAGTTGGGATAATATGGTTGTGCGAAAGGTCGCCAATAATCCTTGATTCAATCTGTATTTTTTTAATATAGTTTTCGAGATCAATTTCATAACGGGCTATTACTTCCCTTTTTGAGAGTACATCATGTTCTTCGAATAATCTGATAACACTTTCATTGGCCATTACCTTCAGAGCATCGGGTGTGGAAGAAATATTCGACAAACCTCTTTTCATGGCTTCAGCTACCCATTCGTCACCATAACTGTTACCCTCGAACCTTATGCGTTTCGATTCACTGATGTATTTGCGAAGAATTTTATATATGGCATCGTCTTTATTTAAACCTTTTTCAATTAAAAGATCAACTTCAGTACGGAAAACTTTAAGTTGTTCAGCTAAAGCCAGGTTAAGAGCAATCATAGGCTTAGCGCAATTTGCAGATGAGCCTACTGCCCTGAATTCGAATTTGTTACCTGTAAATGCAAAAGGTGATGTGCGGTTCCGGTCCGTGTTATCGAGGAAAATCTCAGGTATTTTCGGAATATTAAGTGAAAATGCTTCCTTAACTCCATCATCCTGCTCGCCACCTGCACTGCTTTTCTCAATTTCATCAAGAGTTTGCGAAAGCTGTGAGCCAATAAATACCGACATTATAGCCGGTGGTGCTTCGTGAGCGCCCAGGCGCAAATCATTACCAGCCGAAGCAATTACTGACCGGATAAGTCCTGAATGGACATCAACAGCTTTAATAATATTTACTAAAAATGTTAAGAACCGAAGATTGGCCTTAGGGGTTTTTCCCGGAGCCAGAAGATTTTCCCCGCTATTGGTCATAAGCGACCAGTTATTGTGTTTTCCCGAGCCATTTACGCCCTGGTAAGGTTTTTCGTGCAAAAGTACCGTAAGATGATGGCGTTTGGCAACTTTTTCAAGAATATGCATCAGTAACTGGTTGTGGTCAACGGCTAAGTTGGCTTCTTCAAACACAGGTGCACATTCGTACTGACTGGGGGCAACCTCATTGTGACGCGTCTTTACGGGAATTCCCAAACGATGAGCCTCGTATTCGAATTCACGCATGAAATCCATAACACTTTCAGGAATTGTTCCAAAATAATGGTCCGAAAGCTGCTGATCTTTTGCTGAGGCATGACCAAAAAGTGTACGACCGCATAAAGCCATATCAGGCCTGGCGTGGAATATTGCTGTATCGACTAAAAAATATTCCTGCTCCCAGCCCAGGGTAGCGATCACTTTCGAAATATTCCTGTCAAAATATTTGCAAACTGCCGTAGCTTCCTTATCGAGAGAGTGTAATGCTTTAAGCATCGGCGTTTTATAGTCAAGTGCCTCACCGGTATAGGAGATAAATATGGTTGGAATACACAATGTATCATCCATAATAAATGCCGTTGAGGTAGGATCCCAGGCTGTATAGCCACGCGCCTCAAAAGTGTTGCGGATTCCACCGCTGGGAAAACTGGATGCATCTGGTTCTTGCTGAATAAGTTCACCGGCACCAAAATGTTCAATAGCCGTTCCGTCAGAAGTAGGTGAAAGAAATGAATCGTGTTTTTCGGCAGTTGCACCTGTTAAGGGATGGAACCAATGTGTATAGTGAGTAGCACCTTTCGAAATGGCCCAGGATTTTATGGCAGTTGCAACCTGGTCAGCAATCCGTCTGTCAATTTTTTCGCCTTTGGTAATCACATTCTGTAATTGCTCAAATGCTTCTTTCGACAAATATTGCCGCATAACAGATTGATTGAAAGTATTTTCTCCGAAATAGTCAGAAACTTTCGCATTCATTTCAATAGCACGTTTGGGACGCGAAATGGCTAATTCAAGGGCTTTAAACCGAATGTTTGACATAAGTATTGCAATAAAAATTTGTGTTACAAAAATATCTATTAATCTTAGCTTTGAAGGGAAATACAGAAGTTTATTTTTGCAGTTAATGCAAGAATTCATTCAGCGGAAACATAAAAAGCAAGATCATTATTTCTCAAAATTGATTTGAATCTGGTTAGCATACTGAATAGCAAGCTGTTGAAGATTATAAATCACCAATCTGTTTATCCTTGGTTCGTAAAAACCAGAGTCCTGAAAATGTAAATAATCCATTGATAATCAATAGTTCGAACCCAAACCTGTACCCATTTAATAGTGTTACAGAATACTCGCTCAAGAAAAAACAAAGAATTGGCGAGCTGACAGCAACGTAAGGAACATATTTATCATTTACATTGAAACGGGTAAATAGTCCGAACGCATACAATCCCAGCAATGGACCATATGTATATCCGGCAACAGTAAAAAGTTTATCGATTACCGCCCTGTCATTTATGGCCCTGAAGACTACAATTACCACCAAAAGCAGGATGGCAAAAGCAAAATGTACTTTGTAACGTAATTGTTTTTTTTGATCTTCACTCAGGTCGGTTCGCTTGTTTAATCCCAGAAAATCGATTGTAAAGGAAGTTGTCAGCGAAGTTAGTGCGCCATCGGCACTGGGATAAGCTGCTGAAATTAAACCGATTATAAATATTAATCCGGCGAGAGGCCCCAAATATTTTATGGCTATCATCGGGAAAAGGTCATCAGTTCGGGAAGGTAACTCAATGCCGTGAGTGGATGAATAAATATACAGAACAGCTCCTAAAAACAGGAACATAAGGTTCACAAAAACTAAAACAATACTGAATGAGAACATATTTTTCTGCGCTTCACCAATATTGCGGCAGCTCAGGTTTTTCTGCATCATCTCCTGGTCGAGCCCCGTCATTACAATAGCTATAAATGCCCCGCTGAGTATTTGCTTCAGAAAAAACTGTTTACTATGCCAGTCGGTTACAACTATTTTCGAATAATCACTTCCCCATACTGTTGAGAACAAACTACTTATATCATAATGCAGATTTTTGCTTATCAGGTATATTGATAAGCCCACCGCCAGCAACATAAATGTTGTTTGCAAGGTATCCGTCCAGATTATGGTTTTAATACCACCTTTAAGGGTATATAATATTATGAGCAATATAAAAACACTTACTGTCACTATGAAAGGTACATTCCAGGCATCAAAAACAAACACCTGTAACACATTCACAACCAGAAACATGCGAAAAGATGCTCCGATTGTACGCGACAGCAAGAAGAAAAATGCCCCGGTTTTGTACGACCAGAATCCAAAACGTTGTTCAAGATAAGAATAAATTGAAGTCAGGTTTAATCTGTAATACAATGGCATTAATATTGTTGCAATAACGGTGTATCCAATCAGATATCCGGCAACAACCAAAAGGTAACTGAATTGAGTTTCCCCTACCCAACCGGGAACTGACATAAAAGTTACACCCGACAAGGAAGCTCCGATCATACCATAAGCTACTACAAACCAGGGAGACGATTTGTTTCCGATATAAAATGATTCACTGTTAGCCTTTCGGGCAGTAATCCATGTAACTAAAAACAGCAATACAGTGTATGCCAGGAAACTGATAAATATGAGTGAAGGTGTCAAAGCGAGTTTTTTGGTATTTGCTTGTTAAACAATTTTTTGTATTTAGTTTACGAACTTTATGATTTAATATTAGTTTCAATAAATTTAGAGAACGCAATCAAGTCGGGAAAATTAAAATCCAGTTTCCCAAAGCATTGATATACAACTACTTTATCATTTCCAACCAGGATAGTTAACATTCCAAGCCTGTGCCCAAAAAGAATATCACTGTATGTGTCGCCAACCATAATGCTCTTCTTAAAGTTAATGCTATGAAACTGATTGCGGGCTTTCAAACCCATGCCGACAGCTGGTTTGCGGGTAAAACTCCGCATATTTTTCAAATCAGGACTATAAAATACGGCATCAATCCTACCTCCGGCTTTGACCACTTCATCAAGCATTTTTTGATGTATAGCATTTAATTGTGTAGCCGTCATTAATCCTTTCCCGATACCTTGTTGGTTAGTAACGACGATAATTGGATCAAACAATCCGGCAAGAATAGCCAAAGCTTCTTTAACTCCCGGAATAAACTCAAATTCCTCAGGAAGTTTCACATATTCATCCGTAATGCGCTGGTTAATAACACCATCCCTGTCGAGGAATAAAGTCCATCCCGTGCTGATTTCAAGTTTCCTGCCCATCCTCATCTTATTTCTGGTAGTAATGATTGTGCGTTAGCGTAATCTTCAGGAATTCCGATATCCAGGAAAAAAGCATCGGTTTTAAAAGTTTGCATGTGCAGAGTAGTAATTGAATTCTTAAACAGATCATTTTCAAGTGAAAACTTCCGCTGCCTGTAATTATCAAATATATTCCTGTTAAGCAGATAAACGCCTCCATTTATCCATCCGCTTCCGGCAGTTGGGTCTTTTTCCCTGAAATCAGTTATCATTCCGGATTCATCTGAAATAACCAGCCCATAACGTGATGTTTCCCGCAAATGCCTGACTGCAATTGTTATATCGGCCAAAGTTATCAATTGTTCATTTTCCATTGCCTGTAAATCAGGAACGAAATACGTATCACCATTTAGCACGAACACCTTATCAAGTAAACATTGATTAAGAGCATATTTAACGGCACCTCCTGTTCCCAGCAATTCGGTTTCGTTAGCATATTCAATTTCCAAGGATCGATAATTTTTACCAAAGTAATTGATTATTTGATCCTTATGATAGCCAACCGAAAGTACTGCTTTATTAATCTGCTGACTAACCAGGTAGTCGAGCACGTACACTAAAAAAGGTTTTCCGTGCACGGGAGCCATGCATTTAGGAGTATCCGGCAATATAGCCTGAAGTCTTGTTCCCAATCCTCCTGCAAGTACAATAGCTTCCCTGTTTATCATTAATAAGTCAGTTCTTAAACAGTTTAGCTTCAACCATTTCGCAGATAATATGTCCTATCAGAATATGGACTTCCTGAATTCGCGGAGTATCAATAGAAGGGATATTCAGCAGGTAGGTGCATTTATCCTTCAACTCTCCACCTGTCTGCCCGGTAAGGCCTACAGTTATCATTCCCAATGTATTAGCTTCTTTAAATGCCCTGTTGATATTTGCAGAATTTCCGGATGTTGACAAACCAACCAGAATATCACTTTTTCTGCCCATTGCCATCACCAACCTTGCATAAACTTCTTCGTACCCATAATCGTTGGCAACCGCTGTTAAATAGGAAGAGTTCACATGCAAAGCTTCTGCAAAAAGAGGGAACCTGTCGAAATAGAACCTACCCGAAAGTTCAGCTGCAAGATGCTGGGCATCAGCCGCACTACCCCCGTTGCCACAGAACAGCACTTTCCCACCACTTTCGTAACAGGTCACAATCTTCTCGATAACCTCTTTTATGGTTGCAACAATAATCGGGTCATTTATAACCTTGCTTTTTAAATCGATAGAAGATTGTATTATAGATTTAATTTTTGATTCCATTTTTTCTTAGAATTAAAAGATTAATACTCAGTTATTAAAAGATTTGCATTATAAAGTCCAGGTAACCAGACCTTCGGATGTAAATTCATACCTCTCAGTGTAACCACCGAATTGTTTTAACGCTTCAATAACCGGAAAGCGTGAATTTCCGGGGCAATAAAAAAACATATACCCTCCTCCCCCGGCACCAGAAATTTTGCCACCGGTTGCGCCATTTCTAAGTGCTGTAGTGTATATTGTATCAAGAACTTTATTGGTTATTCCCGAAGCCATTTGTTTTTTATTATTCCATCCGAAATCCAGTATCTTCCCGATTTCATTCAGGTTTCCGCACAGTAAAGCTTCTTTCATCATAATAGCCTGCTTCTTTAGCTGGTGCATGGCTTCAATCGCTATTTTGTCCTCTTTCAGGACATTTTGCTGCTGCTTTTGAATTATCGTTGAACTTAACCGACTTGTATCGGTGTAATAAAGTATCAGGTTGTGAGCAAGTTCGTCAAGATATGATTCTTTGATTCTTAGCGGATTAACGATTACTTTATCTTTCGAAAACTCCATGAAATTGATTCCGCCAAAAGTTGCAGAATACTGATCCTGCTTTCCTCCTGCCATTCCCAGGTCAAAGCGTTCGATTTCATATGCCATTTGAGCAATATCGTATTCTCCCAGTGGAAGTTTAAGCCATTCGACAAATGCACCTAAAATAGCAACTGCCAAAGTAGAAGAAGTCCCAAGTCCGGATTGCTGTGGCGCATCAAGGTATGTTATAAGTCTGAATGACAAATCTTTGCCTGAAAATAATTTTCGAATACGGTTGTAGATTCCGGCATGAATATCAAATATTCCTTCGGGCTGAATTTCACAATTTGTTTTAAATGTCTTAATATGACTTCCGTCGGCAGTTTTAAAAATAACTTTTCCATCATTTGTCGGCTCAATTGATGCAAAGGCATAAAGGTTGATAGTAGCGTTCAATATTCCTCCACCATAAATATCTGAATAGGGTGAAACGTCAGTACCACCGCCTGCCAGACCTAAACGTAAGGGAGCTTTACTCCTGATTAGCATGGATTTCAAATAGTTATTGGTTAATGGAAAATGGGAAATAGTAAATGGTCAATGAATTAAACAATCGGTTCAAAAATTTGCTCAATTTCATAATTTACCGACGTGTTTTTAAAAAATGCACCTATTTCCTTATCTGATTTAGGCATTTGACTATTTACTATTATTTAATTTCAATTCTCTTTTTTCTTTTCTCTTTTTTCTATTTTCTATTCTCTTTTTTCTATTCTCTATTCTCTATTTTCTATTTACAATTATCTTTCAGATTCCCGATTTACACTCACCAAGAATCGCATCTATTCTGCTAAGGAGAATCTCCCAGCTGAATCGTTTCTTTTCAATGGCAGCATTGGCCGAAAATTCCTTTTCCTTGTTTTCGTTAAAGAAACGCAGCAAAGCTTCACTTATTTCTTTCACATCCGGCTCAACTACATATCCCACCATTCCGTCAGGAACCATTTCGGACAAACCACCAACGTTTGTGGTAAGCATAGGTTTTTCGAAGTGATATGCGATCTGAGTAACACCACTTTGGGTTGCATCTTTGTAGGGCTGGGCCACAATATCGGAAGCACAGAAATAGTTTACAATATCCCTGTTCTCAATAAATTGTGTATGTAAAACCACCTTATCCTTCAAATCAAGTTTATCTATCAGATCAAGGTATGGTTTACCATCAATGTAAAATTCTCCGGCAATCATCAATTTAACCGGCAATTCTCTGAATCTTGCATCTGCAAATGCTCTGATCAGCAAATCGAGCCCTTTGTATTCACGAATGAAACCGAAAAAAAGTATGTATTTAGTTCCTTCCTCAAGACTTAATTGCTTTTTTGCCTGAGTTTTAGAAACTGAAGCCCCAAAATTATCATATAAAGGATGAGGTGAAAAAACCCTGGGACGAACCTTGTCAAATTTATTCAGATCGCTAAGTACTGAATGCGACATAGCTAAAAACCCATCACAACTCTTAATAAAATAGCGGGAAAGCATGTTACTTCCGGGCATTTTTTCATGAGGAATAATGTTATCGGTAATGGCAACAACTCTACTTACATTGTTTCTTCTTACTATCCGGGCAATCGTACCCAAACATGGTGCCATAAAAGGCATCCAATACCTGATAACCACAATGTCAGCCATAAGCTTCTTTATTTGATATCCAACTTTAATCCAATTCAGTGGATTAATAGAGTTTACCGCAACAATAATAGTAAGATCACCTGGAGCTATATCAGTTGAATATTGTGTTTTCCCTGGAAAAAGAAAGCCTGGGTATTGCAAGCTGAAAGTAAATATTGTAACTATGTCGCCGCGCTGCTGATAAGCCCGCGCCAATCTTTCATTGTAGGTCGACATACCGCCGCCTCTGAATGGATACGCTGTACCGATGATGATCACATTTCGTTTTTCCATTCAACTAACTTAAACAGACTATTTATAGATTTAAAAAAGTTCCTTTTCAATTAAATATTGATTCCTCTCGGGCGAATTACGGGCAACCATTTCGGCCAGAAATCCTGTAAGGAACAATTGTGTACCCAAAACCATTGCTAATAACCCGAAATAAAAAAGAGGTCTGTCTGTCATGCGGTATTCAGCCAGGAAAAATTTCGCATAGGCTAATATCCCTGCAATAGCAAATCCTATAAAGAATAACAACATACCGAGCATTCCAAACAGGTGCATAGGCTTTTTACCGAATTTTGATACAAACATGATCGATATCAGATCTAATGGTCCGTTCACAAAACGATTTACACCAAATTTGGTAACTCCGAATTTGCGTTTCCGATGTTCGACTACCTTCTCCCCTATTTTTTTAAACCCGTTCCATTTAGCAATTACCGGTATATAGCGGTGCATTTCGCCATATACTTCAATGCTTTTAACAACATCTTTTTTATAGGCTTTCAATCCGCAATTATGATCATGTAGTTTTACGCCCGACATGCGGCTCGTCATAGAGTTGTAAAGTTTTGACGGTATATTTTTTGTAAGTGAAGGGTCATAACGGACTTTTTTCCAGCCTGAAACGAGGTCAAAGCCTTGCTCCTTAATCATTGAATAGAGACCGGGGATCTCATCCGGACTATCCTGAAGGTCAGCATCCATAGTAATTACTACATCCCCTTGGGCCGATTTGAAGCCGGTATTCAGTGCTGCAGATTTCCCATAATTCCTGCGAAATTTTATACCTTTAATTTTTTCATCGTTATGGTGCAATTGTTCTATCACACCCCACGAATTATCATAACTACCGTCATCAACAAGTAAGATTTCATAAGAATAGTTATTCTTTTGCATCACTTTCGCAATCCACTGACAAAGTTCCGGCAGTGATTCTTCTTCATTTAGCAATGGCACTATTACTGAAATATCCATTTATTGTACATCTTTAAACTGCCCATCAAAAGATTTGTCTTCCTTTTTTATGAATGCAGCAGCTATCAGTGCAAGAATTCCTCCAACTAAGGCCGAACTAATTATTGCCATAACATTCATGATTACAGGACTCATAAATTTACGTGTCATTGCCAGGCCTGGTTCCATTTGTTCCTCCGACAGTCCTTGTTCTACCATTTTTGTTTCAGCATTTGCCATGGCCTGTTCAATTATTTTATCCAGGTAAGTCGGATCAATAAAGACCAGGAATATATATGAGTAAATTGAAGATACTAAAGCAGCAATCAAAACAATCAGAAATCCTGAAGTGAATGCTTTACCAAATGAAATATAGCCGCCAAGATAGTTGTTTCTATAAGTCAGGGTGCCATAAATCATACCTGCCAGTAGAATTGCGAAACTAAAATACATGATAGGACTTGAATATGATACATCAAACAAATATGTCAATACTGAAAATACTATGGATATAACAGCTGTCAAAAGACCATAGATCAGAGAATTATTGAATAAAGAGCGAGATTTTGTTTCCATATTTATTCTGTTTTTAAAGGTTTGATTTAGCACAAAGGTAAGAAACTTGGTTAAAAACAACGAAAATTCCATGAGTTGTTTTTTTTGATCACAAAAAGTAGTACTTTTGCAGACGGGTAAGTCTTATACGACCAGCTCCTATTTAACTCCCCCAGGACCGGAAGGTAGCAAGGGTACGATGGTTGAGCGGTGCGATATAAGTAGCTTACCCTTTTTTTAATTTACGATTTTAGAATTACGATTTTAGATTTAAAATAAATACTGAGATGACTAAATTTCCTAAAAATCGTATATCTAAAATCTAAAATTGTACATCACATAAT
>JBBQUX010000027.1:0-32479 GCA_038212135.1 Bacteroidales bacterium | reverse complement strand
CATGGCATCGGAGCCATATGACAAACTTGCCGGACCTTTCAATATTTCCACTTTACTAACTGCAAACTCATCTATTTCAATTCCATGTTCATCGCCCCATTGCTGACCTTCCTGCCTGATTCCATCGTTGAGTGTGATAATCCTGTTATATCCTAAACCCCGGATAACCGGTTTTGAAATACCAGGACCGGTTGTAACCTGCGAAATACCAGGTTGTTTGGCAAGCGCATCAATAATATTTGAGGATGAATTTTGCAACAACTGTAAAGGCGGAATTATGGATATGGGTGTTGGGGTACGGTTTCTCTCAGCAGCTTTTGACAAACCGGTCACCACTACTTCGTTGAGTTCAGTAATTGAAACGTCTAACGCAAAATCCTTCTTATCAATCACATTCAGATCAATAGTTTCAGCAATAAGTTTGTACCCAATAAAAGTTACCTGAACCAAAACTCTGGTTTTAGGCAGATTATCCAGTTTGTAAGTACCATCAATATCAGAGGTCGTCCCCGATTTTAAATCAGGAAAATATATTGCTACTCCAGGTAATGGCTCTCCGGTTTTGCTGTCAGTTATTTTTCCTGACAGGCTTGTTTTTTCGATCAAATTATTACCTGAGATTGCTATCATGTTGATTGACAATAATATAATCAAGATGATGAAAAATATTTTTTTCATAGTTACTTTGTTTTTAATAAAATACATAGAAAGATTGAATGAAAACTTCAATCCATTAAACAAAAAAATATCAGATCAGGAAACCGGGGGAGCGCGCAATTGGGAATAATCAAAAATCTTTAATGCAATCTGGTGATTCGAATTTACAGAATATTTAATAGTAGCCGATGATAAAACAGCCGAACAATACTCAAACGGAATTTCATCAATTGTATAAAACCCGAATACACAAATCGGGCATTCGTCAGCCTGCTGTTGAATATTTAGTCCTTTGCCGGAAGCAATTGAATGAACTACATCGTGATGACCAATCAAACGGTGCGCATCCTGCACAAGGTTGGGTAAAATATAAAGCAACACAGCTAAAATTGCTGGTATTGCTTTACTTCGGACCGGCCTGAATAAAAATTGTAAGATGCGCACTGAGAATGAAACTACAACTTGCTAAATTAGGTACAAAGTAAACGTGTTTCGCCTGATTATGTTCGAATGGAAACAAATATTGACAGGATTTGGTATTTAACCAAAAAAACTATTTAACAATCAGCTTTCGCGTGAAGATTTCTGTGTCAACTACAATTTGTACAAAGTAAATACCAGGTTCAATGGCTTTGCTTCTAACATCAATCGAAATAAGATTATTTCCTAGATCAACAGATGATTCCTGGTTGTAAACCTGTTTCCCTATATTATTAAAAAGCGAAACCACGGCTTTACCTTTCCGGCTGCTTTTAAATGAAATCTTTAGCAAATCAATAACCGGATTCGGGTAAACTGATAAATTATCGATTACACCAGTGGGAGCAGAAATATCTGACGTGCTCCGGCTATTTATATTTTGCTGATTATCAGCAAAATTTCCCGCCGAAAGTGTAGATGCAAGAAAAACAGTCAGAAATATGATAGAGAGTAAAGATATTTTTTTCATAGTTTTTGTTTTAATTAAACATGTTCAAAAAACGAGCCAAACCATAAAAATGATCCCGTATATTAGTTAATATTAACAATTGAAAAAAGTAATAGTTTTTCAGGCACTAATTTTCGAAAAATCAGAAAATAATCTCAATCTGATGAAATCAACGCCTATATCGGATATAATCAGTAATTAACTGGATTTCTGCCGGATCAACTCCATTGGCAATCAGGTGGTTCTTATCAAACTCGAGGGTTTCGGTAAACTGGGCAAGACTGAAGATACCCGATGCTATTGCTGACAGGTAAAACTCCATTGCCCGGGGTTTATTACCTGTACATAATTCAATATGGCCGGCATTGACCAGGTCGCTTGCAGTGGCGCCTTCAGCTTCAATACGCTGTAGATAATTACGAGCGATATCCAGTTTGCCAAGAACGAAACAACACCATGCAATCGGGCGGAGAACTTTTTTATTTTCGGGCGAAAGAAACTCAACTCTGAAGTAATGATCAAGGGCTAAATCGTATTGTTGCTGGTCGAGGTAACAGTTACCAAGCATAGTTTGCAAATAGGCATCATCAGGATCAAGGGCTGCTGCTTCGAGGCTCCATTTCAATGCTGACTCGTTATCGCCAAGTTTCCGATAACAAAATATTATCTTTTTCAGGCTCCATATCCGATTGCTGTCGTAGAGTTCGGCTCTTTTATAGAATTCAAGTGCTGATTTAAAATCACCCATCATCTGGTTACAATAAGCAAGTTTTTCGTAAACGACCTGATCCTGTTCCGGCTTTGTTGTGAGCACCCTGAAAAGACCTGCAGCAGCCGGATAATGTATTTTATTGAATAGAAACTCTGCCGAATTACGCAGTATTAATGTATTATCGCTGATACTGTTAACAAGCCAGTTTTCCTGAATATCCCAGTTCAGGTCAAAAATATCGCGGAAATCTCCATGGAAAGGATGCAGTTTGAAAAACCTGTAAAGGTCCTGAATGTATTGCGTAAAAATAAAAGTATCCCTGCCCGGTTTATTAAGTAATCCATCTTCGCTCGAAATTTCGCGCATACTTTCCGCTTCCATGTTAAACAGGCTGATCACATTGCGGCTCTGTTCGCCTGGCAGATGTTTGATATTGAAGCAAAATGAATATTTGTCAGAGTTACACATATAAAATGAATCTTCCAACCCTGCAAGGAAATCTGATTTGCCCTGCAAGTCGTGGGTTAAGGCATTCAAGGCAGCTTCATTATCCTTATAAAACGGCCGGAACCAGTTGGATATCTCCCTGAAAAAGTCAAAATTCTTCAGCATGGCAAAAGTCCCCATGAAAAGATCGAGACCTTCCATCTGCATCTCCGACATTTTTTCAATTTTATTCAGCAAATCAGGGCTATCCTCGAAAATCTGCTCCCAATCCGGATTTTTATCTTCAATCAGTTCGTTGTTAATAATGTTGTCAATATCCAGTTTTTCACGCAGTTTTGATTCAAATTTCTGAACATCAGGAAGAATTTCTTCTCGAAATTTCCGGGTAATTTTTTCCGTTTCCAGCGATTTGAGTATTTGCATCAGTAAATTATTCAAATCGGTTGCAAAATCTTCATTTGCAGAAAACTTGCGTAAACCAGCACTGATCGAAGGATAGAGCTCAATCCGTTTGTCATAAATAAACATAGCCAGGATAAACCCTGTGAGTGCCCGCTGCCAGACCTGCGGCTGACGGTCGGTATAGAATTCGATGAGTACGTTAAACTTCTCCTTATCAAAACAATTGATCAGGCTCAGCGTAATTGCACTTACAGCGAGGCACTTTTCGTACCAGGGCAAACTTTCCGAATCCCTGATGGCTTTTATAAGCAAAAGATCGGTTTCAGTGTATTTATCGGAAAGCCACATCAGTTGGAATAGCTTGGGCGAAATTGAAGGGAGAGTTTTATTTTCGGCATTGTGCGCCGACAAATCAGCATCATTCAGCAATTTTGTGAATTCGAGCTCGAAGGAATAATTGTCGATTCGCCGGGTGGCTTCTTCCTTATCTGACTCTTTTTCTTTTTCGATACGCGACTTCAACTGGTAAATATGCATACCAGTCTGAGCCAAAGCATGTTGTCTGACCTTGTCAGCAAGTTCAAGCAATGAAACTTTAAGTTTTGCAAAAATCACATTACGCTGAGGATCAGGCACTCCCCTGAAATTGTATTCAAGAAGCATCAGGTAGGTTTGATTTATGTCCTCGTACTGCAGCGTAAAATCAGCCACGTGCATGCCTTCCATTAATACCGAAAGCTGGCTCAAAGCTTCCTTTAATCGGTTAGCATACACCATTTTACCTAAAAGAGAGAAGGTATTTTCTATTTCTTTAACTTGAATTGCCATGAGAAATGCATTTTAACGGAAGGAGCAAATAATTTTCTGCTGACGGGTTTCAAATAACGTACAACAAGAAATATCAACTGGTAGTATTTCTGCACAAAAAGCAATCCAATATTTCAGATTAAAGCAATTTTTCGAGAAATTCCTCTTCCGAGATCACAGGAATACCAATGTTTAGTGCTTTCTGCCGCTTTTCGGGACCCATATTTTCCCCTGCCACAACGTAATCGGTTTTTGAGGTAACACTTCCTGCCAATTTGGCACCATGATTCACAACCAGTTCCTCGAGTTCCTTGCGTCGTTTAGGCGATCCGAATGAGCCTGAAACGACAATGCTTTTCCCTGCCAGGTTCGATGACAGCAATTCGGGCTGTTTATCGGCAATCATATTCAAACCGGCCTCTTTCAGTTTAACGAGCATTTCGAGGTTTGCCGGTTTACGGAAGAATGAATAAATGCTGGATGCGACTTTTTCGCCGATATTTTCTGCCGCCTGCAATTCTTCGGAATTTGC
Source organism: Bacteroidales bacterium (assembly GCA_038212135.1). Lineage (GTDB taxonomy): Bacteria > Bacteroidota > Bacteroidia > Bacteroidales > UBA4417 > UBA4417. The sequence goes on along the minus strand of JBBQUX010000027.1, from coordinate 27,994 downwards.
AGCAATAATAGCATCAATATTTCTAAAATGAAGTGCTAGTTTACGGGCTACGGTTTCACCCACGTACCTGATTCCGATTGCAAAAAGCACACGTTCGAAAGGTGCAGATTTTGAGGCTTTTATCCCATTGATAATATTTTCGGCGGTCTTACCTTTGAAACTAAGTTTTTTATCTTTTGCTCCTTCGATGCCTTTAAACACCTTTTCGATCCCAAATATCGATTCGTAAGTAAGACTGTATAAGTCAGCAACATCCCTTACTAAATTGTTGTCGAAAAGCATTTCGATTTTCCCTTCGCCCAGGCTATCAATATTCATTGCTTTGCGATGGATAAAATGCTCGAGTTTCCCTTTAATCTGAGGCGGGCAATGGTCTTCGTTCGGACAAAAATTTCCGGCTTCTCCCTCTTGCCGTTCCAGCCGGGTTCCACATTCAGGGCAATTTTCGATAAACGTCACAGGTTCAGCAAATAAATCACGTTTACTGAGATCGGCTCCGATAATTTTCGGAATAATCTCCCCTCCTTTTTCAACAAAAACATTGTCGCCAACGCGCACATCGAGTTTGGCCATTATATCTGCATTATGCAGACTGGCTCTTTTCACAACCGTTCCTGCAAGTTGAACGGGTTTCAGATTTGCTACAGGCGTTACCACCCCTGTACGTCCAACCTGGTAATCAATTGATAATAATTTAGTTGTAACTTGCTCAGCCTTATATTTATATGCAATTGCCCAACGAGGCGATTTTGCAGTAAAACCAAGTGCCTGTTGTTGTTCGAGGGAGTTAACCTTTATAACTATTCCGTCAATATCAAAAGTGAGCTTATCGCGTTCACGTCCAATTTTATGGATAAAATCGATCACCTCATCTATAGATTTACATAGCGCGGTTTCCTTCGAAATTTTAAATCCCCACCCGGCAAGAGCATTTAAACTTTGCTTATGTGTATTAAACGAAAGCGATTCACCCAATGCATAATACATATAACCATCCAACGGACGGCGGGCTACTTCTGCTGAATCCTGAAGTTTTAAGCTTCCGGCAGCAGCGTTACGGGGATTGGCAAATGGAGTTTCACCTATTTCGATGCGCTCGCGGTTCATTTTTTCGAAACCTGGCCGAGGTAAAATAATTTCGCCTCTAACTTCGAAAATCTCAGGAAATCCCGTCCCCGACAATCGAAGAGGAATGCTGCGAATGGTACGTATATTGGTTGTAACATCATCGCCGCGGTCGCCATCACCACGTGTTAAAGCCCTGGCTAACAACCCGTTTTCATACGTAAGGCTGATCGATAGCCCATCAAATTTTAATTCACAAATATATTCGTATTGGCCATCCACTAGTTTTTGCACACGCTCATCAAAATCGCACAATTCACTTTCTGAATAGGTATTTGAAAGCGACAACATCGGGTAAGTATGCCTGGCAGAAGTAAATTCAGAAGTTATAGTTCCGCCGACCCGCTGTGTGGGTGAATCAGGCTGCATAAATTCAGGAAACTCTTTTTCGAGCGCAGACAGCTTTTCAAGAAGCATATCAAATTCGAAATCGGATATAACCGGTTGGGCCAGAACATAATAACGATAGTTATGTTCATTAATCTCCCTGACAAGGTTTTTAATACTACTCGCAGCTTCTTCTTTGGTCATAATCAGTACTTAATCAAAGGTTACTCTACTCTACTTTAAACAAGATATCTATTGTTTAAGTTTAGTGATGTCATTATTCCGGTACATATAAATAGTTTCATTTTTGTTAACCGGATTAAGTTTTTGCATGATTTCGTCAATCAACCCTGAATTGAAGATAGTTTCGTAAACCGGGGCTGGTATTTCTCTTTTCATTGAATCATCCCTCATCTGTAAATTCTCATCATTGTAAAATAGCACAAATGACGCATCCGCACTGCAGGGAATCGAATCGGCCATATACGACCTCACTCCTGTTTTCGGTTTACACAGTGCCCGCATCCATTGTCCCGAATAATAGCTCGGCAATATTTGTGCACTGCTGCGGTTTAAATCTTTGGCTACTATAACTTTTATGCCCTTTTCACTCCACATTATTTGTATTCGTTTAACTATCTGCAAATTGGAATCACCTAAAAAATTATCTGAGAATATGTAAAAATACATATTTCAAGCATTACTGAAGAAGTATAACATACGAATTATGAGTTTTATGTACGACCAATTATACGTTTCCGGGCGATGCAAGTGTAGTAAAAATAGTTCCGGTTCATTTTCAAGTGAATGGATTGGATTATCTTTTCTATTTTCGCATGAAATTAACATAACAAAAATTTGAAATAATGAGAAAGCTGTTTTTTACTTTTTCGCTGTTAATAGCAGTAAATTTGGGTCTTATGGCTCAGCAAAGCATGACTCCCAACCGCTACACCCCTGAATTATTATGGAAACTGGGTCGGGTTAGTGAGGTTCAGGTTTCGCCTGACTCAAAAACAATTTTATATGGTGTAAGCTGGTATAACCTGGCCGAAAACAAAGGAAACCGCGATTTATATACATTGCCGGTTTCGGGTGGGACTCCTTCAAAAATCACTTCGTACAAGGGAAGTGAAAGTAATGGAATTTTCAGACCGGATGGGAAGAAAATTGCGTTTCTTTCGGCTGAATCAGGCTCTATGCAGGTATGGGAGGCGAATCCGGATGGCTCTGCTCCTACCCGCATCAGCAACACGGATGGTGATATTTCGGGTTTCAGTTATTCGCCTGATATGAAATATATACTTTATACACAGCGTGTTAAACTGGACAAAACGCCTAACGACATTTATCCTGACCTGCCAAAAGCTAATGCCCGTATCGAAGATGACTTGATGTACCGACACTGGGATAGCTGGTCGGATTACAGTTACAGCCATATTTTTGTCGCAACTTATAATGACGGCAAAATGGAAAACGGTAAAGATATTATGGAAAAGCAAAGGTTTGAATCGCCTATGGCTCCATGGGGTGGAATGGAACAAATCAGCTGGAGCCCACAGAGTGATAAAATTGCCTACACATGTAAAAAACTTGTTGGCCTTGAATATTCAATCAGCACAAATTCAGAGATTTATGCTTACGATCTGAAAACCGGAACTGAAACAACTATTTCAAAAGGAATTTCCGGGTATGACCAGGATCCGGTTTTTTCGCCCGACGGGAAAAAGATCGTTTGGCGGAGTATGGCCCGCGATGGTTTTGAAGCCGATAAGGACAGGATTATGATTTATGATTTTCCTACAGCTAAATACACCGATTATTCCGAAAAATTCGACCAGGGGGCTAACAATTTTGAATGGTCGGCTGATAGTAAAATGTTGTATTTCCTTAGTTCCATTCACGGTACCGTCCAAATTTATTCTCTGAATATTGCATCTAAAGAAATTAAGCAGATAAGCAGCGGAACGTGGGATTACCTCTCGGTCAAATTAGCAGGAAAGGAAATTATCACAGCAAAGCAATCGATGCTTAATCCAACCGAAATTCATAAAATTGATGCTTCAGGAAAGGAAACGCAGCTTACATTTACAAACAAGGAAATATTGAAAGATATCCGTTCAGCGAAGGTTGAAGAGCGCTGGATGACAACCTCTGACAATAAAAAAATGCTGACCTGGGTAATTTATCCCCCTGATTTTGACCCGAATAAAAAATATCCGACTCTTCTTTTCTGCGAAGGTGGCCCTCAAAGTATGGTCAGCCAGTTTTTCTCCTACCGGTGGAATTTCCAGATGATGGCTGCCAATGATTATATTGTTGTTGCTCCTAATCGCCGGGGATTGCCTGGCTTCGGGCAGGAATGGAACGATCAGATAAGTGGTGACTATGGTGGACAAAATATGAAAGATTATCTTACTGCTATTGATGAGATGGCAAAAGAGCCGTTTGTTGATAAAGACAAGCTCGGTGCTATAGGTGCCAGTTATGGCGGCTTTTCGGTACTATGGCTGGCTGGCCATCACGAAAAACGTTTTAAGGCATTTATTTCCCATTGTGGAATGTTTAATCTTGAAGATCAATATCTTACTACCGAAGAAATGTGGTTCGTTAACTGGGACCTGGGTGGCCCTTACTGGGAAAAAGGAAATCCGCAAGTGGATCACTCCTATGCCAATTCGCCACATAAATTTGTTGATAAATGGGATACTCCTATTATGATTATTGAAGGTGAAAACGATTTTCGCATTCCATATACACAAGGAATGGCAGCTTATAACGCTGCAAAACTCCGCGGGGTTCCAGCAAGGTACCTGCATTTTCCGGAAGAAAGTCATTGGGTATTGCGACCGCAAAACAGCGTTTTGTGGCAGCGCGAATTTTTCCGCTGGCTCGATCAATACCTGAAATAAAATCTTAATAAACCGTAAATAAATTCCGATTAACAAATAGCCAACTATCTACAAATCATTGTTATATGGTTGGTTATTTCATTTAATTGCGAAGGTTCAAACCATTTGTATTCTGAAGTTCGGTTGAACCAGGTTAACTGGCGTTTGGCATAACGTCTCGTATTTGTTTTTATATTTTCTATAGCCTGCTGAAGCGAAGTATTCTCATCAAGAAATTCGAAAATTTCTTTATAACCAACGGTATTTAATGCGTTAAGGTGACGGAACAGGAGCAGTCCTTCGACTTCCTTAACCAACCCGTTATCAATCATATTATCAACACGTTGGCCAATCCGGTTAAAAAGCTCTGGCCGAGGAAGCTTTAATCCAATTTTGATTATTTGAAAATTACGATTTTTAGAATTGTTGAGTCGCTGCTCAGAGAATTTCTTCCCGGTTGTATGGCAAACTTCGAGGGCGCGGAGTAATCGGTTGGGATTATTCACGTCAACTGTAGCAAAGTACTCAGGATCAAGGCTCAAAAGCATTTCCTGCAATTTACTTATTCCCTCATCCAACAAAATGCCTTTCAGATAACTACGAAGTTCCGGTGCCGGATCCGGAAAATCATCAATACCATTACAAACAGCATCAATATACAAACCGGAGCCGCCAACCAGGAAGACAACATTATGCTTTTCGAATAGTTCTTTCAGCAATTCAAGAACTTCGTTTTCGAATTTTGAGACATTATAATAATCGTGGATGGAAAGCTGACCGATAAAATGATGTTTCACTTTTCCAAGTTGCTGCGTATCGGGTTTGGCAGTACCAACACTCATTTCTCTGTAGAATTGCCTTGAATCGGCAGAAATGATCTCAGTTTTAAAATGCAATGCCAGTTGAATGGCAACATCCGTTTTGCCCACCGCGGTAGGTCCGGCAATTACTATAAGATATTTCGCGGAATTCAGCAACGGATAAAGAAATCAGGAGTTTTGCAGCCAGGATATGAGAATCATTTAATTAATGCTATACCCAACTACCACTCAGGTTCCGTTGTATAGTTTTCGTCAATTTCTTCCTCAAGTTCACCATCCTTGATCATTTTATCAAGTTCGCCAAGCATGGCATCTTCATCAGGATCATCCAGAAACGAAAGAAAATTCGGAGCTATCGTTGGTGAAAGAGCACCTTCCTTTTTAACACACATGGGGTATACTTTTTTGGGATCTGCATCAACAATTTTCATCAGTTCAATGAAAAAAGTCCTGGGATTCAGAAAATTATATTCGAAAAGTATGCGCTGGTGCGGATCGTCAATTACTTCACGTATCTTCACATCTTCCATAATCATTACCGGTATTGGAATAATTGCCGGCTTTCGCTCGTCATCATCATCAAAGTCATTATCAGGAATTTTTACACCCATATCAATCAATGTAATTTCACGTTGCTTATTCCAGCGGGGATCACAAATGAAGAATGAAGCAAGTTCATTCCCTTCGAGTTCCAATGTTTGGTAAATGATATCGTGGAAATCCTTAAATGTTTGCCCCGGCTTGATTTCAATATCACGCAGAAAATCATCCTGTTCTTCGAATAAAAGCCTGAAACGGTACGCTTGCATAGTTAGTGTTTCTTGTTGTTTTAGTTATGTAAAGGTATGAACTTTTTTTAGGAATTTTCCTTTTTAACTTCAAGTTTTTCTAAAGGATGATTAACGTATTGTTTTACAACAGTTAATCCCAGTTTCGAACCTTCATTCAGCATCAGGTTGTATGCTTCAGCAAAATTATTATGAATTTCGCCTTCCAGAATGGCTTCCCTGATTGCAGTTTTAATTATGCCTACATGCCTGCAAGGTTCCAGTCCGAATACTTCCATTATAATTTCTCCGGTCACAGGAGGTTGCCAGTTGCGAAGATTATCCTTTTCTTCTATTTCTTTCAGTTTTGTCCTTACAAGTTCGAAGTTTGCCAGATAGTGCTGAACTTTGGCCTGGTTTTTAGAAGTAATATCTGCTTCGCAAAGTGTCATCAGATCGTCAACATCATCTCCGGCTTCGAAGAGCAAACGACGTATTGCTGAATCAGTTACAACATCTTCGGCTAAAATTATCGGACGCAAATGGAGCAAAACCATTTTCTGAACATATTTCATTTTTTCGTTCAGCGGAAGACGTAAATGGGTAAAAATGGAAGGAATCATTTTCATTCCCTTAAATTCATGTCCATGAAAAGTCCATCCGGTCTGTGGATCAAAACGCCGGGTTACCGGTTTGGCAATATCATGCAGTAAAGCGGCCCACCTAAGCCACAGATTGTCAGTGTTCGGTGCAATGCGGTCGAGTACTTCGAGAGTATGCCGGAAATTATCTTTATGACCTTTACCGTCCACATATTCAGCACCTTTCAGGGCAGTAAAAACAGGAAAAATAAGGTCGAGAAGGCCGGTTTTGTCTAACAGGTAAAAACCCGCAGATGGTTTTTCCGTAAGAATAATTTTATTCAGTTCTTCGCTGATCCGTTCCATCGAAATTATATTGATGCGCGATGCATTTCGTGTAATCGCTTCAAGGGTTTCGGGTAGAATCTGGAAGTTAAGCTGGGCAGCGAACCGGATGGCACGCATCATCCGCAACGGATCGTCAGTAAATGTGATGTCCGGATCAAGAGGAGTACGAAGAATCTTATTGTTTAAATCGTCGATTCCATGAAATGGATCAATCAGCTGCCCGAAATTATGTGGTTGCAAACTGATTGCCAGCGCATTAATTGTAAAATCACGCCTGTTCTGGTCGTCTTCAATTGTACCAGGGGAAACCTGCGGATTTCGCGAATCGCTGCTGTACGACTCTTTCCGGGCACCAACAAATTCAACCTGCCAATCGCGATACATAAACATAGCTGTGCCGAAAGTCCTGAAAACACTTACTTTTTTTACTTTAAGCAATTCAGCAACCTTGTTTGCCAGTTCGATTCCATCGCCGGAAGTTACAATATCCAGATCCTTGCAAGTCTGGTGTAAAATCAGATCACGTACAAAACCTCCTATTACGAATGCGTCAGTTTGCAACAGTGCAGCAGCTTCTGTAATTTTTTCAAAAACAGGGCCTTTTACACTTTTTACCAATGCCTTTGAATCCATAATTGTTAAAATGATATTCTGTGTTGAGATTTTCTGTGTTTCAGAGGGCGCAAAAATAATCAAATCGGGATGAAAACGAAACTAACAATGCATGTCGTTAAAAATTGCTACATTCTGAAAAATATTCTATAACTGAATTTGCTACGTCTGATTGTTATTATCAACCGTTTCGTCATTATTATTTTCAAGCTGATATCCCTGAACCTTCAATTCAATAATTCTGAAAATCTACCATATAAATTATTAATTGAAATAAGTTCATAATCTATTGTTATAGTATTATTTAAGAACACAATATATCGATATTTTAAACACAAACCTAGTACAATAGCTTTCTTTTTATATTCTGGTTTTTTTAAAAAATATTTCTAAAATCCACTTGTTATTTAATAATGAAATTATAATTTTGTCGGCAATTGTTTCTGAAATAACAATCAAAAAAACCTGATAAAATTATGGCAAAAAGAACCATTGTATCAATGCCAGGCGACGGTATTGGAAAAGTAGTATTGGATCAGTGTATACGAGTCCTCGATGCTGCCGGATTTGAAGCTGATTATGTTAATGGCGACATTGGATGGGATTTCTGGTGTAAAGAAGGTAATCCCCTTCCCGATCGTACGCTGAAACTTCTGGATGAACACAAAATCGGACTTTTCGGGGCCATTACGTCCAAACCAAAGGATAAAGCTGCATCTGAACTTGCTCCTGAACTACAGGGAAAAGGGATTCAATATTACAGTCCAATCGTTGCAATGCGTCAGCATTTCGACCTTGATATCTGTATGCGTCCTTGCAAAACACTGAAAGGCAATCCGTTGAACTTTGTTCGTCGAGGTACAAATGGGATCGAAGAGCCTGAAGTTGATGTAATGATCTTCCGCCAGAATACCGAAGGATTATATGGTGGTGTTGAATGGACCAACCCATCCGATCAGGTATACGACGCTTTGATGACCCATCCCAAATTCCGTGAAAATTTCAGCTGGTGCCCACGTCCTGAGTTGGCTGTTTCGACACGTATTTTTACAAAGAAATATGTTACCCGCATTGTTAAAGCTGCGTTTGAATATGCAAAGCAACGCGGTTTCAGTAAAATCACCGTTTGTGAAAAACCAAACGTAATCCGTGAAACTTCCGGTATGATGCTGAAAGTAGCACAGGAAATGAGCAAAGCCGATTATCCTGAAATCTGGGTAGAAGATGTTAACATCGATGCCATGATGATGTGGCTAACCAAAAATCCGGAAAACTATAACGTAATAGTTGCTGGAAATATGTTTGGCGATATTGTTTCCGACGCATTTGCAGGCCTCATAGGAGGTTTGGGATTTGCCACTTCGGCGCAGTTTAACCCGGAAAATAATATTGCGGTTTTTGAACCTACTCATGGTTCAGCACCGAAATATGCAGGTTATGAAGAATCAATCGTAAATCCGATTGCCATGATTCTTTCGGGAGTTATGATGCTCGAGCACCTCGGTGAAATGGAAATGGCCGCCCACATCCGGAAAGCTATTGCCGATGTTGTTGCCGAAGGCAAAGTAAGAGCCTATGATATGCTAAAGCTGAAAGGTACGCCGGATGTAATTAAACAGGGAGCCGCTTCAACAAAACAAATGGCTGATGCGATTATCGCTAAACTGAAATAATTATTCAATTCATAGAGAGCTGCTGCTGAGGCAGCTTTCATTTTAATACTTCCAAATTATGAATATTGAATCAAAATTTAGCGAACAGGCCCGCTTGTTATGGCCTGAACTGGAATGGATAAAAAACTCTGAATTAAAAGAAAAGACAACCCTCACCTGGGCACTGGCATTGCAGCAAAGTGTTTTGACACCTGATGATCTCAATACCATTCCTTTTACATTGCTTTGCGGTCCTGATCTAAAAGTTACCTTTATGGATCATAAGCGTTGCGTAGTGCATGTGGCGCTGGATGCTGGAAATAAAATGAATGAATTCTTTAAGAATGATCTGCCGGTTAATATGGATGTACTGATTGCCGGTGCAATTTTAGCGGATGTTGGCAAATTACTTGAATATGAGATGAAAGACGGCAAATCAGTGCAGGGAAGTTACGGGAAGTATGTGCGGCATCCTTTCTCCGGCGTTTCTCTGGCTGAACAATGCGGAGTTCCTGCAGCAGTTTGTCATATCATCGCAACCCATGCAGGCGAAGGCGATATGGTAAAACGTACTACCGAAGCATATATAGTTCATCATGCTGATTTTATGACTTTTGAACCTTTTAGAGATCGATTGAAATTGTAAGACCTCACCCCCTGACCCCCTCTCCTGAAGGAGAGAGGGAACTATAACCCCAAAATTAGTTCCATGACAATAATTGAAAAAATTATAGCAAACCACAGCAGCCAGGAATCAGTTAAACCCGGCGACATAGTGGATGTATTTATTGATGCCCGCGCTGCCCGCGATTTTGGTGGTGCCAATGTTGTCGAAAATATCCTGAACAATGGACTTAGCGTTCATGACGCTTCACGTACGTTCTTCACTTTCGACTGCAACCCCGGAGGTTCAGATCAGAAATATGCTGCCAACCAGCATTTCTGCAGGCTTTTTGCCCGCCAGTATGATATAAAAGTATATGATATTGATTCAGGTGTTGGCACACACCTGGCCATCGATAAAGGCCTCGCCTATCCCGGAAGCACTTTTGTTTCAACCGATTCGCATGCCAATATTATGGGAGCGATAGGTGCCTTCGGCCAAGGAATGGGCGACCAGGATATAGCTGCTGCCTGGGCAAAAGGATCCGTTTGGTTTAAAGTTCCTGATTCCGTTAAACTGATTCTCAAAGGTAAAAGGCCGGCAAATGTTACTGCCAAGGATATGGTGCTGAACCTTCTTTCAATATACGGAGCTAACAAATTACTAGGCTATTCCGTTGAAATTGAGGGTGATGCTGTTGAAGATTTTACACTTGATGAAAGAATAACCATTGCCTCGATGGGGACCGAAATGGGAGCCATTATTATCCTGTTCAGCCCTAACGAAAAAGTGCTCACTGAGCTTCAGAACCTGTCAGGTAAGCGTTTCGAAACTATAAAAGCTTCATCGGAAGCGAAATATACCTTTGTGCATGAAATTGAAATCGGGAATTTTGTGCCCATGGTTGCAAATCCTGGCCATCCTCATGATGATGTTTCGGTTGAAAGTGTAAGAAATACAAAAATAGATTCTGCTTTCCTGGGTAGTTGCACAAACGGGCGTATGGAAGACCTTCGCATTGCTGCAAAATTGCTTAAAGGACGTAAAGTGGCTCCAGGAGTAGTATTAAAAATTGTTCCAACTACGGATGCAATATGGCGTGAAGCCCTTGAAGAAGGACTTATTCAGATTTTTAAAGATGCCGGAGCACTGGTTTCCAACGCAGGTTGTGCCGGTTGTGCTGCCGGTCAGGTCGGACAAAATGGTCCTGATGAAATAACTATCAGCACAGGCAACCGTAATTTCTCAGGCAAGCAGGGAAAAGGATCCATGTACCTTGCTTCACCAGATGTTGTTACAGCTTCAGCAATAGCTGGTTATATCACTACACCTGATGCTATTCCTGATGTAGCGGCTACTTTTGTTAAACCTGAACTGAAGCATCGTGAGGTAGTTGTTCGTGAGAAATTGGAAAAACCTGAAATTATAGAAGGCCGGGCATGGGTTATCCGTAAAGATGATATAGATACGGATATGATTTTCCATAACCGGTATCTTACCATTACCAATATCAAGGAAATGGGCCAGTATACTTTCGATAATCTGAAAGGTTACGAGGACTTTGCCAAAAAAGCACAGCCTGGAGATATCCTTTTCACAACAAAAAACTTCGGTGCAGGCAGTTCGCGGCAGCAGGCGGTCGATTGTTTCCAATCACTGGGAGTAACTGCAATCATTGCAGAATCGTTCGGAGCTATTTACGAAAGGAATGCCATTAATGCGGCACTTCCGATACTCACTTACACTCCCGGACAGATCGAAGAACTTGATTTACAGCAGGATGACAAGGTAAGGGTAAATTTCAATACCGGTGAAATTGCAAATATTACCAGGAACAAATCTCTGTTTATCAATAAATTTTATGATGCACAGATGCAGATTTATAAAAACGGAGGATTACTCTAATAATAAAAAAGCCCGGTCAGAATTTCCGGGCTTTTTTTTATTTAATTCAGTTGAGTTGGAGGATACTCTTCAACTTTATTCGCGGTAAAATAGAAAATCAACCCAGGAATAATGAAAGGCAATCCATATATTAATGCCATTTTAATTTCGCTTATACCTCCCAGGAACAAAAGGTAAACTACCATAATTATTCCACCGGTTATCATTAGCAAACTACCTTTTCTAGGCTTTGAAATGGCCCATAAATATCCTCCGACTGCCAGTATCATCATGCACATAATGGGTATAACATTGGGTTTTCCTTCAAGAAGGTCAGCACCCCCTTCGGCAATGAGGAAAAAAGTAAAAAATGCCGAAGCCTGGAAACCAAAAATCAAAGCCAGGTAATGTAGAATTTTAATTAGTATCATACTATCCGGTTTTAAATACTATTATTACTTCGAACTATATTCTGTTTTTATATTCAGATACCCAGGGTAAGTTATTGGGAAACCACTAACCGTAATTGTTGGTTTCATCCTCAAAGTAAACCGGGTCGGCTTATTGCCGGCACCAGCCAGATTCAGTCCAAAATTTATAACTGCATCAGCACTTTTACCTGATAAAGCCTTCTTAAGATCAATATGCATCTGCATAGGGATGATTGTTGTACCATTATTTGCAGGAATACTAACCTGTTTATCAAGAATACCTTGCGTCATCTCAATATCATCAATCAATAAGATCCAGTCAATTTTTGTCATACCTGCAGAAGCGGTATTTGGATTTTTTGCCTCAATATTAAGTGTAAAATCAAGGGGCAATTGCTGAGTTGAAACTGCCATGGCAAGCCGGCCGGCATCCATCATATTCAGATCAGATATGTTTTTTATATTCTGAACATTTATTCCGGCCAGATTCAGTTGCTGAACTGATTCGAGTCTGAATTCGCATTTTGAAAGGTTACTTATTTGGCTTGCCTGCTGCAGAACATCGCAGGATGAAAGAACAAATATTGTTGATAGAAAAAATAAGAGCAGTTTGTAAATGAGTCGCATAAAATGAGGTTAACTAGTATTTAAATGGGTAACAAACAAAAACCGTTCCATTCTACTTATTTAGAAACTCTAAAAATTACATATCATCCTGTAAGTATCAAAAAATAATACCGACATTTGAGCAATTAAATACTTATATATCAGAATGGCGAAAATTGTTTCATATTCCGAAGCCGCGTCCATAGGCATGCATGGTATGGTGCTGGTGGCCCGTGCAGGGGAAACCATAAATGTTCAGAAAATTGCTGAAATAACCGGTTCATCTCGCCATCATGTTGCAAAAGTTATGCAGCGACTGGTAAAAGAAGGCTTCCTGTCTTCAAACCGTGGGCCTTCAGGAGGTTTTAAATTAAATATTGAACCGGGAGGTATTACATTGTTGCAGATTTACGAAGCCATCGAAGGACACGTGAAAGTTTTGAGCTGCCCTCACGAAAAGCAGGTTTGTCCGTTCGAAAAGTGTATTCTTGGGACAGTCGTTACCAAAATGACACAAACTTTCCGCGATCATCTCTCAACCCAAACTCTGGCTGATATGATGGAATAACCTTTAGCTTCCATAAATATTTATTTTCTCTTTTTTTTTCTCAATGAATTTTCCCTGGTGAGATTTTTATTTTATATTTGCGCATTCAAATACCTAAATTCCTATATAAGGTGAGCAGACTTGTACATATTTCCGAAGCAGCATCGTTGGCTATTCATAGTCTGGCACTTATTGCGTCCTCAAACGTAAGGTTAAATGCAAAAAAGATTTCCGAAATCCTTCACGTTTCCCAAAATCATCTGGCCAAGATACTCCAGGTTCTTGCCAAAAACGAGTATCTCGAATCGAATCGCGGTCCGGGTGGTGGATTTATTCTGAAAAAGAAAGCTGATGAAGTAACAATGCTTGATATCTATCAGCTTATTGAAGGCAATGTGGAATGTCATCTATGTGGAATTGACAAAAACACCTGTCCTTTTTTAACCTGCATTTTCGGTGGCAAACCCGATAAACTTACCAATGAATTTGTTGACTATTTAAACAATACTAAAATATCCGATCTCAAAACAAAAGAAATCACTTATGCTTAGGAAAATCATCCAAATTGACGAAGTAAAATGCAATGGTTGCGGATTATGCATTCCCAATTGCCATGAAGGAGCATTGCAGATAATCGATGGTAAAGCACGCCTGATCAGCGACTTATTCTGCGATGGACTTGGTGCCTGTTTAGGTCACTGCCCTGAAGGAGCCATTGAAATTATTGAACGTGAGGCTGAACCATACAACGAAACTGTTGTGATGGAAACCATTGTAAAACAGGGCCGTAATACAATTCTGGCGCACCTTGAGCACCTTCGTGATCATAACGAAAACGAATTTTTAAAAGAAGCAGTAGCATATATCAAAAAGCATGAAATTGACCTGAGCCCCGGCGCAGAAATAAAACCTGCCATTGCATCAGCTGTTATTTTCCCGAATATGAAAGACGCTTTGAACCATGTAAAACCTGAACAAGCAAGCACATGCGGATGTGGAAGTTCCAAAACCATAGATTTCCGCATTGATCTTGATAAAGTAAATACGGCCGCAGCAACTGTAGCAGTTTCAGAAACTAAAACCCCTGCCCCATCAGAACTGCGCCAATGGCCGGTACAACTCCACCTGGTAAACCCAATGGCTTCCTATTTCCAGGCTGCCGATGTGGTTTTAGCCGCTGATTGTGTAGCATTTGCCATGGGAGATTTTCACGAGCGTATGCTGAAAAACAAATCGCTGGCCATTGCATGTCCAAAACTCGATAGCAATAAAGATGTGTACATTGAGAAACTTTCAACAATGATTTCGGAAGCAAAAATTAATACACTAACAGTACCAATTATGGAAGTACCCTGTTGCGGCGGATTAATACAAATGGCGAAAATGGCTGTTCAGCAATCGGGGCGAAATATTCCTGTTAAGAAAATTGTGGTCGGGATTAAGGGTGATATATTAAATGAGGAATGGGTGTAGTAAAATGTAGATTTGAGTAAATGGAAAATAGTTAATAGAAAATAGTTAATAGAAAATAGTTAATAGAAAATGGAAAGGAATAATGGATAATTCATCCTGATCATTTTAAATTCTTACAACTTTTGACCAGTTGAAGAAAGTCATAACATACATATAATCAATATAATATATTTTTAACCAAATGGAAAACGAAAAAATAGAACACGGAAAAGCATTTGAATTTGCCAGTTCAGTCACTTACCAGACTGATGGAATAGTAAGTAAAAGAATTATTCAGAAGGAAAAAGGGAATATTACTCTTTTCGCTTTTGATGCGGGTCAGAAACTGAGCGAACATACTGCGCCTTTCGATGCCCTTGTGCAGGTAATGCAGGGAAATGCTGAGATCGTTATTGGTGGAAATGCAAATCAACTCACAGTAGGACAGAGCATTATTATGCCGGCGAACATTCCTCATGCAGTAAATGCCAACGAAAAATTTATCATGTTACTTACCATGATCAGGGAATAAAACTAAAAACCATGTTCCTTCTAAAATCCCGTCGCGAAAGAGAGAGAATCATTGTTCAGGAAATGATCAGGATGTATTGCTATGATAATCATCCGGGAACTGGGAATTTATGCGAGGAATGCAAGTCGCTGGTAATATACGCCGAAAAGCGGTTGTTATCCTGTTTGTATGGCGAAGTAAAACCTGTCTGCAAGGAATGTCCTGTCCATTGCTATTCGCCGCAACGGCGCGAACAGATGCGCCTTGTAATGCAATATTCCGGACCACGAATGGCATTGAGAATGCCGATCTTCGCTCTTGTTCATATTATTGATAACATAACTGCATCAAAACCAAAGTTTAAAAAAAATAGTCAGAAAAAATGAAGACGACTTCAATCGTAAATGCACCCAAAGTACCTATCGACCTTGAAGGGTACATTATGCATTTATCTCCCTCACTGGAAGTCATACATTTATGCCTGCAACCCGGGCAAAAAATTCCGCAACATCCTAATACGCAAGATGTCGTTGCATGCCTGATTGAAGGTGAAGTAACGTTAAATGCTGGTGAGAAAAACGAATCGCTCAGCCTTTACGATGTTGCAGAAATTGAAAAAGATGTTCCCCGTGGTTTTACAAACACCGGAATATCCAAAGCACGATTACTCATACTGAAAAAACGATAACTCAAAACGTTTCAGTTTTTTCAAGTGCCGCGAAGGCACTTTTTTTATGCCTCTGAATTCATGTCTACATTCAGCAAATTAATACCTTTGATCGTATTAAAATTGCTCCTTATCCTCCTTTACTATGACAAATAAACCTGATACCAATCCAGTAGTTTCAGCCAATGTGCTTGATATGTTTACAGTTGCCAATGAATTCTGCATTTTTACTGAAAAGGCTGAAAAGTATGATGTTGATGAAGTTCTGCAGTATTACGCTAAAATATGCCCGCTTTTATACCTGAAAGGAGCCATTTTACCGGTTGTTGAGCCTGATGAAGATTATTTCGGCGAAAGATTCGTTAACGAGGATCAGTGGGAAAGCATTTACAATTCGTTGCTCCCGCTTTTTGCTGAGAGGGATGAGTTTTTCACTCTGTCATACGAAAACACTGATAATATTCCGCTTAGGGCAAGCATTTCGGAACATCTTGCTGATATTTACCAGGACCTGCAGGACTTTGTCCTTCTATACCAGAAAAATCATACCTACGCGAAACAAAATGCAGTGTACGAATGCCGGAAATTATTTACTTCACATTGGGGAGCCAGGATTTCTGCCCTTCTGCCTGCGATTCATGCCATCGCTTTTCATACTGAAGCAGAAGACGATTTGCTTTATTAGCTATAAGCTGCGGTAATGATAAAAAATACCTTATACGTCAATCACAGCCTGTGGCAGTAATACCTGGTACCTGTACAATTCTGTTTATGGATTAGTTGATTCTGTTATTTTACAAGTTATTCCATTCAAGGCAGAAATAGCCGAAATGCCCACTTTCAGATGTGGTTGGTCACGGACACTTAATGCAACCTACCATCCAAATGCATCTTATCATTGGACACCAGAAACCGGACTCAGCGATCCAAATATCCGGAATCCATTATTATACATTGAGGATTCCACCAATCTTCAATATATCCTTTCATGTGAAGTACCTGGATGTGGAATTTCATACGATACGTTAAATATTGATTACGACCCTATGCCATGGGTTAACATGTGGTCGCCCGAACAATATCATGATACTGTGTATTTTGCCACTTATTCAACCTGTGTAGATACTTATTATCGGGATTTTGGAGATGGCAGTTTTTCAACAGAAGAAAACCCGAGGCACATATATCAGGAGCCTGGGCTTTATACTGTTTTTCATAAGGGAACCAGAGCTAACCTGAACGATAGTGTTTCATATTTGTTCTACTTTTTTGGGGTTTCATTACCTGAGAATCAGATAAAAAATCTAATAACAGTTTTTCCAAATCCGGCAAGTGAAATACTTAATATACATGGCCTTGCGTTGGGAACGACCTCGGTCATTTCTATATTTAACATGCAAGGCAATGAACTATTTTACACAACAAGCAATAAAGGAGAATATCAAATTGACCTAAGTAACTTCAGCAATGGCATTTATTTTCTCAAGATAAGAAATATCAAAAGTGAAATAAAGCTAAAAATTGTTGTAGTTCACTAATCTACAAATGCATACCTGACATTACTAATATTCCTTACTGGCCAGGATTTATTTCAATGACTTCAATTTCAACTCTCAATTTAATGTTACTGATTGTTGCAATTCCATAAAATACTGAAAAAGACCACTATTGTAAATATTTTTTTGCTTCTATTGAATATTTTCAGTACATTTTTTTGTGCGTTTAACGTGTTATTTGTATGATTTTTAAAAGCGTATACGATCCCGACATACTGAATTTCTTTTGATTATTTTTCTGTGTGATCAAATCGGTTTATTTTGAATATTTAATACATGCAGAATAAAGAAACCAATTATCTTTGCACAATATTAATTCAATCTAAATAATAATAACCTGTGAATCTGAGCGAACTCGAACCCGGCAGTAAAGCCACAATAATAAGGGTTAAAGGCCGTGGTGCCTTTCGCAAAAGAATCACCGAAATGGGTTTTGTTGTTGGCAAAGAGGTTACAGTTATCAAAAAGGCTCCTCTTCAGGATCCGGTTGAATATAATATACTGGGATACAATGTTACACTGCGTATAAATGAAGCACAACTTATTGAAGTTGACCCGCTTAACCTAACAGAGCAAGAGACTAATTATTCAGGGACAATTACCGAGGATTCGGAAAACACCCAATATTCGCGTAAAAATAAAAACATTCATGTTGCATTCGTCGGCAACCCGAATTCAGGTAAAACCACACTTTTCAACTTCGCATCCAATTCGCGGGAGCGTGTAGGCAATTACAGCGGAGTGACCGTTGATGCCAAAGAAGCGCGGTTCGAATTGCAGGGATATGAATTTATCATTACTGACTTACCCGGCACGTATTCGATTACAGCCTACTCACCGGAAGAATTGTATGTTCGGAATTTTATTAATGAGAATATGCCGGATGTGGTTGTTAATGTGGTTGATGCATCCAATCTTGAACGCAACCTGTACCTTACCACACAACTTATCGATATGGATATCAGGGTAATAGTTGCCCTGAATATGTACGATGAATTACAGCGCAAAGGCGATATTCTAAACTTCGAATACCTTGGCCAGATGCTTGGTGTGCCGTTTATTCCGACGGTTGCATCGCGCGGAAAGGGAATTAACGAGTTATTTCTGAAGATAATAGAAGTATGTGAAGGCAGCGACCAGGTTTCGAGGCACATTCATATCAATTATGGAATGTCGCTGGAAGAAGGCATCAAAGCGGTTCAGAAAAAAATAAAAATTCCTGATAATATTGATTTCCTGAACAAGATTTCCTCCCGCTTCATGGCAATCAAATTGCTTGAAAACGATCCTGATGCAATAGCGAAAGCCGGGAAACTGAATAATGCAACTGAAATTATTGGTACAGTTGAAAAAGAAAGAACCCGGATTGAAACCGATCAGAGGGAAGATACTGAAACACTGATCACCGATGCAAAATACGGATTTATTGCCGGTGCACTTGCCGAAACAATGAAAGCGAATCCACAAACCCGGCGTCGTAACAGCGAAATAATCGACACTTTCATTACGCATAAGTTTTGGGGAATACCCATTTTTGTTGGGCTTATGTGGGCCACTTTTTATGGAACATTCAAATTGGGTAACTATCCCATGATATGGATTCAATGGATGGTACAGGAACTATCGGCTGTTATACAAACCAATATGGCGGAGGGAATGCTGAAAGACCTTCTGATACAGGGCGTTATTGGCGGAGTGGGCGGTGTAATAATTTTCTTGCCTAATATTCTGCTGTTGTATCTGTTCATATCATTAATGGAAGATACCGGTTATATGGCCCGGGCAGTTTTTATAATGGATAAACTCATGCACAGGATTGGTCTGCATGGCAAATCATTTATTCCTTTGCTGATGGGTTTTGGCTGTAATGTGCCGGCCATTCTCTCAACCCGGATTATCGAAAGTCGCCGCGACAGGCTGATTACGATGCTTATCAATCCATTTATGTCCTGCAGTGCCAGGCTACCGGTTTATATTCTTTTTATCACAGCATTCTTCCAGTCATACCAGGGTACAATTTTATTTGGAATTTACTTTACCGGTGTCTTTCTTGCCATCGGATCAGCACTGGTGTTCCGTAAAACTATTTTTCGTAAAAAAGATGTTCCTTTCGTAATGGAACTTCCACCCTATCGCGTTCCGACTATGCGAAGTATTTTCAGGCATGTATGGCATCGCACAGGGCAATACCTGCAAAAAATCGGGGGGATAATACTGATATCGTCCATTATTATCTGGGCCCTGGGATATTTCCCTGTTCATTTTGATGAAAAGCAGATTATTCAGCAGCAAATCTCTGATTTAGAGAAACAGGCCAGTATAATAAATCAATCCGTTGTTTATTCCCAAAATCAAAAGGATTCGCTGAGTGCTGTTTTAGAAACCAGGATATCTAAACTGAATTTTTCAATCAGCGTTGCACAGCAAAAAAACTCATATATCGGTCAGATCGGGCATTTCATTGAACCTGCCATGCGACCTTTGGGTTTCGACTGGAAAATGAGTGTCGCGCTATTGACCGGTGTTTCGGCAAAGGAAGTTGTAGTAGGTACGCTGGGAGTCTTGTATCAAACCGAAGATACCGGCGAAGGCACACAGGCATTGACAGAGAAACTTCGTAATCAATACTATACATCAGGAAATAAAAAAGGACAACCCGTAATATCACCACTGGTTGCATTGAGTTTTATGATGTTTATCCTGATTTACTTTCCCTGCATCGGGGTTGTTTCGGCCATAAGCCGCGAGTCAGGACACTGGAAATGGGCATTATTTGTTGTTGTTTATACAACAGTATTGGCGTACATTGGTTCGCTGGCGTTGTACCAGATTGGTTCACTCATTTTTTAACATACACATATGGACTGGCTTGATTCGCATCCTCAGTTAGTTTTCTACATTCTTTTGCTTATTGCAGTATTGCTGACTAGGATTCCTGTACTTGGCAAATATTTCAGAAGTGTAAATACACTGGTTCACGAAGCCGGGCATGCATTTACAACACTTATACTTAGCGGAGAAGTGATTGCTGTTAATCTTTTTGCGGACACTTCGGGTACCACCGTTACCAAAGCTAAGAATAAATTTGCGCAGGCAATGATAGCACTGGCAGGTTATCCTGTTTCAGCCTTAACCGGTTGGTTATGCTTATTTCTGCTTTATAAAGGATACAACTTATATGTTCTTTTTATTTTGACCAGTATCGCACTGATAATCATGATTCTATCACTCCGAAACATGTATGGGTTGTTCTGGGCCGGAACATTTGTTGTGCTTAACCTGTTATTAGTTTACCTCAATAACACTACTTTGATATATGCCTTTGCAGCTTTTTACTCAGTGGTAATCTTTACAGATGCTATTATATCATCAGTAGTTCTTTTTGTTCTGGCAATTAAACAGCCAAAAAAAGCTGGCGATGCAACGAACCTGCAGAAAATCAGTAAAATTCCGGCAGTAGTATGGGCTTTACTTCTCCTGGCATTTACCTTATTTATCTCCTGGCTATCGGTGATAAACTATTTTCCATCCATTAAAACCCTGATATAAAGATTATTATGCAGTTACAGGAAATCCTGACGTATGTGATAGTTGCTTTTGCAAGCGGGGTTGTGCTTTACAGCCTTTATAAAGCCGTATTCCCCGGTAAACAAGGTAATCAACAGGGAGGCTGTTCGTCCAATTGCAATTGCGATGCAGTAAAAATGCGTAAAGAGTTGCTGAAAAACACAAATAAGTTACCGAAAAAATCAACAGGCTAATTGATTTTATCAATACGGTTCATTCCTTCAACCGCCTTGGGATCATTAACTTTTATTTTCAGCACCTGCTGATAATCACTTCTGGCCTTTTCTTTTTCCTTTAATAGTTCGTAGCAGTAACCACGGTTACACCAGGCATCAGTATAATTTGGATCAATTTCGATGGCTTTGGTGAAATAAGTTTCGGCTTTTTTATAATCCTGAAGATAAACAAGGTTCACATACCCGGTATTGTAAAATGCGAACTTATTACCGGGATCAAGTTTATTAATGGTTTCATAGGATTGAACAGCCTTTTCGGGTTGATTGTTTTCCTGGTAAAGCAGTCCAAGGTTATAAAGTGCTTCAGTACTTTGCGGGTTTGCTTTTACTGCGCTTTTGAAATATTCAATCGACATTTTCGGCTCTCTGCTCTCATAAATGTAGCCCAATTGCATCAAGGCATCAAAATGAGCCTGGCTAATTGCTACTGAACGCTGGAAGCTTTCGATGGCCTGTTCCATCTTATCATTTTCCATCAATGCCATTCCTTTTAAAAAATAAGCATCTGCCTGGTCAGGATCAATTTCCAAAGTTTTTTGTATCGAAAGCGCACAATTTTCATAATCCTTCATGACGAGGTAAAGCTTAGCCTTTTTCAGGTAAACATCTGCATTTTTATCATCAAATTTCAGTACCCGGTTTAATGCATCGAGCGATTCCTGCGGCTTCCCCATAAGTAAGTAGATTCCGGAGAGCCCGGTATATGCCTGCACATATTTGGGATCGAGTTCTATAGCTTTATTAATATCCGAAAGTGCATTGTTAAACAACTCGCGCCGGACATAATACTCTGATCGTTGAGCATATAATGAAGCATCCTTCGGTTCTTTCGCAATTGCTGCATTTAAAGCAGAGAGTACCTGTGGAATTGAGTCATTTGGGGCAACATTTTTACCGGATCCTGAATGTTTGCATGCGAAGAAAGCCGGAGTAAGAATAGCTGCTGTAAGAATAAAGAAAAGGAAAGTACGCATAAGTATGAATTTGTTTGCAAAAATAAAAACTCCGGTCGAATATTCCACCGGAGCTTTTACTTTTGATAATTAGTGCCGAATCACCACATTTCTTTTGAGAGATAGCAAAACATTCAAATAAGTTATGCTTTCAGGGCTTGAATGAGTTGCGTTTCAATTTCCTCACAGAGTTCCGGATTATCGGCTAATAATTTTTTCAGGGCATCACGACCTTGTCCCAGTTTGGTTTCGCCATAGCTGAACCATGAACCACTTTTCTTGATAATATTCCTTTCTACTCCTAGATCAATGATTTCGCCGAATTTCGAAATGCCTTCGCCATAAATAATATCGAATTCAGCCTGGCGGAATGGCGGGGCAACTTTATTTTTTACCACTTTCACTTTCACCCTGTTACCAATTGCAACATCACCATCTTTGATCTGAGTCTGACGGCGGATATCCAGACGCACAGAAGCATAAAACTTTAATGCGTTTCCACCGGTTGTTGTTTCGGGGTTGCCGAACATAACACCGATTTTTTCGCGCAACTGATTAATAAAAATACAGCAACATCCAGTTTTACTGATGGTTGAAGTAAGTTTACGAAGTGCCTGCGACATGAGCCGGGCCTGGAGGCCCATTTTGGAATCGCCCATTTCGCCTTCAATCTCGCTGCGTGGAGTAAGTGCGGCAACCGAGTCAATTACAATAACATCAATTGCGCCCGAACGAATAAGGTTTTCGGTGATTTCAAGTGCCTGTTCACCATTATCAGGTTGCGAAATAAGCAGGTTCTCGATATCCACACCTAATTTCTGCGCGTAATAGCGGTCGAAAGCATGCTCAGCATCAATAAATGCCGCAATTCCGCCTTTCATTTGCGATTGCGCAATAACATGCAATGCAAGCGTGGTTTTACCTGAAGATTCAGGTCCATATATTTCAATTACCCTTCCCTTTGGTAATCCACCAACACCTAAAGCTACATCCAGTCCGATAGAACCAGTAGATATTGCAGGGGTTTCTTCAAAAGCCTGGTCGCCAAGCTTCATTATTGTGCCTTTGCCATATGTTTTTTCGAGCTTATCCATTGTAAGCTTCAGGACATTCAGTTTTTCCTGGTTGTTATCTTCTTTTGCCATCGTATTTTTTATTATTTCTTTAAAAAGCAAATTTACTCAGTTTCACTTTGAAATAAAAATATTGTTGGAGTTTACAGTATGTTTTTATCAACAAAAAAAACGTAAGGCGAATACATTTTATTCGCTTTACGTTAAATAATTTACATAAACATGTTCATCTCTGATATTATATTCCCAATATCTGAGCAGTATGATTTTTAGTATCCACCTGGGTAAACACTTTTTCTATAGAACCATCCTCTCCAATCACAAAAGTGGAACGCAGAACGCCATCATAACTTTTACCCATAAACTTTTTGGATCCCCAGGCTCCATAAGCCATGATTATGTTTTTATCTGTGTCAGGAAGAAGCGAAAAAGGAAGTTCGTATTTCTCGGTAAACTTTGTATGCGACTTAAGCGGGTCAGGACTTACCCCTAATACAACATACCCCTTTTTCATTAAATCCTCGTGATTATCACGAAGGTTGCAGGCTTCGGCAGTACAACCGGGGGTATCGTCCTTCGGATAAAAATAAAGGACTACTTTTTTCCCTCTCAGGGATTCGAGTGAAATCTCTTTCCCATGCTGATCATTTGCAGAGAATAATGGTGCTGCATCACCGGGTTTTAATGTAACCATATCGATTTACTATAAGTATTGTTTAACTTGAGTGTTCATGAAATTAAACAGAAAATGACAGGAATAGTTCAAAAAATACATTAGCCAAATGGCTATTCCACAATCCTGTTCTTCAGTTTCGAATAATACCTGCAAAAAGCACGAATTCCGCATTCTCCGCACTTTGGCTTGCGTGCCACACACACATACCTGCCATGCAGAATCAGCCAGTGGTGGGCAATTGCGAGTTTATTTTCAGGAATGTATTTAACCAGTTGCCGTTCGGTTTCGCGTGGAGTTTTTGAATTTGTAGTCAGGCCGATGCGATGCGATACCCTGAAAACATGTGTATCAACAGCCATAGCGGGAAGATTAAAAACCACCGAAGCTATCACATTTGCCGTCTTTCGTCCTACTCCCGGCATTTTCTGAAGTTCTTCAATATCTGACGGCACAATACCATTAAACACATTTACAAGTGTTTGGGCCATCCCGACAAGGTTTTTAGCTTTATTATTCGGGTAAGAACAGCTCTTGATTAGCATAAAAACGCTATCGGCCGATGCTTTTGATAATGAATCTGCATCGGGAAAAACCTCAAAAAATGGTGGAGTGATCATATTTACCCGCTTATCGGTACATTGGGCGGATAAAATAACGGCGACCAGCAGTTGGTAAGGCGATTGAAATGCCAGTTCCGTCTCAGCAACGGGCATGGAAGTTTCAAAATAACTGATGACTGATCTGAATCGTTCTTTGATTGAAATAATTTTGGACATAAGCGGGCGTAATTCGGTATATCTTTCCCGTTGAAAGTATGTTCCCAAAGTTACGAAACCTTGGGTTCGCAGCAAAAAAAAATCCCGCAACTTGCGGGATCACAGGGTTAAACTTTTCAGGCTGACTTAGTTCAGAACAATGAAACAGGTTTCAAAATTACTGCAATCAATTACTTGTAATGCACTTGAATAGTTCATCAGCATCTTCACTGCATGAGGACCCGGTGTAAAATACCTTTCCCTTTTGTTTTTCGATGCTTGTGAAGGATCATTAAGGAGTGTAGAGATTTTTATCATTAATTGGGCTTTGTTAAACTTAGTATACCCAAAAAACGCTGATCTCTTCGCCTTATTGTATTTTATGGAAAATATTTTTACGCTAAACGCTTAAGATGATCTCTTTACTATCAATAAGCTTACGAAGGTTAATTAGTGCATAACGCATGCGGCCCAATGCTGTATTGATGCTTACTTCGGTTTGCTCGGCAATATCCTTGAAACTCATATCGCTGTAATGCCTGAGCAAGAGAACTTCGCGCTGCTCATCAGGAAGGTAATCGATTAATTTACGGACATCTTCGTATATCTGATCAAGTATCATTCTGTCTTCGATCGAATCGTCAGCTATCCGCAGGTTGTCGAAAATGTCACCATCCTCAGAACTATTATCAACTACAGGCAGTCGTTTCGATTTACGGTAATGATCAATAATAAGATTGTGGGAAATGCGCATCACCCATTGGATAAACTTACCCTCTTCTTTATAAATCCCTGAACGAAGGGTATTTATAACTTTTATGAAAGCATCCTGAAAGATGTCATCGGCCAGATGTTTATCTCTGACTACAAGAAGGATATAGGAATAAACTTTTTGTTTGTGCCTGTTGATAAGGACTTCAAGACTATTTTCATTACCGGCGAGATAGTTGCTTATAAGCTCCTGATCGCTAACAATGGGGGTTGACATGATACCTCCGTTTTAGTTAGTAATAATTTGGAATTAAGAGCGTATAAATCTGTCGATAATGGTCCCCTTTAGTTTATAATTAATGTATCAGGCGTTGAAAAGTAATATGTTGTACACAAACATTTTTACTTTATGATCCGCAAATGTAAACATCTAATGGTCAGGTTGCAAATATTTGTTAAATTTATTAACAAATAATATCTCCAATACTTCAATATTTCCACTCAAACATTTGTTAATCTATAACATACACAATTCCTATATATATATTTAAAGTCAACAATAATAATAGAATTTATCAGTTGCCAGCTCTTTATCAATGCTCAATGTCCGAAATGTAAGTAGCTTTGCAGTTGAAACAGAATTTAAATATTGTAGCAAAACCTGCATTCTGCTGAACATTTTTGATTGAAAAACCATGATTATAACAGATATTGACCAGTTAGATCCTAAAAAATATATACTGGTTAAAGGAGCACGGGTTAATAACCTGAAAAATATTTCAGTAGCAATTACACGGAATAAACTGGTAGTGATAACTGGTCTTTCGGGTTCCGGAAAATCGTCACTTGCCTTCGATACTTTATATGCTGACGGTCAGCGCCGTTATGTCGAAAGTCTGAGTTCATATGCCAGACAGTTCCTTGGCCGTATGAGCAAACCGGAAGTAGATTATATAAAAGGAATTGCGCCTGCTATTGCCATCGAACAGAAGGTAAATACACGAAATCCCCGGTCAACTGTCGGCACTTCTACCGAGATATATGAGTATATAAAGCTTTTGTTTGCACGCATAGGCAAAACATATTCACCGGTTTCGGGCGAACCGGTAAGCCGGCATACGGTTACTGATGTGGTGAATATCGTTATGCAACAGCCGGAAGGAAGCAGGGTAATTATTTACAGTCCAATATCGAAAAAGCCGGACAGGACTCTGAAAGAAGACCTGACAGTTGTTTTACAGCAAGGTTTCAGCAGGTTGCTTTATAAACACAACATAATAAAGATTGAGGATATATTGTCGGAAATTGGAAAGTACAGCTACGATGAAATGTTTATACTAGTGGACAGGTTTACCATCGAACATGCTGATGAAGACTTAGCTGCCAGGGCTGCAGATTCAGCGCAGACCGCTTTCTTCGAAGGCAGCGGAACCTGTTTGCTGACCATCGAAAATAGCGACAATACGCTTAACCTCGAATTCTCGAACCGTTTTGAACTGGATGGAATCGCTTTTGAAGAGCCTTCGGTGCATCTTTTCAGTTTCAACAATCCTTTCGGTGCCTGTAAAACGTGCGAAGGATTCGGAAGCGTAATCGGTATCGATGAAGATCTCGTTATTCCTGATAAAAGTCTTTCAGTATTTGGTGATGCTGTTGCCTGCTGGAAAGGCGAAAAGATGAGTGAGTACAAGCATGCACTGGTAAAGCAGGCCCATAAATTTGATTTCCCTGTGCATGAGCCTTATTATAAACTTACCCGGGAACAACGGAAATTATTATGGACCGGAAACAAATATTTTGAGGGAATAGATGCATTTTTTCAGATGGTTGAAAGCCAAACCTATAAAATTCAATACAGAGTGATGCTTTCGCGGTACAGAGGAAAAACCGTTTGTCCTGATTGTATTGGAACCCGTTTGCGGAAAGATGCCAATTATGTAAAAGTTGGAGGAAAGTCCATTACTGACCTTGTATTGATGCCTATTGAAGATGCTCTTATTTTTTTTAAAACCATCGGACTTAGCGAATATGAGCACAAGGTTGCTGACCGCCTGCTGGTAGAAATAAGGAACAGGCTTGGCTTCCTGTGTGACGTTGGGCTGCCTTATCTGACTCTTAACCGCCTATCAAATTCACTTTCGGGTGGCGAATCCCAGCGCATTAATCTTGCGACTTCCTTAGGCAGCAGTCTTGTAGGATCATTGTATATCCTCGATGAACCAAGTATAGGTTTGCATCCACGTGATACACATTTGCTGATAAAAATGCTGAAAGGACTGCGTGATATGGGAAATACAGTAATTGTTGTTGAGCACGAGGAAGAAATTATCAAGGCTGCCGACCAGGTTATTGATATCGGCCCTTTAGCCGGAAGTCATGGCGGAGAACTGGTTTTCCAGGGAACCTTTGATGAAATTCTGAACGATGATAAGAGCCTTACCGGGCAATATCTTTCAGGAAAAAGATCCATTCAGTTGCCTTTAAGCCGCAGACCGTGGAACGATTATATCTCAATAAAAGGTGCCCGCGAACACAATTTGAAAAGCATTAATGTAAAATTTCCACTTAAAGTGATGACCGTAGTAACGGGAGTCAGCGGTTCGGGAAAAACAACTTTGGTTAAAAGAATACTTTACCCTGC
>JBBQUX010000026.1:0-34103 GCA_038212135.1 Bacteroidales bacterium | reverse complement strand
TATTGTATTTACTCAGGGCGGCAGTACAGGCGGAACTGATATTATTGCTATGATCATCAATAAATACCGCAATATAAGTCTGGGCAGGATTATCCTTTACCTCGATATTTTTATTATTGCTTCGTCGTATTTTATTTTTGGTTCCATCGAGAAAATCGTTTACGGATATGTAGCCATGGGAATTACTTCCTATACCATCGATCTTCTGTTTACAGGGTCAAAACAATCCGTACAGATATTTATTTTTTCCAAAAACTACGACGAAATTGCTGAGCGTATTGGCAAGGAGGTACAGCGTGGCGTAACCATTATCGATGGCAAAGGTTGGTACACCGGCGAACAAACTAAAGTGCTGCTCGTAATGGTTAAAAAACCCGAAGCCAGCCAGATTTTCCGCATTATCAAGGAAATTGACCGCGACGCGTTTATGTCTGTAACCAATGTTATGGGCGTGTATGGAAAGGGTTTCGAGAGGATAAGAACGTAATGTTCAACCCAAGTGCTTGTTTCAAAGCTATATGCTTTACACTGGTTTTCTTATATGAGTTGAACTCAAATTCAGTGTTAGGACTTGCTGAATCGCTAAAGCAAATCTAATCCATATTTTGCGAAACAGTGTAAGCTTTACTTCCCTCCTATCGGTATTTTGCTTAGCTGCTCAATTTGCTGAAGATTAGAATACGTGTATTGATAAATACCATCTTCGGCAATCATAATCAATACGTTACCAAAAGGAATAACATCAAAAGGTTTCAGATCATTGTAGTGTTTAAGCATATGCTGATCAATTTGCATAGGGTCGGCAGCATCATATATTTTCAATCCGGCTGATCCATCGCATACAAAAAGTGTATTGTTGTCAATTCCCAGTCCATATGGCTCGGTCATAGAATAGCTTTTCAGCAAGGTCGGATTCATGATATTATGAAGATCAATTACTTCAAGCACACTTAACCAATTTCCACAGCGGTTACCCTGACGCAATGTGACATAAGCCAGGTTATCCTTTACCACAACAGGATCGCAGCTTTGCATGTGGCTGTATTCCGATTTAAAAACAGGCGCATTAGCATATGAAACATCATAGATTAACATGCCGGTTTGTGTGCCGACAAAAAGATACGTACTGTCGATAAACACAGTTTCAACCATCCGTTGCATTTCGATTTTTGCTCCAACAATAGGCCTGAATGGCTGGCTGATATCAATAACCTGCATATTTGTTTCGTTCAAGCCATATAATTGTTCGCCGTTAATAATAAACCTGGCCATGGAACCGCCGATACCAACAGACTGATTAGTTGGAGAACCGCCAATAGCACTTGTTTCTGTCATCATGAAGATATCGCTTCCCTTGTCAAAGTAGTAGAAAGGTGATGACCCGTTATTATCCACTTCTTCGGTAACTTCTTTTACCTGCCATCCCACAATAACTCCTTTATCATGGCTGATTTCGGAAATCGGGTATGCTTCTTCGGTTTTAGGGATGGTGTATGGGAAAATATCCTTAATACGTGCAATCTCAATGGGTGAATTGATATTCGAAATATCCAGTACCACAAGGTCCACATAGTTGTCGGCATAAAGGTAATTACCCCTTATGGCCAGGTCGACATTGCCGGGGATATCAATAAAAGTAATATTTACCGGTGAAGCAGGATTTGTGTTATCAAACACATGAATCCCTTTATATTTTTCGTTTACAAACAGGTAATTCCCCTGTATGTATATTTTACCGGCTGATTCAATGGCAGTGGCCGGAGTTGATTTAGCCGGTTGGCGCATTTCATCGTACGACATATACTGCGGAACATTGGCAGTGTATTTGCGGAATTCAACCGAACTGTCCTTGCAGGAGACTATGCTCATCAGCATCAGGATCATAAAAGGGGCGGCGAAGAATAAGTTCTTGGTTTTCATTGGATCAGGGTATTAGTATTGATTTATTTTTCGTTGAGACGCAATCAGCGCGTCTTTGGTTTTCATTTTAGAGAAGCGAACATTGCGTCTTTACGTCTTACTAGTTAAAGAGGAAGCCAACAGAAAATGTCATCCTGTTGTATTCGTCATATACTATGGTTTCCGATTGGTATGATGACCAGGGGTCGTTGTCGGTAACTGTTTTGGTTTTCTGATAACGGTATCCGATACTGAATATCAGCGCATTACGGTGTGTAAAATCGAACCGCATCCCGCAGCCGGCTCCGGCAAGGACTCCTCCGTAATAATCAGTGTATTGATTGTACCAGCTATTATCGTCATCCGCTTTTTTTGACAACGGGATTGCATATCCGGTTTGAGCATAAACATATGGCGACCACGATCCTTTCAGGAAACTGTATTTCACATCAGCAATAAACGGAATTTGCTGGTGATCGAACCATTCGTTTCCAATACCCACTCCTGTTGAAAGGCGAAACGGGAAACGGTAAGAAGTGATAAAACTGCATCCTGCCGAATTTCTCGATCCGCCGAAAAAGCTCACGCTGGCGGCCATTTCGACAGGAGAGGTATTGTTTTCGCGATCTTTTGACGACACAGCCTGATCCCTCAATACCATTTTTATAGTTGAGTCGGGCAATACAATCAGGTTTCTTCCTGTTATTTCGATGGTTGTATGTTTCCCGGATATGTGTTCCGAAACTTTGCCCCGCAGGATGCTTCCATCATAAAGGTATATCACATCTTCTGTGGTCTGTGCACATAAAGAACCAGAAAAAGTGACAGAAACTAGTATTAAAATCGAAAAAAATACCTTCATACATTTCTATAACGAAATACTAAAGGGAACTAAATTTGGAATTTCGTTGCATGTGCATAAAATAAACAGCGATGCCGCTTTGCAGAAATCTGAATGTTCAGGCTGTTGCATAAAAAAATAGCCTTCGCTGTTTTAAGCAAAGGCCATTCATTATTTGAGAAATTTAAATTATTTCATGCACCATGCACTTACTTCTTCGAGGCGCAGCGATGGGATTTCGAGTTTTAGTTTTTTTCGAAGGCCGCTCAGTTCATGAAGCAATTTATTGGGATTTGCTTCTTTAAGGTCGGAAGACATTTTAATACCGGCTTTTCTCAAAACAGGCACCCATTCGGCCGGAACACCAAGTGCAACGAATTCGTCGTCGGTTGCACCGGTTGCAAAGGTTGCTTTTTCGGGGCGCATCTGCGGGAAGAAAAGTACGTCCTGTATGGATTGCTGGTTGGTCATAATCATGGTTAACCGATCGATGCCTATTCCCAGTCCTGCTGTTGGTGGCATACCATATTCGAGCGAACGGAGAAAATCCTCGTCGAGAACCATCGATTCGTCGTCGCCACGTTTACCTAGTTCGAGTTGCTCTTCGAAACGCGCACGCTGATCGATTGGATCATTTAATTCGCTGAAAGCATTACATAGTTCTTTACCGTTGCAGATGGCTTCGAAGCGCTCAACTAATCCGGCTTTTGTACGGTGTTTCTTGGCCAGCGGCGACATTTCGACAGGGTAATCGGTAATAAACGTCGGCTGGATAAGATTAGGCTCAGCCGTTTCGCCAAAAAGCTCGTCAATAAGTTTGCCTTTACCCATGCTTTCATCAGTAGGCACATTTAGTTTTTTGCAGGTTTCACGCAGTTCTTCCTCGCTCATTTCCGAAATATCGACACCTGTAAAATGCTGAACGGCTTCGAACATCGTGAACCGTTTCCACGGACGTTTGAAATCAATTTCATTATTTCCAACCTGTACTTTTGTGGTCCCATGCAGATCAATGGCAATACGCTCAACCATTTCCTCAACGGTATCCATCATCCATTCATAATCTTTATAAGCCACATAAAGTTCCATTTGTGTAAACTCAGGGTTATGGAAACGATCCATGCCCTCGTTGCGGAAGTCTTTCGAAAACTCGAACACGCCATCGTAACCACCAACTATCAGCCTTTTAAGATACAGTTCGTTGGCAATACGCATATACAACGTCATATCGAGGCTGTTGTGGTGTGTTTTAAACGGGCGTGCGGCAGCTCCTCCATAAAGCGGTTGCAGGATTGGCGTTTCCACTTCAAGATATCCCTGGTTGCTCAGGAAAGTACGCATGGTATTTACAAGTCGGGTACGTTTTACGAACACTTCGCGAACTTCGGGATTTACGATAAGATCGACATACCTTTGACGGTAACGTACTTCCGGATCGCTGAATGCATCAAATACCTGGTCGTCTTTTTCTTTTACAATCGGAAGCACCCGCAACGATTTACTGAGCAGTTTCAGCGATTTTACATGGATGGAAATTTCCCCCATCTGGGTAATAAAAACATAGCCGCTTACACCGATGATATCGCCGATATCCATCAGCCGTTTGAATGCAATGTTATAAAGGGATTTATCTTCGCTTTCGCAGATATCGTCGCGTTTTATGTATAACTGAATGCGGCCGGTGCTGTCCTGCAAGTCAACAAAGGAAGCAGCACCCATAATGCGGCGGGTCATTATCCGGCCGGCAATGCTGACATTTTCAAATGCATGATGGTTTTCGGCACTGTAATCAGAGAGTATCGCCTGGGCGGTAACATTAATAGGAAAACTTTCGGCAGGGTAAGGATTGATGCCCATTGCATTGAGTTCAATCAGTGAGTTACGTCGTATTTGCTCCTGTTCGCTAAATTCAATATTCATTTTTATGTTTTTTGCAAAGATAGGAAAAGGGAGTGAGATGAAAATTGAGGGGTCTGGCGTTGGCAGAATTTTATTTTGATATGTTAGAAAAATGAGAATCTCTTATTCACCCCTTTCAGGGAGGCCATTGCGTCTTCACTTTCGCCAACCGAGGGTTCCACTTTGCCTGCCTGCTTGCGCCTGCCGACATAAGCAGGTAGGCAGGCACGCAGGCAGGTTACACCTGCGATTATTTAAAATTTGTCCCTGCGGGGACAAAAAAATACATATCAGAAGCACCGATCCCGATAGCTATCAGCGATTTTATTTAATCTATTTAAATGATCAAATTGATGCTTAACAGAATCAAAAAATAAAATTTAGCCAGTCACTCAATCCTGAAGACACCTGCATGAGTTACCGTATGCCTTGTGGAAGTTGCCTCGGTATACATCCTCGACGTTGTAGTATGGGCTCCTTTGCCACGCACCTGCTGCACCGCCCTGCGACGACGACCAGAAGAGGGCGTTGCTAGTTGAAACCGTAGAAACTGCCATTGTTGTCTCTGCAGCCGCCCGAAAGAGCAGTGAAACCGCTGCTATTAGTTGCTCCTGTATTGGGTGAAGCCCAATGTGCTGTTCCGGTTTCTTTCATCTTCCCTCCTACATTTGTACCACTCCATCCAAACACATTACAATCTACTGTTGGATCACTATACTGCGTCAAGGTGCACCATTCGGCATCCGTCGGTAAATGCCAGCCTGTGGGACAAATGCCCTTTACTCCTTCGGTCGTAACATACTGCATCGCCTCATCCCATTGGTATAAGCCACCATAAACATTACAATTCGAATCAAGATCGCCATAACAATGCTTTTTAATAATTCCATTATTGGTTTGTTCTTGTAAACCATTTATCCTTGTGCCTACGTTAAGGTTTTGAGCCAACCGTAGCGTAGTTATTCCCATCAGCATGGGTGCATGCAACAAAATTGGCAGTGACTGTTATGCTTTGGCTTGGTATCAGAGGGATTACGGTTGTGTATATATCAGAAATACATGTAAACAATAGCTGATCGCCAGTGTTGTTTTGCATCGGAGCCAGTGATTCAACGCTCTTTAAGTTGATTTGTAGTGTTGGTTTTAAGTTCCCGGAGACGAACATTATTTTTTCACTGCCACTGCCTGTGACATTGCACACTAATTCTCCGGTATAAAAATAAGCTTCGGATGTTATCCTTAAAGTATAAACACCAATGCTTAACCCGCTTATTGAAAATGTGTGCCTGCCCCCTGGCAGCATGCGTTGAGTCTGGATTACCTGTTTTCCTGAAATATCGCATAACTCAATGGTTGTCGTGCCTGTAGCTGTTGCATCAAATACAACAAAACTACTTTCGGTCATAGGGTTGGGATAAATACACATTGTATTATCGCTAGTTGGACCAACAGAGTTTATTCCTAACCTGGACAAGCCAGAACCAAAAATAATTTTGAATAATGAATATCGAATAATGAATATCGAATAATGAAGTAAAAATAAGAAGAATGGAATTGAATAAAACACATTGATGATAGTAGTGCTAATTCAATAGCATCAATACTTCGAAGTTCATTATTCCTGATTCGATATTCGATATTTATAAACTCTCTTTAAATATTTCGCCAAAAAATACACTAATATTATTTTTAAGGCACTAAAACACTCTTAAGATTTAAAACATCTGTTCCGTTCATCGTTAAACTTGTGCTCTGCGTAAGGTTTTCCACTTTCACAGTGGTTACCGCAGTAGTTATTCCTGTTCCTGCAAAACTAATCAGGTAGTCCTGCGTGTGAGTTTGCAACATGGCAAACACGGAGATGATGAAAATCATAACTTTTTTCATGATGTAAAGTGTGTTTGTTAATAGACCTTATATGCACTCCTCTATCATCATTGCAACTGTTATGCTGTTAAGTTTGGAAAAAAATTAATAATCATGTGATGATTGCATTCCAGTCATGGATACCAGATTCAATCCTTCCTTTCAAACAAATTCAACGTCTCAGGTCGCTTCATGCCGCGTATTTCCCAAAAACCTGCCCCCTCCGCAAGGCCCGCCCTGTAAATAATCAAACCTGCCTGCCGGCAGGTTATCAATCCTTGAGGCACCTACCCGAGAAACCGAAGGTCTTAAGGGTGCCGTTGCTTCGGTACTCCATCTCGTCGTCATAGCCCAGACCCCTGTTCCATGCGTGTGTTGCATCGTAATGCGTCGACGACCAGAAGTAGGCGAAGTACGCGAGCTCGTAGAAATAGCTATTGCCGTTCCGGTAGCCGCCAGGAAGAGCAGTAAAGCCACTGCTGTTTGTAGCTTCGGTATTAGGTGAAGTCCAATGCGCAAAACCGGCCTCTTTCATCTTTCCTCCTGCTAAGAGCAATCCTCCAAGATAATCTGTCAAGGTTGTCCATTCAGTATCCGCCGGTAAATGCCATCCTGTGGGACAAATGCCCTTTGTTCCTTCGGTCGTAACATACTGCATCAACTCATTCCATTGGTACAAGCCGCCATAAACAGTGCAATTAGCTTCAAGGTTAAAACAAATAGTAATGAGGTTGCTTTCATGGCTTTTCGGGTTAAATGGTTATTTATCAAAGTTGAATTCAAGCTACAAATGCATCCTTTGTTGATGTAAATATACTGAAGAAATATTCATTTGGTGTTAAATACGAAAATTTTTCCCTTGGACGGTTTTTTAGTTGAATTTGAGCACGTTCTAAGTGGACTTCAGGTTCAAATAGAATTTTACTAAAATGAACACTATCCAGAAAATCGTTGATAGCTATCGGGATGTTCATTATCAATAACCGTGCGTGGAGAGAAGCGGAACTCACGGAATAAAGGAGACTAAAAATAATTCAGCGCACCGTGGCGGGATTAAACCTTTTTTCCCTCCTACTATTCCATGAACAAAGCCTCAAAAATCTTTTATTCAACTCGGCAAATATATTCCTATCACATCAAAATAAAATGTTGCCCTGGCGTTTACAGATTTCATTTCCCCGGTTTCGGGAGTATTGATTTAGCCGAAAAAAACTCACCGGATATGATTATTCCAAATACTCCTTAACTTTGAGCCGCAAAAAAAAATCAGCATGACAGGAAAAAAGTTATTCAGTCACGAATATTTCTTCTCGAAACCGCGAAATGTAATTATTGTTTCTGTTATTCTTTTTCTTCCGCTTTTATTCCTTGGCACCCGCACCAGCCACGACTGGGGAGATGATTTTGCTCAATATATTCATCAGGCTGGTAATATTGTTCATGGTATTCCGCAATCGGAAACAGGTTTTATCTACAGCCAGGAAAACTATATCGGCCCGCAAGCCTACCCTATAGGATTTCCACTTTTGCTGGCTCCGGTTTATGCTATTGCCGGCAACAATATATTGGCTTTCACTACATTTATCTCGCTCATTTATATAGTATCAGGACTTCTGTTGGTGATTTTTTACCGGCAGCAATTTTCGTGGATTACTGCTTTGGTATTAGCACTTATTTTTCTGTACAACCCGCAAATGATCATCTTCAAGCGCGAGGTTATGTCGGATATCCCTTTCACAGCATTACTGGTGCTGAATTTTATTTTGTATCAGAAATACAAATCCGGAGACCTTAAGCAAATACTACTACTTGCTGTGGTTACTGGTTTTATGCTGGTGGTGCGGCCTGCCGGGATAGTTTTTGTTGCTGCAGTTGTGATGGACCAGTTTTTTGATTTTATCCGACGAAAATCAAGGCTAAAAAACAGCTTTGTTCCTACTGCCATTCTTATCTTTCTCCCGGTACTGCTCTATTTTGCCATAAACTCAGTTATCTTCAGGATACCTTCGGGTGGCAGTGTCCGCGACTACCTGCTTTTCTATTATTCAGGCGATTTCGTCCGGATCATTCCCGAAAACCTTATTCATCATATCGAAGTCTTCAGGTACTTGTATGTGCCCCATGCAGGAATATTGAATGGGTTTTCTTTATTACTGGGTTCGGTTATGGTTGTCATGACATTGCTCGGCTTTGTGAAGCGGATGTTTAAAGGCCCGGAAGTAATTGAATGGTTTTTTATTTTCTATGTCCTGATGCTGCTGGTTTTTCCTAATAACTATTCGGCATTCAGGCTGCTGGTTCCGCTGGGTTTTATTTTCCTGTTTTATGCAGTGGTGGGTTTAAAATCCGTTCAACTTTTACACGGAATTTCTGCCGGTAAAAAGGCAGTTGTAATAGGTGTTGTCATACTATTGTTGTTCATGCCGGGTATAGTCAGCATTGCCCGCTCAGGCTACAAAATACTAGAAGGTCCGCAACAGAAATCATCCATTGAGGCATTTACTTTTATCAGTAAAAACATTGCTCCTGAATCGGTTGTTGTTTTTGCCAAGCCAAGGGCACTGGCTCTTTATGCAGGCTGCCACAGTATGGCAGATCCTTTCACAAAAGATCCAACACTCATACACAGGCAGGTAACGGAGGCAAAAGCAACCTATCTATTGATTCACACAAAGCTGACCGGGGAACCAATGAAGCGATATTCGCGTGTAATGCAGCCACGCCTGACGAAACTCTGGGAAAATAAGGAGTTTGTACTTTACCGGATCAATCCTGTTAATCCTTCAGAACGTCACTAAGAACCTGTACCGATTTCATTTCACCAAACGTGGGAATATGAATCCGGAAATATTCGAGCATTCTCAATAACAATTCACTTCTAGTTATAAAGTCAGCTTTAATGCTGAGAATCCCTACATTAATGGCCGATAATATTTCGGAGAAACTGCCGCTTAGCGGTGATGCAAAATAATACATATGATCAGGCGGATGTGGGCCGAAATTACCTCCAACCATATCGAAATAAGTGTTGCCGGAGGTAAAATTATTATGCGGATCAAAACCCATGAACTGGGTGAGGCTTATGGTAAATCCCAACGGAAACCCGGCAATGGATTCTTCTGAACGTTCGAGGTTCAGCACAGCATTTTCAATAAAATGATACAGGTTAGGGTCAGCCATTTGTGCTGATACCGTACGTGTAAGCAGCTCGGCGATATACATACTTACTGCTGTTTTTCGCATATCAGTTGCTATCCCGTTGAGCTGGTATTCGCAGGATGCATCGCGCAATACGCGCAGGCCTTCGCCTTCTTTATGGTTGGCCGAGATGTGAATAATTGACAAAGGCGAAAAGAGATTCTTCTTAAATCTGGCCCCTTTTTTACGAACCCCTTTTGCAATATACGACTGCAACCCCAGTTGCTCGGTATAAACCTTAGCTATGATGCTGGTTTCGGAATAATCCATACAATGGAGCACTACTCCTTTGGTTGACAAAATCATAGATTGGTGAAATGACTGGTAAAATCCGGATATTGATCCAACACATGCATATCATGACTGAATCACTTATCATAGAAGCTTGAGTAAAGTCGCTCTTGTATTTACCTCACAAAAAGAACTTTCCCGGCTTTTTTCATGCTGCCATCCGCATTGGTAACAAATACAAGATAAACACCTGTATTTACTCTCCGGCCATCGAGGTTATTGCCGTTCCATATTACCTGCCCGCCCTGGGCCTGGGTTTCCCAAACCAAAGCACCTGATACATCCGAGATTTTTACATTCGATTGTTCAACCAGGTTGCTGATATAAACCGGCCCAAGGTACTCGGGCCGAACCGGATTAGGATAAATCAACAAAGAGTCGAGGGTTAGCGGCGATTCAACCTTGTAGTCCTTATATGATAGTATTCCCAGCGAAGTGCCGAAATATACCTCACCATTACTTGCGATTTTTATTGACTGGATGGAATTGGATAATAAAGGACTGTTGGCTTCGGTAAAATGCAACAATTCCTCAGTTCCGTCGGCTGACATAAGGAATACACCTGCCTTATCAGTCCCGAGCCATTTTTCGTTGTTGCCGTTTACGGCAATAGCCGTAACTGCTTCAGTTTCGAGCAATGGATGCAAGTAGCCTTCTTCCTCAACCATGATCTGCTGTGCATCGTAGTTGCCTCCACCAAAAACATTGCCAGGTG
Organism: Bacteroidales bacterium; assembly: GCA_038212135.1. Lineage (GTDB taxonomy): Bacteria > Bacteroidota > Bacteroidia > Bacteroidales > UBA4417 > UBA4417. The sequence continues at coordinate 23,394 of JBBQUX010000026.1, read as the reverse complement.
AATAGATTACTGCCACGCCCTGGTCGGTGCCGAGCCACAACTGCCCGTCGCGATCTACTGCCATGCTGGCAATTCCCGAGCCGGGAAGATCGCCATTCCCTGGGGCACTGGTCAGTTTTTTCTTTTGGTCATCGGCAGGATTATCAGGCGTATTATTATCGTTGTAAACAAATATTGCAAGGTCGCGCTGCTGTATCCATTTCTGATTTTCTTTATCGATAACAATTCCTCCCACATCAATAGCAGTACCTTGCGATCCAAGGTTATAAGATTTCCATTCGCCGGTAGGTTTACGCATTGACAATACATCAGGGGCACCGTCATTTGTAACCCAAAGGTTGTTGTAGCTGTCGAAGGCAACACCTCCTATCCGGAGATAGCCTTCGCCAAAACCATTAAAATACTGCAATGAACTGTTTGTTGTGGTATAAATTTCTTTTAGTGTGCCGTTGTCGAATTCAATCAATCCCCTTCCCCAGCTGCCCATAAAAGCATGATTGCCATCGTTAGGATCAACAGCTACACAAAGAACATCCATAAAAAGAGCTAATTCAGGTGTATTGTTCCTGTCGTAACTATTCCATTTATTATCTTGTAACGTGTAAAACTGGGGCGGCCTCGAGAGCCCGGTATATGAAGCTGTGCGTCCGCCGGCAACAGCCCAAAGCTGCTTCCCGCTTATATCCATGGCAGCCACGGTAGGAGAAGCCGGACCGTTGAAGATATAGTTCGAACCCACATTATCACTCGCTATACTCCATAATCCCTGCTCAATATCAGCAACCCACAACTGATTATTCTTATCGATAAGGGCATCCCCGGGTTTCATATCGCCCGGATTATAGGAGCTATAAATTGATTCGCGTTCACCGGCAGTATTATAAATACCGATACTCCATGCATTACTGATTATTAGTTTTTTATCGCATACCCTCATTGAGGTGCGTGTTGAATGATCGTAAGGGATGAAGTCGGCCCAGCCGCTTCCACTCTGTACAAACAGCGTATCAGGATTTGACCCTGATAATTTCTTGTTGGCAAAAACCTTGCCTTCAAAAGAAGTTATAAAGTTGAAGGTACTTGTTGGACCCGAAATGGTAATGTCCTGCACCCAGTTAACATAAAAAGCAAGGTTTGATGAAGCCTCTGCCAAATAAATTCCTTTTTCGGTAGCGGCATAAAACTTGTCGTCAGTTTTGTGATATGTGAGAGCCAGAACATTGATCTGCGAACCTGAAGACCCGATGTAATAAGTGTCCTTAATTTCTTCTTTCTCAATATCCAGTACAACTATTCCGAATCCACAGGCCAGGTAGGCAAGTTTATCGATGATTAAAATGCTGTTAATAGTTTTATTGCCCAGTATCTGTTTGCGTCTAATATCAGGAATATTAATTACCACTCCGCCTTTTACCAGGTCGATATTGGTATTGGCATAAGCCACCACCAATGTATTTAGCTGGCTGCTGTAAGCAATACTGCTTATACCGATATCCGATAGCCCGTCGGGAGTAACCTTGTTCAGGCGATTAAGGCTGTTATCCGCTTTATTAAAATAGAATAAGCTGTATGGGGTTGCAGCGTAAATCAGGTCGCCTGCTTCGGCCACCGCTTTGCAGTTGTTATAAGGCAAATGATCGAGCCATTGGTTATAGCTACCGCTTTGAGCAAGAACCTTGTTAAAAGATGTAATAATCAGAAATAATACAAAAAACGTAATTCCGGCTTTCTTCATTGCTGTTTCTATGAAAATGAATGTAGAATAATAACTCTTTTCAGATCATTTTATTATATCCGGTCAATCATTTAGTTGATGATTAGTTTGCTTATAATCGCCACCTGTTGCTGCCTTCTTCATAACATGTCCGTAACGTTTCCATGTCCATGCTGAAGTGTTCCAGCAACCGTCGTATCTGTACATCATCGATAGTCGCACATTCACGTACATCATGTATAACAAGACTGATATCAGCAATGTATTCATCAGCAATTTCTTTTTTACGAATAGCTTTGATAAAGCATATGCCAGTGGAAATGCAAGCATTCCGTATAAATCTATAATGCCCTGTGACCGAAGCCACAGTCGAATGAATAGCACCACCAGCTCGAAACAACGTACAATGTTACTGTAAAAACGAGGATCAGGCTTATTGAATTTGCTGATCTCTTAATAACCATCCAAATGATACCTGCAACGCAGAAAATCAAAACCGGGGAATAAACTAGCCATCCCGAAACCGGGCCGGCCATAACCTCGACTATACTGCCATAAAATGGACATTTTAAAAGACAATATTACAACATTTCTACAGTTTTTTAACAATTCATTACACATATTCAAATTTACTATATCGTCTAAATTGCTTATATTTAGCCTCTTAACAATCATTAGTTAATAAATGCAAAAACTTTGGGATCGGTTTTTTAAAATATTTATTACCTTCACAACCCCAAAACCACTGAAACCTGCATTAAATAGCTGATACACATCACTTTGTTTGTAATTTACCAGCTATTTTTCAGGATTTAACTACTGATTGACCAAAAACCTTTGCCACCTAAATGATTCACTATTCAGATTATGCCATAGTTGAAGGCCTCCGGCTTAATAGTGATTTTATTATCCGCTACGTATATAAGGAATTTTTTCCATCTATAAAATATCTTATTAAAAACAATGCGGGTCTCGAAGAAGATGCGGAAGATGTGTTTCAGGAAGCATTACTGGTAGTATTAACTAAAATAAAAGATGATGATTTCCAGCTGAGCTCTTCTTTTATAACCTATTTGTACTCCATCAGCAAAAACCTTTGGTTGCAGAAACTGAAACGCAAACGCATGACCTATAAAAACCAGGATGAACTTACCCGTTGGCTCGATTCGCCTGAGGTTGGACTGGAGGTTCACCTCGAATATGAAGAGAAATACCAGTCGTTTGTGCGACAGTTCGATAACCTGAGCGAAGACTGCCAGAAACTATTGAAGCTGTTCCTTACTAAAATGTCGGCCAAGGAAATTGCTGATCATATGGGATACAAATCGGAGTTTTATGCCAAAACCAAAAAATATCTCTGCAAGGAAGCTTTGAAAAAAATGGTTGAGAACGATCCTGAAATCAAGGAAATTATCGGTTAACATACCAGTTACTGCTTCCGTTTTATATATCAATTGAAGCCATGTTTTCAAAATATATTTCAGAGATAATACATATAGGCTACTTGCCGCTGGGTGGGCAATCCCCAATCAGGGTGCAATCCATGACCAATACCAATACCAACGACATTGAAGCTTCCGTTGCACAATGCATAAGGCTGGTAAATGCCGGTTGCGAAATGGTAAGGCTTACTGCCCAAGGTATTACAGAAGCAAAAAACCTGAGCCTGATAAAAAAGGGATTGCATCAGAAAGGCATCCATGTTCCGCTTATTGCCGATATTCATTTTAACCCACGTGCTGCTGAAATTGCTGCAGCAATTGTGGAAAAAGTGAGAATTAATCCCGGAAATTATACTGATAAACGCAATTCCGAAATTCTGCTTTCCGAAAAAGGGTATGATGAGGAATTGTTCCGCATTGCCGAACGCCTGCGCCCTTTATTGCTCGTATGCAAACAGCACGGCACAGCCATCCGCATCGGCACTAATCATGGTTCGCTAAGTAGCCGCATTATGAACCGCTACGGCGACACCCCTGAAGGCATGGTTGAAAGCGCGCTTGAATTTGGGAGAATATGTTTTCAGGAAGGGTTCCGGGATGTGGTTTTCTCAATGAAGTCGAGCAATGTGCGCATAATGGTTCAATCGACCCGATTGCTCGTGCAGAAAATGATGGCCGAAGGAATGAACTTTCCGGTTCACCTTGGGGTTACCGAAGCCGGCAACGGGGAGGACGGTATAATAAAATCAGCCGCAGGAATCGGGACTCTGCTCGAAGATGGAATTGGTGATACCATCCGTGTTTCGCTCACCGGAGATCCTGAAACCGAAATTCCGGTTGCTCTTGCCATTACGGAGCGATACAACGCTGCGAGGCAGCAATCCGGAAACAAGAAACCAGAGCCAAATTCCTTCGGACTTTTTGCCAAACGGGAAACTATTGCCGTGTCAGGCATTGGCGGTAAGTATCCTACTGCAGTTATAGCAATGAAATCCGATACTAATTGCATTGTCGATGAGCATTATGCAACAATCGGATCATTACCGGAAACAAACTTAAAAAATGTAGCTATTCTTGAAGGAGATGCGTCCGAAATAAAAAAGCAACTGCTTTCAATAGATGAATCCGGCAAAAAACCGCTGATTCTAAAAAACGCGTATAACACTGATAATCTTCTTCGTTTTCAGGTTGACGCTTCAATTGATTTCGGAAGTTTACTGATTGATGGAATCGGAAATGCGATTTGGCCAGTGGCTTTAAATATCAGCCCTGAAATTGTTAACAACACAGCTTTCGCTATTTTGCAGGCTACTCGTGCCCGCATAACGCGAACCGAGTACATTTCATGCCCTTCGTGTGGTCGTACCCTTTTTGATATTGAAAAGGCCTTGCAACAGGTGAAGTCCGCCACCCGACACCTTAAAGGCCTGAAAATAGCTGTTATGGGATGCATTGTAAACGGTCCCGGCGAAATGGCAGATGCTGATTACGGGTATGTAGGGGCAGGCCAGGGCAAGGTATCACTTTATAAGGGGAAAGAAATTGCACACAAAAACATCTCCCAGGAAGAAGCCATCACAAAGTTAATAGAATTGATAAAAATATCCGGGGATTGGAAAGAGGTTTAGCAAACTGAAAATCAGAGTTTCAAGGTTTTTGCATTTTAAGTGAATGCTGTGCGAACACAATGCCGGATGTGAGTAATAATTACAGATTAATTAGGGTGTGCTGAAAATGCCTCTTTTCATGTCCTCACGCACTTTCTTCTGAATTTCTATCCCGGGTTTCCGGCAGGTACGGATAATTACATCCGTGCAAACACCCTTCTCCGCAGGCACGTCACCGTTCGGATATCCAATTGTAAAGTATGAGGGATCATAAGTAACCTTTTGATTAATGAGCCCGAGAGCGGCTGCCGAAAGATGCCGATTGAAATCCGTTTGGGCTAAAGCATAATATGGCAGATAGCAAAACAGGAATAGGAGTAGTGTTAATTTCATAGCATTTGAGAGTCAAACAAATTATAGTCCATAACAGATAGGCCATTTACCAAAGAAAAGAAATCCGGCTACCTGAGCTTAAGTTTTTCAATCTTGTTGCCTATCACAAAATCTTTCATTTCCTGTTCAAGTTGAGGAAATTCTTCTTTTAGTACTTTTTTGGTAAATACTCCATCCTTAAGCAAATGTATTTCGTCGCAGGTATCGTTAAGAGTGGAAAAAATATGTGATGAGATTACAATTATCTTGCCTAATGCTTTAAGTTTGTGAATAATGCCGGTGATAATGATATTGCTGTGAATGTCAACTCCGTTAAATGGCTCGTCCAATATAAATATATCATTTTCCTGCATTAAAACAGCCGTCAGTGCCAGTTTCTTTTTCATCCCTGTAGAGTAGGTAATTGCATATTGATTGAGGGGTAGCTCAAAAATATTCCTGCTGTCGAAGTCGGTTGTTTTGCTGTTCCTGGCTATGCTCAATAGTTGAAGATATTCGCGACCGGTAATTTTAGGGAAAAAATAGGGATCCGTTTGCAGAAATCCAAGGTGGTTTTTCAGCTTTTCAAAATCACTTTTAATTGTGCCCTGGTATTTCTCCAATCCCGCTATGCACCTGAACAAAGTTGTTTTCCCTGATCCGTTTTCGCCTACAATTCCATACACATTGCCGCTCCGGAGCGTGAGGCTGATATTTTTCAGAACTTCATTTGCCCCGAAAGCTTTTGACAGGTTTTGAATTTGTATCATTCTAAAATTTCGTTTAACTTTTTGGCTGACTGAATGTAAAAGTAAGGGATAACACCAATCAACAAAGGCGGAAATGAAATGCTGAAAGCAATTACCAAAATCTGAGGTAAATTTATTTTGTTTGGGAAAGTTGAGTATTTTGCCAGAATTACCGCTACCAGGTAAAGATATCCCAGGCTTTGAAAACCAAGAATTGCAGCTATATTTTCAGGAAAGAACACACCCAACCCAACAACTACAGGCAAACAAAGTATAGTAGAGTACAACAGCGCAATTTTTATTTTATGCAACAGGAATCCTCGTGTGCCGGATGAAAATATCCAGACATAGAATTCGCTTTCCGGGTTTGAATAAAATGTCATACAAATCATCAACACGAATAGAAGGGCAAATATTCCCAGATTAAAATTTCCCACCGTAACGGCCATAATTGTAAGAAAGTATGCCAGAACAAAAGCATAAAAGGTATTCCTGAACCCGACAATAAATTCGAAGGGTTTGTTCGAAAACGGGGTAGGTATAGTGAAGTTTAAAGTACTTCTGATACTTAAAAACACCAGGAGAATAGCAGAGACTAATAATAAAATAGCAGGTAAGAAAGCTGATTTATACGTTAAAAATGCAACAAAGGGTAAAACCAGCAGGGCGTTTTCAATAATCCGGATTTTGTAATATTCATCTGCGTTGAAGCATGTTTTCAAAAAGCCATTCCTGCCTGATTCACTCAGCATATATGTAAATCCGATTGCAAGCAAATAGTAAATATACATTGCAAATTCTGTTTTCAGAAACAGGTAAACCGAAAGTCCGATAAAAGCCGCCACCGATAAAATGTAACCTGCTAACGGATGAAGCCCGAAATCGGAAAGCTGCCGGTTCAGCATACGGTATTGCAGACTGAAATAGTATTGGATAGCTCTTTTGTTTATCATATCTGTATGGTATCATTGCAAAAGTAAAGAAAACGCTTTTCCGGACTTCGGCGCGGCAAGGTATTACTTCTCTATTTGGTACATTAGCAAAAGGCTTAAATAGCATAATGAATTCTATTCTGGAAAAGCAAAATTAAGTAAATCCTTAAATGTTTGTTGCAAATCACTCGAATATTTACCTACTGGATTAAAAGGAATATTCAAACCTAAAGGAAAAACATTGCAATTTACCGGAGCATAGTCAAGAATTTGTTTGTTGTAACTCCATTTCCATCTTAAAATATGGAACTTATAAAAATATTTGTAAATTTGATTCTTCATTACGTTCCATTTTTTCTATTAACTCCAAATAAATCAGAAGCAACATGAGTGATCATTTTTCAATTAGTTCAGGCGGAGAGAAATTTCCATTACCAAAACCAGAAGAGTATAAGGCTGAATTCGAAAACCTTAAAAAACGCGTTGACCAGGAACGAGCTAAGAATCGTGAAATTGTTGTTGTGATGGGCGTAGGATTTGTGGGTGCTGTTATGGCGGCGATTGTAGCTGATACGGTTGACAAAAACGGTCAGCCCTCGAAATTTGTAATCGGTATGCAGCGACCCAGTGCACGGAGTTTCTGGAAAATCCCGATGCTCAACCGTGGAGTTTCTCCTGTTAAAGCTGAAGACCCGGAAGTGGAACAGATTATCGCTCGTTGCGTGAACGAGAAGAAAACCCTGATGGCAACTTTTACCTATGATGTTTTGAAGCTGGCAGACGTGGTAGTGGTTGATGTACAGTGTGATTATATCAAAGAGGATTTGGGAAATGTACGCAACGGAGAGGCTGATATGGCTGCCCTGGAAGCTTCCCTTGGCGTAATTGCCGAACATATCCCGGCCAATGCTCTTGTCCTGATCGAGACAACGGTTGCTCCCGGAACAACGGAACAGGTTGCCTATCCGCTGATGAAAAAAGTTTTTAAGAAAAGGGGAATCAAAACCGATCCGTTGCTTGCTCATAGCTATGAACGGGTTATGCCTGGCCGCAATTATGTTGCAAGTATCCGCGATTTCTGGCGGGTTTGCAGCGGAATAAATGAAGAGGCAAAAGGAAGGGTTGTTAAATTTTTAACTGAAGTGCTGAACACGGAAAAATTTCCGCTCACCGTCATGGACCGGCCCATAGAGTCGGAAACAGCTAAAATTGTTGAAAACAGTTATCGGGCTACTATTCTCGCTTTCCTTGACGAATGGAGTTTATATGCTGAGCGCAATGGAGTGGATATGGTGAAAGTTATAAAAGCAATTAAAGTGCGGCCAACGCACAGCAATATTCTTTTCCCGGGACCTGGCATAGGCGGATATTGCCTTCCGAAGGACGGAGGCCTGGGTGTGTGGGCGTATAAGCATATTCTTGGTTTTGAGGATGATATATTCAAAATCACTCCGATGGCAATTGACATTAACGATACTCGTGGCCTGCATGTAGGGCAGCTTACCCGCGATGCGTTGCGTAATATGGGTCAGCCGATTGCCGCAGCCGATGTGCTGGTGCTTGGTGCGGCTTATCGTGAGGATGTTGGCGATACCCGGTATAGCGGTTCGGAAGTGGTTATCCGTAAACTTGCCGAAATGGGTGCCGAAATCCGGGTACATGACCCGTATGTTGAACATTGGTGGGAATTCGAACAACAAGATACCTATCCGGCAGCAGGACAAAGCAAAGCCAGATTTTTCCGAAACCAGGAAAAACTTAAGGAAATTCGTATTGAACAGGATCTGAATAAAGCACTGCAAGGCGCTGAAGCAGTTATCCTGGCAGTACCTCACGAAGCATATCTTAATTTAGATCCCGATATAGTGGTAAAAACAATTGGCCACCCTGTTGCGATCATCGATTGCTTTGGAATTCTGCCGGATGATAAAATCCGCCGTTATTTTCAGCTTGGTTGCGAGGTGAAAGGGTTGGGCCGCGGCCATATTCAACGGATTAAAGAAGAAACCAGGAAATCGTAGAAGGTTGTTTTTGGGTTCTTCTGTTAATTCAGCGGGTAAAATAGATTGTCGGATGTCAGAAGACAGGAGTCGGAAGCTACTTTATTCAATATTTTCTGAATTTCGAGTAGCAGGTTGAATGACAATTAACTTTATCATGCCTGTTTTCCATCAGAAGAACCCTTTTATCTCCATAGTTAGTTGGCCTTCATTTACTGAGTGAACCAACAAATCAGATTTATTTATTACAAAAAAAAACCATCTCGTTTGCACGGGATGGCTTTAATCTGAAAAGGACATTATTTACCTGATTATGGTATTTTCAATGGGAATAAGTCATGTTTTTGGGTGAAGAAAGTGGTTTGATTCTATTCTTAGTTTTGCGAGTTGTGACCACGCTCACCCTTTGGCTCCCGTAGGGGAAAGTCCTCGCACACAGAAGATTGAGTTTTGCCATCCAAACCTAAAGTTAAAGAAAATGAGCATTTTTACTTAAAATGATGAGTTTTCTTAGTGACACTATTTAAAAATTGTCAGTTTAAAGGTTCAGGATTTTAACCTTTCTTCATTAATCTGGTAAAATCATCCGAATTGAGCAGTGTATTTATTTTTTCCTGGTTTTCGCGGATGGTTTTCAGTTCTTTATTCAATTGCAGAAGTTGTTTATCCTTTTCAGCAAGTGATTTTTTCGAAAGTGCTAATTCCTCATGCATCTTTTCCAATTGAAGTTTTTGCTCATCAGGTATTTTTGCTTCAGTAACATTTGCAGTAGCAGGCTCCGGAACTATTGAATAGTACTTCACTTTCCCGTTTTCCTGGTATAAATTAACCCGCTGTCCGGTTTTCAGGTTTTTGGGAAGAGTTTTATATTGACTGAAAGATTCAGCATTCATTTTTGGATTATACTCACGAACTTCAGCAACTTCAATATTGCGGTTTTCGAGATTGCCCTTAACATGAGTTACATCATTATTTACTATTTCATCTTCCTTTACACCTTTCACTTTAACCGGCTCGAAATCAAATTTAGTGATAGTATTCATAACCATATCGGAGACAAGGCTGATTGAAGTTCCTGCTTTTTTCCTGAAATTACTGTAGACACCAAGGAAATCGGAATCCTGGAAAAATGCAGCCGCTTTCATCATCTGTTCGGTGCTTACCCTGTCCTTTCCTTCGGGTCGTACAAAAACAGGCATATTGATGACAATTACCACGTTTTCAAGTAGTTTTGCGTTTTTTATGGGTGCATCCTCAGTGCTTTTCACCAATCTTTTGCCGGCAAAAACCTTGAAAAACATATCAGGTTGTACATCCGGGGAATATTCCCTGAAATAAGATGTATCGAAAGAAATGTTGAACCCTCCGTCTGCATTGGTGATAGTACTTCCAAGCAGGTCGTTGTATTTGACATCCTGATCCCAGGCTTCAACACGCAGATTTGCTACTCCTTCTTTCGTTGTCCCATCAATTACCCTTCCGGTAATTTCGTATAAATCGTTAGCCATAACAAATTTCTTTGATGTTATTTATGTGTATAATTTGTTCCTGTTTGCATTTTATCGGGGCGTTCGATCACCATACAGCAGAATTTGGAGAATGCCTCATTTACGATAGGCAGCACAGGAACGGTCGAAAGCCAGTATTCCACAGTTCTGAAGGATTTTACATATTTCCGTTTGGTGAAGTTGCAAATATGATGAACCTTAAAATCCTGAATATCAACGCAACCAAGGTATATTTTGTCATCTTCGTCACAATCCGGACAATCGACCAGGAATTTATCGCAGAAACAATCCTTCAGCGACTGTACCAGGTGGCTCAGTAAATCAAAATAGGCATTATAAACTCCAACACGGTATTCAGCCAGATCATCAGGTGGTTCAAACGTATAACGCGGCTGAGGCTGTGTATGGAAAACCTGGCTTAAGTTGATGGTCGACAATGTATTGACCAGCATATTAAGCACATAAGCCGAATTGCGCTTTTTGTCAACCACTATATCCATCGGGAATAACTGGGTTGGAATTCTGAATTTTTCGTCAACTTCCAGTCGTTTTTCGTTATTTAAAGAGATACGAATCACCGTGCACTCCTCCGAAAGTGAAACAAGCAGGAAATCCTGTTCTTTCCCGGAGCTTACCGCCATGCGGATGTATGCTTTGTCGTCAACCTCTACCCTATTTAATGATGGAACTCCCTGAAGATTATATTTGCATATTACACGTTGCCCTGAATTGTCGCTACTGGCATAAATAAACTGGTCGTGCATCAGAATATCATGCGCCGCATCTAATCCTGAAATACTTATTTCCCCTGTCTGGCCCTGTCCTCTGAGGTCAATTATAACATGATGATCGAAAGTATCAGATTCGGCACCTGAATTCTTGTCGAAGGCAGCAGCAACAGCAACCCATCTTTCCTGTACCTGATTTAGATGCAACAGGCCGGTAGCATTGAACCCGGAAACGTTTTGCACCTTGAATGAATTTTTCCCGATTCCTGAAATTTCGTGTAACCCCTGTGATTTGGCAATGGCATATAATGATTTATCATCATCAGCAGTACCCAGGCTTACATATTTTACATTGCTCACACCGGAGACCGGGCTCCATGTCAGTTTCCCGGTATTCTGGTCGATTCTTGCTTCGGCAAACCAGGAATTTGTATTCTCGATCGCGACGGCATACAACTTTTCGCCACTAAAGTTGAAGGCTATATCCTGTATCTTAATACCGGTTCCGCTTGCCGGGAATGCACTGATCTCGACAAGTTCCTGGCTTTCGGCCACGGCATAAACATATATTTTATTATTCTGTCCGCAGGTGTATGCAAATTCACCATCCGGCCTCAAATGAAGTTTCTGATGCGCTTTAAGCGGGGGGCCAAAAATCGTGTCTAAACCTGGTTCAATTTTATAATCAGGGAAAGGCCTGTCGCCATCATACATGCCACAGTATGTTTCGCTTTCCAGCTTCTTTCTAAGTAACAGGTAAAATTCACGAAGCAATTCATCTTCGTCGGAACCATCTCCTATTTTTTCAATCCTGTTGCTGTTACCTGAAATAAAGGCGTAAGTGCCACTTGACGGATTTATTACCTGGGCAAAAAGATTGATAAAGGCTGTTAAACGCCTTTGACTCCTGTTAACTGGTACTTCCTCACCTCCTTTGAAGGGAATCGGGAAATTGGAAGTAACTAAATCAATCAGGCTTTTGATGCACTCATCCCAGAAATCTTTTATAAGCGTACCTTCCAGCACCCTATCCCAGAAGGATTCCAGCACAAATGGCTCCATCGAAATTACAGGTTTCCTGTTCCTGCCTCCGGCAATTGTGAGGCAGAATCGGCCATTGCCACTTTTATCCAGGAGTTCGAGTTCCTGTGCTCTTTCAACGAGGTTATAGGTGATCGGCCTTTTAACCCTTATCATATAACCCTCACAATCAAGCGCAACGCCAGTGTCAACGATTACTCCGTTGCGGCTGATTCCGCATTTAACCTTTAGCCCGCAAACAACCCCAAATCCATGCAGATACTTATTATGAAGTCTCAGGTCCTCGGCAGATGCTAATTCAGTTAACGGAAGGAAAGGTATGCGGCAATCATCAATTACTTTACCAACAAAAACTTCTTTGTTAGTCAGTGTCCATTGGATAACAGCCAATGGCGCGAAATAACGGCGCACTCCATTAAGCGCAATTCCGCTTTCGGCAGCCCAGGGAACTATTTCGTCCGGGGTTTCGGGCCGTGCGGCAATTACCCAGTAATCTTCAGCAACCCTGTCGTTGCCGGTTATTGTAATTTCGAGCCCGGTATGGCAAAGTGCAACAGGCGTACCTGGCGTGAATGGAATTTTAGGTTCCGAAACAAGATCGGTTCCCCTGTTCCAAACCCGCATGTAAAAGTATTCAGCAGGGGTTTGATTATCCAGATCGTCTTTATCCGCCCTGCTTTTCCATTCCATCCCGAAGGAAGAGCTAATTGCATTTATTATTGTAAATTCACTTTTATCCGGATCAAATGATGTTTCAACTTTGGTTAAATGGCCTGATTCTTCTGCTACTTTTTCGCCGTTTGGCATAACAGCCGACCAGGGTAATATTTCAACAACCTGCCCGCTTAACGGCCAGTGATACTGATCTTTCGGCCCGGTAAGCATGGTTACCGTTTTCCCGCTTGTATCCAGAGTTACCCGGTAAATGGGCGAAGCATTATCGAAACCCCAGGTAAAATGATCTTTATCAACAATCTGAACCCGAATGGCCTGGTTTTCAGCACCCAGGTATCCGCCTATAGCACCCGGAGTACAGATATCTTCGGGTAAACCTGTCAGGCCAGAAGATACTTTCAGTTTAGTATCCGTTATTCTCTCATATCCTTCATTTATATCGCCAAGCTTTGTGTTTTTCCAACGGAGTTTCAGTTGATCCCAGGCATCAATACAATTATCGAAATCCATATCCTTTGCCAGGTGCACTCTTCTCATCGTGCGCAGGCGGGTAGTCGTATCCGGGCCTCCCAAAGCAACTTCGAAAAGCGAACTATCCTCAACTGCACTAACTGCTTGCTGCCAAGCTTCGATATAAACAAGGTCGAACCTTATCTTTTTCTTAAAGTCAGGACTCCCGTTTACATTTGCCGGTAGTTGCAGCCAGTCCTTCTGAGTGCGGAAAGTTTCAGGGGAATCAAGTTCCAGCCTGAGCCCGCCAAGGTGCATCGTGCCAGGATGTATATCAAAATTGATAAGACCGGCTTCAATCCGCGGAGGATCTTTGATAAGAAATCCATCATCGGGCGTTCCGTAAGGCCCAATAATATCGACCCTCGACCGCCTCAGCTCTTCTTCTTCGATCCGCTCATTTTCATTCCAGTCATCATCAGTCAATACGCGGCCCTGTTGCATTCGCACACTCGAATAGTGCTTTGCAGCATCAAAATTTATTCTGGATATATCAAATGTTCCCATAAGGCGTAACTATGTTTCGTTAATAAAAATCGGGATTAGCCCGAAAGGCATGTATTCGTCAATCTTGTTTTGTAAGCCATCGGATTTTATAGCGTTCAGCAAATTGCTGAATGCTCCCATTTCGGAACCGTTTTCGGCACCACGTTTGAGTATTTCCGGTGCCGTATCGCTAAGCTGAGCATATCCGGGGTCGCCAAACCTGCGCGAAGTGAACCAGTGATTGGTATCTTTTTCGAAAAGAAAACTTTCGTACGGATGGGGCAGCCTGCTGAGAACCGGTACAGCACCGAACCTGAAACAACCGTTTTGAGTATCGGTAACATGAACAAGCCCTGTTATCACTGCTTCAGTTGCTTCCAGCCGATGCACATTTACATCGCCAAAAACGGTTGAACGGGAAATCCGGGTGTTACCGGTATTAATTTCGACGGCTTTTATTGCCGGATCAATGGTTTGAAGTATAGAGTCTGAAATAATCAGTGTTTCCACAATTCCGTTTCCCTGAATGCGAACCGGTCCTGTTATACTAGATTCAATGCAAAGGGTTTCAACCCTTCCCTGTATGGATAAAGGTAGTGGGTGAATGATTTCATTTTTTAAATTCAGGCTACCTCCTGGGTCGAGGCTGCAATTCCTGATCACAACGCATTCGAAATCCCCCCGCAGTATAATTTCAGCTGCCAGATCCCCCGCTGCTCCAATCCATAAACCATCCAGAACAAGGGTTGAATTAAGGTTACTGCCCGTGTTAAGAACCCAGTTACTTTCGAGGCGCAAATAAGGCCTTTTTTTATTGCCGGACCTCAGTTCAAGGTTTACAATACTGTTTTTTGATCCGACAGGACCATACGTTTTACTATTGCTGATTTGCGTAATGCCATTGTTCAATATATCTCCTGAAGCAATTGGCCCACTGTTTGTTAAAACGGAATCAGGGACTGATTCGTTAATCCATGGCCGTTCGTAACTTCCGGCACCAACCGGACCGGAAAAACCGTAATGATATGCGATAAATATGTTTTGCTCAGCTGTAGGGGCTGACTGCAACATGAAGCAAGCGTTTTCGGCATCAATTGCAAGTTCCTTGTTTATTGCAGCCGGCCAGGGCTGAAGATTGGCTGCAGAAATCCGCTCTGTAGTAAATACAGTACTTGCTGGAGATTCAAATCCGACCAGTATGGAATTAGTCTCCAACGGATTACTTATTACCGATTTAGCATCGGGAAGTAAAATGCTTTTACCGCAATCTTCTACAAGTGCTAAGGACAATAATGGCAATAAAACAGCAGGATTTAAGATTTCGGCTTTTATGATGGCTGGAAAGGAATTTATTAGAATGATCAGGCTACTTTCATTTTTAAAACTCATGCCTGCGATCTTCCGAAGTTCCGTGGCTGCTGCTATACTTAGAGGAATAACCTGATTAGTTAAATGATGGATAATTTCCTCGGTGATCAGATAAACCGCATCACCCAATAACCTGCACGGGATTGGAGCAGGCAATTCAGGTTCTTTTGCCGGATTCCATGAGTTCCAATCCGGGTTCGAAGAACGTTGAGATTTACTGAAAAGAGGTATTTTTCTGCCGGAAGGATCAAATCCAAAATGCAATCCGTTACCCAGAGAAAAGGGTGTTACATCAACAGCTTCGCAGGCGTTGAAACGGTATAAATAAAATGCCAGTTTCGGGATGGAATAGCGGCCATTTAACCCATTGTGCTTACGTGCATCAGTAGTATGAAAGAATTCGTCAAACGGCCCGTTGGTTAATTCACTTGCCCGAGGATTGCGCAAATCGGCCCATCCTCCCGGTAAGGTTCCTGAAAATTTACCGGCCAGTGTTTCTGGTTTTGCATCCAGCCCATGCCGCGACCGGGCGAGTTTTTGAAACTGTTCAACCAACTTGCCTTCCCATCCGCTGATATCGCTTATTAATTCTTCGAGTATTCGCGGGGTTCCTTTACGCCTGCGGTAATAAATCGTTTTGGCAACATCAACACGTCTGCCTCTTTTGTTTTTATCGGACAACATTCGGGTTGCAACCAGATCGCCGATGTAGGGTACTGCCCATTCGCTGCAAAACTCAATGAATTGATCGTCCCACAAACTGTCCTGACTACGCCTTACAATGGCTGCCTGCCTGGCAAGTACCTGCACAACAGCTCTAAGCACACCCGGTTCTTCAGCTAAACCATCCTCATGACGGTAAATTGAAGGGATGGCTTCCCAAAGCTTCTCGGTATAATATTGTTCAAATAAGTCTTCTGCCATGGTATAGTCTCAATTTTCTATCCCGTTAATGATTAGCGAACCTTGTTCAATATCAAAATAGAAGCCTGTTCCCGGAATAACTGCGAAGTCTGTGAAATTTACAGTTCCAAAATAAATACTTTGAATAGTTATAGTTCCTTTAACATTCAGAACTGCTTTAAAAATTTTACTCCGGTATAAGGGTAAACCAATGCCTATGTTTTCGGGAGCCAATAATCCATTATTTGCATCAAGCAGTGCCGAACGTACTTCGCGGACAACATCCTCCTCATTATATTTTGGATCAATCTTTATATTCAGTGAAAGGAAAAGGGGATTGGATTTGGCATTTTCGATAGATATCGGGGTAGTAGGATCGGCGAAACTGCGGATTTTTTCGGACAAAGAAGCCTTTAAAGTAACCTCCCCGATATAAAAAATATGGGCTGCAGCACATTGTTTGTTTTTATCCCACCGCCATTCCGATTGAACGGCACGCACACCCGGGAAACTTGCTGCCAGGGCTTCCATGTCCTTCATGGATACAACTCTGCCCAGCAACAGTGCTGATTTAGGTGCATACGTACGTAAATTTTCAGGATCTTCAGCATCGGCACCCCCATAAGCAGCGAGGACATTCCTGATGCTTTTCAGACCTTTTACCGGTTTGGCAATCTGTGTAACTGAACCTGCAGGAGGGCATGCAGCTTCGGCACCAAAGCGATAACTGCAGATGATATTACCGGAGCCCGACGGAAGGCGTTGCCCCCTGATGCCATCACCAAACGTGACCAATGACTCTCCTTCATCATTTTGCCTGACAATATAAATTTCCTCAGCTTCCTGTTTGCCAAAGAACCTGGGAACTTCGGTCCATTTTATTCCGTTTACATACACTTCCAATGTGCTTTTTACGAGTTGTTCCGTATCTGATGTTATCGAAAGGTGATATGTAAGAGGTTTCTTTTTCAGTTTGAATGATTGGTTGGCCATAGATGCGTTGCCGCTTCCCAAAGTTTCATTCGTAACTTTTTCGCCCCGCGATGCCGTTATTACATTGCCATACACTTCGACCGGAGACGTCAATTCCTGCGACCAATCATCAGCATTGTCGGGCACAAGTTTATTCTGACCATAAGAAATGCTTCCGTTAATGCCAACACCATAAGTGTTTTTATCCTGCAGTAAGAATCGGGAAGAAGTGTGATCTTCAACTGGTATTTCCAAAGAATTGTTAATATAAAGCTGATCAGCAGCGGTAAGCATCTTATCAGGCTCATCAATAATTGTTGCAATAAGCTGCATACCGAAATAAACCGTTATGCCGGCACAGTAAGCTGATGTCCAATCCACTGCTCCCGGTGATTTCCTGTCAGCTGAGTTAACTTGCGCATCGAGCGTCAATACTGTCACAGGTGCTTTAATACCAGGCATATTGAAAATATTCCCGTTAATCGTTATATTGGTTGCGGGCATAGTATACCTCATCTCTTCAGCTGCTTCAACTACCTGGAACCACCTCTTATCGCCCTTGTAATCCATGAGTATAAAATCCTCAGGTTTTACCTGGTGGTTTAAAACATTAAGAGTGATTTTGATTCTATTCAGGGATTCAGCCGTTTCGCTTACCGTCCACAAACCGGAAGTAAGGGTTGGTTTCAGCAACTGGAGATTTTCTAAAAGTGCACCTTGCTTAAGCTGCGTACCTGAAGTAAAGTTGAGTTTGTTATATTGCCTGTCATCAATACCGAAATATTTTTCCAATACTTTCACTGTAACAGCACTTGTTTGAGCATCATCAGCCTTATTTATCAGCAACAATAAAGTATCTTCCTTAATTTCTCCTTTCAGGTTTACAAGGACAAAAGTTGGATTATCAGTAATAATCGTTCCGCTATGAGGTGCAACTATGCCAAAGCGGTTAGTGAGCGGATGAATGAACGTATCATTATCAAGTTCAAAAACCTGAGGTGGATTTCCATCGAACGAACCGGAACGAAAAGCTGTACCAGCTGGCAGTTTCAGCTGAAGTCTGCCTTCTGCAAGAGCTGCCAGTTCAACAACTGAGCCAATGGCCGGCCTTGGCAAATACCCTAGTAATGCGACCAGTCGCCTGAGGTCAGGCCGTAAAAAACTGGTTCTTAAATAGGCTTCATTGGCAAGTACTTCATCGTAAAAAGACAAGGAATCGCAGATGTAAGCCCACATTTCCAAAAGCATGATACCGAAATCGTCCTTATCTCTGGCCCGCCAGTCGGAAAGCGGAATAATTTTGACGAGTGTATTATTCTTATCAATAATCTCAACCTGTTCCGCCTTTATTGACTTAAGCATTGCCCTGCGGAATTCGGGGAATGTAGCGATCTGGCGCGGCAATTTATCAAGGCCGGCAGCTATATTTAAAGGAACAGGGTGAACAAACCGGTCGCAGGCACATGGATATTGATCCGTTACCTTGCTTTGATTTTTATCAGCACATTGAATACAACTCATAATCCTCCGTGGGTATATAGTTTTAGTATTCCCCGCTCAGGGTGCAGGCGGTCATTTGCAATCCGGATGATGATATTTTTACCAGGATCGTAACTGAGCTCGGTAAATTCGCGCCAACCGAACCATCCCCTTCTCCGGAAACTTATTTTTTCGATTGCTTTAACTCCTGTAACACCCTGAATAGCCGCTTCGAGGGTCGGGCGTTCGAGGAATGTTCCGAAAGTAAACCTGTCGGGTGAGAAATATCCCTGTACGGGGCGCAATCCTTTTTTACCCATCAGGGCTTCGTAAACTCTTTCCTTCACCTGGCCGGGATACGCATCCTGCGAAACGCAGATGTCAATTTCGAGATCAATACTGGCATACTCCGGATCCATAATATTTATTTCGCGGCCAGCCTGGCGGAACCGGTTTAACTGGCCGGTGAGGTCTTTGCGTTCAGCTTTTTCGAGCGTTATTTTTCCGATAGGGTCAGGCGTTGCAAAGGCAGTCAGCCAGCTACCCGTCCAGCGAAAAGCAGCTCCAGCTTTCTGTACCCAGGGCAATCGCTCAGCGGCTTCGGCATAATCTTCGGGGCGCACTGCCCGGAAGGTTAATGCCCGGAAAGCTTCCGGTGCCAGTTGCCTGACTTCCGAATATGTTTCTGCGTCTATCCCTCCTGTTGCCGCTAATGGGTTGATTGCAGTAACACCCGGAACTGCTGATGAAAAATGTTTAATGGTGGCAGGGGCAACATTGCTTCTCCTGGTTCCACCTAAACGGTACGTCACTTTGAAAATAGTGTCTTTATCAGGAATTCTTCCAAATTCACCATCACCAAAACGGATGGTTACTCCGCTGTTCATTGCGTAATCGCGGTGTTCAATTTCAGCTCCTATCCGTTGATATCCCGCCACCCTTTGCCATGATCCATCGTCAAGCGTAAAATGCTTATCCCCTGGTTTTGAAGAATTAATTCCCACGAAAGCATTGGTATATATCCAGGCTGCTGCAAAAGGTTTTGACTTCCACGAGCCGGTAACCGTATCAAAATCAACTTCTTCCAAACTGATTTCAGGGGCATTGGCCAGCAGGGGATCATCCCCGAGGTAAACCAGAGGCTGGCTTTGTGAAAGAGGAAGTGTGAACAGATGGATAGAGGAATTATCATGACCCTGCCTGTTAACAGTTCCTTCGGCAGGTGCTTGCGAGCTAAGGGATTTGTCAACAACAAAATATGCTGTCAGGGTTTTACCGGCTGTAACAGGTACCATATTTCCCCTTATAGTAAGTACTGTAAGATCAAATTCGAAACGAAGGGCTTGTTCCTGTTCCCAGACTATATGCGTTATATTTTGATTAAAAACGGGATCGGTTGTGTCGGTTATTTCTGTTAACCGAACCAGTTGCGCCCTCGCGGGTTGAGCCGGATCGGAAGAGTTAGTTTGCAATAAAACCCACTTACCGGCTTTTTTATTTGAAGGAAAATCATCAAAAGGCAGGTGAGCGGCATGATGTCCATCCAGGTATAATTCTGTAGAACCAACCAGCAGACAGGTTTCATCTTCATCCCATAAATGGGGGAAAAATTCATTGTTGGCTGCATTAACAGGGTATGTATTGACTACAGTTGTTTCTCCAATACCATTCCCTATTTCGAAATCGGATTGTGTATTATCATCACCAAGGGCAAAAACATTTGTTCCTATTGGAATCATTGCCGTTCCTGCATTTACGGTAATATCGAGCCAGGTTTTTGCGCCCAATCCGTCTTGCATGTGGTAATCAACCAAACGGGCGTGCCTGCGGACGGAACGCCGCTGGGTAGCAGTTTCCAGATAGGCTTCACGACTGACACGATCCTGGTAGTAGGACATTTCATCACCCAATGCACTTATCAGTTCCACCATCATTATGCCCGCATCCGCTTCCAGGCGGTCAGCCCAATCGGGATAACGCAAGGAAGCAAAATCGAGTAAGGCCCGGCGGTAGCTCCAGAAATCACGGGCTTCGTAGTCGATAGGGAAATCCACAAGCTCATCAGGAGGGCATTCGTGGCCGGCAGGTTTGCAATCAAGATCACTCGGGCAGCTTGCTTTAAAACTAAAACTGATATCATTGAAATGTGGATCAATTCTCAGATCTTCAATCTTCAACATATATAATGAAAAATCGCCTCTCTGGATGGTTTTTAAACGAAGTACATCCTGGCCGTCAACAGTTGTCCATGCAATAATTGCTTCAACCGCAATTTCGGGTAATGTGGATTCAGGACTGTAAATGCTGATATCATCAGTTGTTATGCTGCCCGGAAGAGGACTATCGAGCGATGTTACCGGACGTAGAAAATACACATCCAGTGTCATCTGGTTGGGATAAACATAAATAAAGTCGATCCCGGTTACACGGCTCTGCAAAAGCAACTTAGTAATACGGTCAGGTGCAGTACTCATAGCGTAACTTCAAGGTTAAGATAACGTCGTTCCTGACGTGCACGCAAAAGATAAACGATCTTTATTTCCAGCTTCTCATCAATTGTTGTTACCTGAACATCAATAACTTCGATTAATGTGCCCAACCATCTTTCCAGAGCCTGGTTTATAATTACCTGTGTCAGGTTTGCGCTTACATCGCTGTTGGGTGCGAATACCATCCTGCGGATTCCGCATCCGAAATCAGGACGATTGATCCTTTCGCCGGGGTTGGTAAACAGCACCTGGCGGATCATTTGCTCTACATGGCGGCTATAATCGGTTTCTTCGGCGAGTGTGCCCAGGCCCTTGTCGATAGCAAATGGGTAGCGTATGCTGTGGATGCGTTGATTCATATTTTCAGGGAATACAACTATGAATTCTACTGTTAATTTATTGGGTCAATTAGAAATGCCGGAAGCCAGAAGTAACTCCAAACTATATTTTTCCATTCAAGTAACACTATTTTGGACAAATACCTGACTTTAACTTATTTACCATTACTCTATTTAGTCAATAACAATAGTGCGTTATTTTTTTGCCTCACGCAAAGACGCAAAGAACTGATTTTCAATCATTTGAATTTAACTAACTTTTTTATAACTATTTTATTTTCAGTTTAATGCAAAAATTTAACGAAGTAATGAATAAGAAAACGAGTTAAAAATGAGTTCTGCCCACGCGCACCCCTTTGCTTCGGCTTAACTCAGCAACCGGAAAGGGAGAGCCCTCGTGCACAGAAGATTGAGTTTTGTTTACCAAACCTAAAATTTAAGAAAATGAGCATTTATATGTAAAATGTTGATTTTTCTTACTGACACTATTTACCATTGCCCGGAAGAAAAATCAAGTGAGCATTTTCTTCCGGCTTCTGATTTCGGTCTTCTGTCCAAACAAAACAATGCCATTCAATTCGGGATAAAACTCTACTGTTCAATCTATGCCTGTCACATTGCCTGTATAATTATTTCCTGAACCAGTCTGGGTCACGGTAACTTTAAACGCTTCAGGATTTGCTTTCAAATGGGTAACGATTCCTTCGGCAATAGCCAGAAACATCAGGTGCATCTGTTGGTTCGTGCCGGGAACATCCGCGTCACCCATTGCATTGGGCCACTCAGCAGCAAATGCAACTTCCATTGCCTGCGCCATTTTTTCAGCATTAATCGAATCGGCCATTGAACTCTGTTTTATCCTGTTTTTACTTTTACTGACAACAGACTTGGTGTGGCAGGAGCCATGGGTGGTACGGGGATCATAGGAGTGACCGGTAAAGCACCCAGAGCCAGTTCTCCCGGATGCATATGTGAATTAAATGTCTGAATCATCTGGTTTAGAAATTGAAGTAAATCATCTCCGAATACTAACGGGTGAGATGAACCTTCTACCAGTTCTATCTGGGGAGCTTCCACAACTACTTTTAAATCTGCCTGTATCCTGATCTTCCCCGACTGAACCTCGATGGTCATGATGTTATGAGCATTCGAATCACTAAGAGTTATTTTTTCGGCGTCATCGTCAAAAATTATCATGAGCCCCTTACTACTTCTAATCATGCGAAGGGAAGGGGTAGCTTCTTCAGCCCTTTCATTTTGAGGAATTTCCCCATCGGCCCAGAATCCGCCTGTCCAGATTGCATAGGAAGGATCTCCTCCCTCGAACTCGACCCACACTCCAGAACCAGGTTCAGGGATTGTATAAATACCTATATTATCGCCTGCCATGGGAAGACAAGGCATTGCCCAGACTTCGAGATCATCGAGCACAGCAGGAACCTGAACTTTCACTCTGCCACGGTGCGTCGGATCGTCATTATCTCTCACCAACCCACGGTATTTACCAAAGAAGCGGTTTCTGATATAATTTAAAACCTGGTCAAGATCCTGGGTGGCCATTCTTTAACTTTATTTTATACTCCACTTAAAAAAAAGGTTGAGGTTGAGATTGAGGTTGAGGTTGAAGTTGAGATTGAGGTTGAGGAGGTTGAGATTGAGGTTGAGATTGAGGTTGAGGTTGAGATTGAGGAGGTTGAGATTGAGGTTGAGGTTGAGGTTGAGATTGAGGTTGAGGTTGAGGTTGAGGAGGTTGAGATTGAGATTGAGGTTGAGATTGAGGTTGAAGTTGAAGTTGCACTTGCTCAACCTTACCCTTACCCTTTGTCTTTCCGATCTATCTGTTAACTTATATTGTCAGAATTAAACTATGGTATTCTGAAAGATTAAAATATACTACTCAATATGCTGCCAGTGCCACCACTCTCATTACCCCAGGCATTCCGGGCCAGTTCCAGGTCCATGTTGTGAGATGTGGCATCAATTGTATGCTTTACGCCAGTTACGTAATATTTGCCGCTGTGTTTTGGAGTTATCACTTTACCGGCAAATCCGGTACTTACTTTTGGTCAAATGGATACAGC
>JBBQUX010000025.1:0-34654 GCA_038212135.1 Bacteroidales bacterium | reverse complement strand
CGGGATGGGTTTGTGATGGGTGAAGGAGCGTGTGTACTTGTTCTGGAAACGCTTGAACATGCCGAAAAAAGAAATGCAAAACCACTTGCATTGATTAGTGGATTTGGGATGACTTCCGATGCTTACGCAATAGCTGCTCCTGAACCCAGTGGATTGTGGGCCGCCGAGGCTATGAAACTTGCCATAAAGGACGCAGGCCTTTCACCGGTAGAAATTGGGTATATAAATGCTCATGGCACTTCAACCAAAATGAATGATAAAACAGAGACATTGGCTATTAAGAACGTTTTTGGTTCCCTTCCAGTTCCCGTTGGTTCAATTAAATCAATGATTGGGCATACTTTAGGGGCAGCCGGAGCCATTGAAGCAGCCGCCACGGTTCTGGCGATTCATTATGGAATCCTGCCACCTACCATTAATTATGAGAAAAAAGATCCTGAATGTGATCTGGATGTAATACCCAATTTAGCCCGAAGAGTAAAAATTGAAGCAGCGATTTCCAACTCCTTTGGTTTCGGCGGACAAAACGGGGTACTCGTTTTCACGAAAGCCTGAAATATCGTCTTCGCAAAGGCAGAAGTAAATATTGTAAAGGGAAATGACAATTTTAAAAGCAATATTTTTTTTATCCCTTTTTTTATATATTTGCCCCTACCAATCATATGGAAATATGTTTGTTTGTTCATTATAAATTATTTCCATTTTAACCCAAAATATCAACCAAAATTTTAAACCAGCAAAACTCATGGCAATTGCAGCAAACAGGCCCGGAATCAGTATTGACCTTGAACAATACGGAATTAAAGGGGTTGAACAGGTTTATTACAACCTGGCGTACGACGATCTTTATCAGCACGAAATGGATCCCAAACTCGAAGGATTCGAACGTGGCAAATTATCAAATCTTGGAGCAGTAAATGTTGATACCGGTATATTCACAGGCCGCTCACCCAAGGACAAATATATTGTTCAGGATGCGATATCTGAAAATACCGTGTGGTGGTCAACAATTGGCAAAAATGATAACAAACCGGTTTCGGATGAGATATGGAATCACCTGAAAGTTGTGGCTCAGAAACAGCTATCAAACAAGAAGTTGTACGTAATGGATGCGTATTGCGGCACTAATCCTGATACACGATTGAAAGTACGCTTTATTGTTGAAGTTGCCTGGCAGGCTCATTTTGTAAAAAATATGTTTATTCGCCCTTCGGATGAAGAACTACTGAATTTCGCGCCTGATTTTATCGTATTGAATGCCTCGAAAACCACAAATCCCGACTGGAAAGAACAAGGAATGAATTCTGAAAACTTTGTGGTTTTCAATCTTACAGAGCGGATGTCGCTTATCGGAGGCTCATGGTACGGCGGTGAAATGAAGAAGGGCATTTTTTCGATGATGAATTATTATTTGCCACTCCAGGGAATTGCATCCATGCACTGCTCGGCTAATATGGGTAAAGATGGCGATGTAGCAATTTTCTTTGGGCTGTCAGGAACCGGCAAAACAACTCTTTCAGCTGATCCTCATCGTGCTCTGATTGGTGATGATGAACATGGCTGGGACGATGCGGGAGTTTTCAATTTCGAGGGTGGCTGCTATGCCAAATGTATCAACCTGAGTAAAGAAAATGAGCCCGATATCTTTCATGCAATAAAGCGCGATGCATTGCTCGAAAATGTAACTGTTCGAGAGGATGGTTCAATCGATTTTGCTGATGGATCCAAAACCGAGAATACACGTGTCTCCTACCCTATTTACCATATCGAAAATATTGTAAAGCCGGTTTCAAAGGGTGGACATGCTAACAAAGTCATTTTCCTTACAGCCGATGCGTTTGGTGTATTACCTCCGGTCTCGAAGCTTACTGATGACCAGACTAAATACCATTTCCTGTCAGGTTTTACAGCAAAACTTGCTGGTACCGAACGCGGTGTTACTTCACCACAACCTACTTTTTCGGCTTGTTTCGGAAATGCATTCCTTTCGCTGCATCCTACTAAGTATGCCGTTGAACTTGTAAAGAGAATGGAAAAATCAGGTGCAAAAGCTTACCTCGTTAATACCGGGTGGAACGGAACAGGAAAACGTATTTCTATTAAAGACACACGTGCCATCATTGATGCAATTCTTGATGGTTCGATAGATCATGCGCCAACTAAAATGATTCCTTTCTTCAACCTGGAAGTTCCTACTGAATTACATGGAGTTAATCCTGCTGTACTCGATCCGCGTGACACATATGAGCAAAAAACGGTTTGGGCTGAAAAAGCTAAGGATCTGGCTAAAATGTTCGTTGATAATTTTGCAAAATACACTGACAATGACGAAGGCAAACGCCTTGTAGCTGCCGGTCCTGAATTATAATAGGTCACTCATCTTCAGGAGTCAAGAATTCAGGGAAGCTGATTCCCGGAACCTGGCTCCTGATTTTTTTCTGAGCTTTCACTCCCACCCTTCGCTCAAAATTTTATGTTCCAAGTGACAAATTCAAAATCCCAAATCCAAAATCGTACATCATAAAACTTAATTCGTAATTCGTACACCGTACATCGTAACGCTTCCACTGCGCTCACTGTAAAATCGTAAATCGCCAATATCCAATACCATGAAATGCCGACCCCATTGTGGTGCTTGCTGCATCTACCCTTCAATAAGTTCCGCTATACCCGGAATGCCTGATGGGAAACCTGCGGGTGTAAGGTGCATACAACTGACTGAAGATTTAAAGTGTGCCATATTCTATGATCCCCTAAGGCCAGCTGTTTGTGAAGGCTTTAAAGCAGAGTTGCTGTTTTGTGGAAATTCTGCTGATGATGCAAAAAACGTATTTGAATGGCTATTGGAAGAATAAATGCAATAGTGTCACAAAAAACGTTAAAAATTGATTTTTTTTAATCTCTTGTTTATCAATATCTTATATAAAATAATTATTTGACATTTGCAATAGACTGAAAATCAATTATTTAAAAAATATTCCTTGAAATTAACAATTATTATAAATATATCTTATCTTTGCTTCCAACTATCAATTAAAATAATTACTAATACCCATTACAATGTCTACTGGAAAAGTAAAATTTTTCAATCAGCAGAAAGGCTTCGGCTTTATTGTTGATGATGAAACCACTAAAGAAGTTTTTGTGCACGTTACCGGCCTGATCGACAAGATTAAAGATGACGATTTAGTTACCTTTGAGGTTGTTGAAGATCGTCGGGGTCCCAAAGCTATCAATGTTAAGTTGCAATAATTAAGCATTGAACACTGTACCAAAGCTTCCGAAAGGAAGCTTTTTTTTTGCCTGCTTATCAGAAATACCAATTTGGATTTCAGCATCTATTCTTTTAAATCAAAATCCGGCCAATCTTGCTACTTTTGTAATTCTTACTTCACTAACATTTTATATAATTGAATTACCTTCAGGTTGATAATTTATCAAAAGCTTACGGCGAAAAAATACTTTTCAGGAATATAAGTTTCAGCATCGACAAAGGGCAGAAAGTTGCTCTTATTGCGCGTAACGGAACCGGGAAAAGCTCACTTATGCATATCCTTGCCGGTATTGAAGCACCGGATTCCGGTAAAATCACGACCCGTCGCGATCTCCGTATTGATTACCTGCAGCAGAATCCACAACTCGATGAGTCAAAAACTATACTCGATACAATTTTTTCAGCCGGTACTGGCTTAACTAAAGTAATGCACGATTACGAATTCGCGCTTGAGGAAGTTAAGCACAATCCTGGATCAGAGAGTGACAGGCGGCTAAATAATTGTATGTCCGAAATGGATGCTACCGGAGCATGGGATTATGAAACGCGTGCCCGTGAGATTTTAGGGCAGTTCGCAATTAATGATCTTTCGCAGAAAGTAGGAGCACTTTCCGGCGGACAACGAAAAAAAATTGCTTTGGCCCGCGCACTGCTTGGTAGCCCGGACTTGTTATTGCTGGATGAGCCTACCAATCACCTTGATTTTGAAATGATTGAGTGGCTTGAGGATTATCTTTCGCGCGAGTCGCTCAGCCTTTTACTGGTAACCCACGACAGGTATTTCCTCGATAATGTTTGCGATACCATTATTGAAATGGATCAGAATTCGGTTTTCACCTACAAAGGAAATTACTCTTTTTATCTTGAGAAAAAAACTGAAAAGCAAATCACCGAAGATCAGTCGACCGAAAAGGCTAAAAATCTCTATCGCACTGAATTGGAGTGGATTCGGAGAATGCCAAAAGCCAGGGGAACCAAATCAAAAGCCAGAATCAGTTCTTTCGATGAATTACAGGAAAAAGCTAAATTCCGCAGGGATGATAAAAGCATACAATTTGGAGTAAATGTAAACCGTCTTGGCGGGAAGATCGTTGAAATTAATAATCTGAGCAAAAATTTCGGTGATTTCAGGGCAGTTGATGATTTCACCTACATTTTTAAAAGAGGTGAAAAAATAGGTGTGGTTGGATTGAACGGCACTGGGAAAAGTACCCTGCTAAACCTGATCAGCGGACAGTTAAAGCCTGATAAAGGCCGGATTTCGATTGGTCAGACCGTAGTGATGAGTTATTATACCCAGAATGGGTTACAATTAAATGAAGACAAGCGTGTTATCGATATTGTTAAAGATGTAGCCGAAGAAATTCAACTGACTAAAGGAAGTATGTCGGCATCACAGTTCCTTCAGCATTTCGATTTCAGTTATCCGGTTCAGCAAGCCTACTTCAGTGCCTTAAGTGGCGGTGAACGAAGGAGGTTGTACCTGCTGCTGCAGTTGATCCGCAATCCGAATTTCCTTATTCTCGACGAACCAACCAACGACCTGGATATCTATACGCTACAAGTCCTGGAGGAGTTTTTGCAGGATTTTGCAGGCTGTGTTCTGATTGTTTCGCACGACAGGTTTTTACTCGATAAACTCTGCGACCATGTTTTTGTGTTCGAAGGGCAGGGAAAGATCAAGGATTTTTACGGAAACTATACCGACTATTACCAGTGGCGGATGAGGGAGCAGAAACTTGCCCAAAAAGTTGAAAAAGAAGGGAAAGAAGAGAAACCTTCAACCAAACAGAAAAAAGCTGCCTCGAAACCAACCTACAAGCAACTAAAGGATTTCGAAACTATTGAAAAGGAAATCCACAAGTGGGAATCGGACAAGGATAGTGTGCTTGAACTGATGAATTCGGGATCTGAATCACCTGAAAGCCTTACAGAGCTATCCATAAAATACAACGATCTGATTCAACTCATTGATGAAAAAACATTGTTGTGGATGGAATTAGGAGAAGTTATTGAAAGTATGAACAATCCAGATTCCGCATTTCAAGACTGACATTTTAAAGGCATCTCTCAAACATATGACTTTTTATACAAAAAAAGCCCCGGAATATTCCGGGGCTTTTTTTTGCATTCAATTACTATGATTTAGTTCTGCCCAAGCATAACAGGCATAACAAGCATAAGCATATCTTCGTCGGGATTGTCGTTATTGGAAGGGACAATAATCCCGGCGCGTGTAGGGCCGGAAAGCTGGAAACAAATATCCGGCGTATCGAGATTATTCACCATTTCGAGCAGGAACCGTGAGTTGAAACCAATTTCCATATCATCGCCTTCATAAGTACAAGCAAGGCGTTCAACACCTTCGTTCGAATAATCGATATCTTCGGCATTCATGAGGAGTTCCTGCCCGTTAATCCGCAGTCGTACCTGGTGTGTGGATTGATTTGCAAAAGGTGAAAGCCGCTTAACTGAATTAATAAACAAGCTTCGGTCAACAATTAACCGATTAGGATTGTCTTTCGGAATAACAGCTTCATAAGCAGGGTAGCGACCTTCGATAAGGCGGCTGAATAATTTTACACCTTCATACGAAAAAGCTGCATTGGTAACATTATATTCGACCTGAACGTTCACATCTTCAGTCGAAAGCAAACTCTTGAGCACATTCAACGGCTTACGTGGAATGATAAAGGATGTAGAAATCCCCGACTTAGCATCATTACGCCGGTAGCGGACCAGTTTGTGTGCATCTGTTGCCACAAAGGTGATATACTCCGGCATAATGTCGAAAAATACCCCGCCCATTGCCGGCCGGAGTTCATCATTGCCTGTTGCAAAGACTGTTTTTGATATTCCGGTAGCAAGTATGGATGAAGAAAGTTCGAAATTGGTAGTGTCATCAAGCAGAGGAAGTTCAGGATAATCCTCGGCATTATGACCGGTAAGTTTGTATTTACCTTCCGTGGAAAGGATTTCGATACCCAGCGTAATAGCATCTATGGTAAAAGTAATGGGTGCATCAGGCAAATATTTCAGGAAATCGAGAAGTAACCTGGCCGGAATAGTAACTTTCCCTGGCTCATCAGCCATTGAAGGCTCCAGTATCATAATCAGGGTGGTTTCCAAATCGGTAGCAGTAATACGAAGGGAAGTATCTTCCAGCTCAAACAGGAAATCATCGAGTATAGGCAGCGTATTGTTCGCATTTATAACTCCGCTAAGGAGTTGAAGTTTCTTCAGAAGTGCCTGACTATTAATTATAAATTTCATAGTATTTTGTATTTCAGTTATTTAGAGGTATCAACTTTAATGTGGTAAATTTATGAACTTTATCTGAATTTTACAATTCGATGCTACTAAGATATTAACATTAAATGAACTATTCGGATAAATTCTGTTTTTTTCTGAAGGTGAGTTTATTTTCCTCGCCTTTGAGCAAACGCCTGATATTTTTATGGTGTGTCAAAGGAATAAATACAGCAATTAATGCTGCCAGCACAATAAGATAAGTGTTCTGTTCGTGAAAAACGAAAATTGCTAAAACGGCAAACAGAATTGAACCAGTTATTGAAGCAAGTGAAACATACTTTGTAAGTATAAAAATCAGCGCAAACCAACAAAGAACGATTAAAAAAATATAAGGAGAATACAAGGCAATAATAACTCCAACCAGTGAAGCCACACCCTTGCCACCTTTAAAACCTGTGAAGAGCGGGAAAACATGCCCCAGTACTGCAAAAGCTCCTAATACAATCTGATAATCAAGCAATTGTTCAGAAGAGAGTTTGTCGCCTGCAAATACATGAGCCAGCATTACTGCTCCCCATGCTTTAACAATATCGATTAACATTACAATGATTCCCGCTTTTGTGCCCAATACCCTGAAGGTATTGGTAGCCCCTGCATTACCGCTGCCATGCATGCGGACATCCGTATTGTAAAACCATTTCCCGATCCATACAGCTGATGAAAATGACCCCATCAGGTAAGCCACCACTCCCCCGGTAATAAGCAGTAGATATTCATTCATAATTATCAGTTATATAATTAATTAAACTTGTGAAAGAGAACCAGGAAAAAAGAATTTATTTAGTCCGGCTAAGTTATTATGTCTTTGTAAACTCAGATAGATGGGAAAGCCAAAGTTTAAATTCGAATTAAATCAAATTATTCCTCACCATTAGCCTGCTTCATTTTACGCAGGAATGTAGCTTTTTTCTCTCCTGTACCAATTATAAACTGGTAAGAGGGTTGTCCTTTTTCTCCTTTTATCACACGCTGATCCTGCTTCAATCCTACGAGTTTATCGTTAAAAGCTTTGTTCGACGACAGCACCTGCATAGTCCCGTTGGAATAAGTAAAGAAATACCACTGATTTTCAGATGGTTCAAAATACAGGTTGATAATATCACCCGACCGGCGTTTGCCTATTTCCACATAACCCTTAACTTGTTTATTTACTGGCAATTTACCCACATTGGAGATACCTATAGGTCCTGTAGTGATGAATGAACGTAATTCTTTATTCCAGCTAAGCTGCAAGCCCGTGAGAACCATGGTATGATTTAGTACTTCGGGAAATTTCCGGTATTGCCCATAAAGGCTTAATTCAGTGAGAATTTTGTCAGCTTCGTCCTGACCAACAAATTCACGCAACGATCGGGTATAATTGATCCTGGTAACATCAATACCTTTTGATTCGGAACCATTTATTGCGTCAGCAAAAACCTTTAAAGCTTCATCAGAAAAGAAAAAATCAAATGCTGAAAGCATGTTGAGTGAAGTAGAATCGACAAGTGAGTAGTAATTGATTACTCCAGCCGATTTCATTCGAACCCTTCCAAGGTTAGTGCCTACCAGTATCTGACCTTCACCAGTCAACATGCAACGCGAAGTGTTCAGGGTAAGCATATTACCGGTCAGGAGCGGATTTCTTAATTTGGCACTGTCGGCTACCCTGTATTCTGCTGTTTGCGGGAAATAAGTTACATATCCGCCGGCACTGAGCATATCAGGATCAGTAATATTCTCGGCCTGTACAAAAAATCCAGGCTTCACATTATTTTCGGTAGTTGAATAATAGATTGAAACACGCAATTGCCCATTCCCGGTATTCTCCGGATCATCAGTAACCGGGATCATAATATTTTTCGGATCCAATTCTGAACGAAGTTTGATCCATTCGTGCTGCAAAGCTTCACAATCATGCACATAACCATATCCACCTTCAAAATAGATGAGTTTCGATGATGCATTTATTCCCATTTTTCCCATAAAATGAAAATACGGATTGAGCATAAAGTTCATCGAATCGGAAACTTTGGTTTCAGCATATGTCTCGCCTTTGCTGTTTATAGCTATGTTATTAATTTCCAGGGTAGTTACATCACCATCTGAAGGAGTATAATCATATAAGCCTGTTGCAGTATATCGTTTCCGGGAAGCTATGTTGACGTTGGAATTATAGAACTTGTGATACAAGCTGGTTCTGTTGGCAAGTATTTCAGCACGTTTGAGTTCGGTAATCCTTCCATTCATACCTATCGAAAGTTTTGCACTGTCAGGGAATATGGCAGCATCGGCTACTTTAATGATCCTGGCGTCTTCAACTTCAAGGAGGTTGGTGTTCAAGTCGTAAAGAGCCCGAAGCGCAAAAAAGCTGAGTGAATCCTGTTTGGGATCAGTTGACGTATAAAGTTCTTTTCCCGGCTTGAAAGCAATAAGTTCCTCAGGTTTCATCAGGTAGTACTCTTCCCTTGAGAAGTTAGTCTTGTTAATCAGCTGCAATTGTTTTGCATCCATAAGCCAATCAAATTCATTTACAACGCATTGATATTGTATAACAGGAAACTCCATTAATGCACCAAGCCCGGTTGCAACAAAATGTCCCTTACGGGTGGCAAAGTTAATTGATGCTTTAAACACATGAACACGAAGTGCTTCATTCTTGCGGTCATCTGTTAAAAGTTTAAAATCGGAAGTATCGGATGTAAATGCATCTGTTTTGAAATTGTAAGTCTGCGAATAAACTTCAGCATTTTCGAATGTGAACTGCCCCCTACCTTTCAGACCTGTTGGCGTAACAGCCAGTGCGCCATTAAGTTTAGCATGATTATTAAACATACTTATTGAATCTTTTTTCGTATTCTGCACAGTCATCAGATCAAGGGCAGGCATCCATTTTATTGAGGCATCATTAACCTGTGCGTCAGGAAACTCGTATTGTCCGCTGACTTTGGCAAGTTGATAATTTTTAACCTTAGCTGAGGTAGAATCGGGTGTAAACAGAAAATCGCGCGATTCAGTAACCGAACTCAGGTAATTTAACCGGCCTGAGCCGCGCAATCCGCGGTTACTAAGCATGAGAGTGTCGGCGTAATTTCCTTTTCCTCCATAAACAGGTAACCCTGGTTCGGGTATTATCCTTCTGAAGCCCAGTGAATAATCCTTCTGAACTCTTATTGTTTCAATCAGATCAGGAAAAATGCCAGCCGAAACCAGGGTTCCGTCGAACTTCACATCACCTGGTGGAAGTGAGTTAATGCTATCCATCGAAAAAGGATCAACCCTGAAATAAAAATCTTTCCGTTTGTAGACACCATTTACTATATCCTTCCGTTCGAAAAACACATAACTTGTATCTTTACTTATAAGCAAAGGGAAATGGTGCAACATTTTCCGTCCGGATTTACTGTCGGGAGAATCAATGAACAGTTCGCCATTCATATTTGCCAGAACATTGTTAACTTTCATGAAAGGCCTGTAGCCGTTGGAATTAGGACTCCAGGCTGCCACAATCATCATAGCCGAATCAATTCTAGGCATGCTGATTGAAAATTTATCATAATTAAATGTACACTCATTGGCAAGCAAATCGAATAAGCCTGCATGCACACGCCCGGTAAATGAAAAGTCACGGTTTTTGGTAACAACTACTTTCCCATCGCGGGGA
Organism: Bacteroidales bacterium; assembly: GCA_038212135.1. Taxonomy (GTDB): domain Bacteria; phylum Bacteroidota; class Bacteroidia; order Bacteroidales; family UBA4417; genus UBA4417. Next base: position 24,425 of record JBBQUX010000025.1, on the reverse strand, counting down.
ACAACATAAACGTATTGCGAGTCGCTAAGCATCACCTGCCTGACACCTTCAATTGAAAGTCTTTGATTTTTCAGGTCGAGTATTGCGTTTGAGCCTTTTTCAACATAGGATTGAAACTGGATAATATCACTGTCCTTAACTCCTGAACGAGCTGCCAGGTATTCATTTAACCTGGGCTGAACAACCGCTAACTGGTGAACGACATCATAATAAAGAAAGCCTGCATTGGCAAGGGTAATAAGCTGAACGCGGATTTGCTCAACCGGCTTTTTAGCCCAGGTTGCAAAATCTTCGGCATAAAATCTGTCGGTATTGAGTTTCCGTGTATACCCTGATACCAGCATTGCAGGATTGATATCATCAATACCCTGCAATTTGTCAAAACGAAAAGCAGAAAAATAATCTGATGATTCGAACAAGGCTTCAGATTTCGTTCTCAGGCCTTTTGTATCTTCGAAGCTCATAAAATCCTCATTCAGTTTCCAATACACTGCTCCGCAATACATATCAAGCCGGTGATAGGAGTTAAAAAACGGACTTTGGCTGATACCTTCATTGCCCCTGCTCATAACCAGTTCGTTGTTAGGCAAACTGTAACGAACCTGTAGTCCCGGATGGAAAACAGAATCATTCTCAAAATAAATCACAGCGGCAGCCCTTGCAGATACAAACCTATCGGGCCTGATTACGAATTCTGTGGATCGGAATGTAATAAAAGGCTTATCATTATGCTTGATTTCGATACGTGAGAATCCGTCGCCGGCAGGTGTCCCAATAACCCTTGAACCTTCGAGGTTAAACCCGCCAAAAAATTCAACATCTTTAAAAAGGTTGATATACACCTGATCGCCTTTTTTCATTTTAAATTTCGGGAAAGTTGCCTTTTCGGCTGTGATATCTACCATGGCTTTATCTTCGAGCTTACCGGTCAGAAATTTCTTAAAATATCCCCCATGGTAAAGCAAAACGGAATCAGCTGTGTATGTAATTGACCGGGTATCTATCCTGTAATCCGAAAGTTTTGCATACACAACATCGCGTCCCAGACCTGTTCGCTCCCAATATACTTTTCCACCTTTGCCAATAAAGTTTTGGCTGATAGGATAATAGCTGCCCCTGGTTTCATAAATACATGCACTGTCGTTGCGCACAACACAAGCCAGTGATCCGGATGAAAAAACAAAATATGGAACACTGTCGAATGCAAACTTATAACTCCCGTTGCGAACATACCAGGCTTCGGTATTCGTTTCCATAAAAGCATTGCTTCTGATAAGCAATTCGGTTTGAGTAAGGTACTTGAGAAGTGTACGCGATGAGTATTTAGCTTTCAGGCAATAGTTTACACTTTTATGAAACAAATCAAAAGTTCCCTGATCGGCATTTTGCCTGACCAGCGAAGTAATTATTTTTAAATAAATCACAAAATACGGTGCTACCTGGAGTTTCTGCTCATTCAACGCAATGCAGACCGATTGTACCTGCTTTTTCTGTTGCTGCAGAAGCAGGTTCGAAGTCCATTGGTACGTAAAATCGGAGAGTACAAGTTTTGACTCAGCCTCGGCAGCATCGCCAACCAGACGGAAATGGGTCGTAAGTTCTTCAATAAACTTTGTTGTATCGGCTGAAAAAGCGGCAGTTTGCTCCTGTGCCTTCAATTGGTTTGAAAAAACCAGCAGGACGAAAAATGCAAAGAGAGCAATTCTTTTTATGGGCATTTTTATGATTATTATTAAACTTTAATCTTCGTTACGCTCCTTTTGAAAAATAATATTGACCAGTTTCAGGCAGGCGAGAGTATAAGTTATCTACGAAAGGTACTTAAAATCTACCTATAATCAGTATTACAGAGTAAAACAGGCAGCCGTCCAGTTGTTATCCATCCGGTTCGACATGATCCTCAATCCAACTTCATGGGCTTTTGCTTCAATCATAGGCAGGTCTTCGGAATAAAAACCGCTGACAAACAGTTTTCCACCGTTATTCATGCTTTTGCTGTAGGCAGGAATGTCGTTGAGCAGAATGTTCCGGTTAATATTGGCGAAAACTATGTCGTATTTTCTTCCTGTTAAAAGGGAACTATCACCTAACAGAACTTCGATATCAGGAAAATTATTGCTCTGTACATTTTCAAGTGCATTATTATAAGCCCATTCGTCGTTATCAATTGCCGTAACCGGGAAGGCTCCTTTCATCCTGGCAAGGATAGCCAGAACAGCCGTACCTGAACCCATATCGAGCAATGATTTTTCATCAGGCTGCAGGCTCAGCATGTATTGGATCATCAGTTTGGTAGTTTCGTGATGAGCCGTACCAAACGACATCTTGGGCATGATTACAATATCAAACTCCGTGCCTGCCACTGGCTCATGAAAAGGAGCCCGTACCTGGCAACGGCCATCTATCAGCACGGGATCGAAATTGCTTTCCCAAACAGCATTCCAGTTCTGATCGGCAATTCTTTCGATCTTGAAACTGTCAAGAAATTCGGTAAATTCTTCCGAACCAAGCCTGTATGACAATTGGGGAGTATACAAGGATGCCTGGATAAATGCCGATAAGGTTCCGTTTTCGTTTTCGGCAAAACTTTCGAATCCTGTATCGGCGAGCATAGCCATCAGCAATTCAGCAGTATGCGCGCCCTGGGCAGGATGGCATATCATTTCGACATACTCCATTTTATTTGAATGAGTTCACTATGGTTACGAAGTCAGCAGCTTTTAAAGAAGCACCGCCGATAAGTCCGCCGTCCACATCAGGATTGGCAAAAAGTTCGGCTGCATTTTGTGCATTGCAGCTTCCGCCATAAAGAATTGAAATTTCCTGGCTGATTCCGGAACCATATTTTTCGGTAAGCAAACTTCGGATAAAAGCATGCATTTCCTGAGCCTGGGCTGATGAAGCGGTAACCCCGGTTCCTATGGCCCAAACTGGTTCGTATGCTATAATTACCTGGCTTACAGCTTCGTTACCTAAATGGAATAAAGCTTCGCTAACCTGCGCGCGCACAACGTCAAAATGTTTTTCTGCCTGGCGCTCTGCGAGAACTTCTCCACAGCAATATATAGGCGTCATCCCATACTTGAGGACAAGGTCAATTTTGGCGGCTACAATTTTATCGGTTTCGCCGAAATAAGTCCTGCGTTCCGAATGGCCTAGAATTGAATGGGTAATTCCCATTGAATGAAGCATGGAAGCAGAAATTTCGCCCGTATATGCGCCTGATTCCCATTGGCTCAAATTCTGGGCACCTATCATGAAACCATTTTCAGCAGCTATATCTGAACTCATTTCGAGGTAAACCGCGGGAGGGCATATAATTACTTCGGTATCGTCTGAACCTTTTTCGGTGAGTTCATCAACAATTTCGAACATCAGGTCTTCTGCATCCTGAAAATCCTTATTCATTTTCCAGTTTCCGGCAACAATTTTCTTTCTCATTTTCTTGGATTTTAATATTTATATAAGTTTGATTTTTATCATTCATGCGTATCGAATTCGCGGGTCGAGCATTCCATAAATAAGATCTGCAAAAATATTAATAATAATGAGTAAAACCGATATAAACAATACCGCACCCATTACTACAGGGAAATCATATTTTTCGAGAGCATCAACTATCACAACTCCAACTCCTTTCCAGTCGAAAATATATTCGACAAAAACTGCCCCTGCCATCAGCGAAGCAAACCATCCTGAAACAGCAGTAACAACAGGATTTAATGCATTTTTTAGTGCATGGCGTGTGATTATTCTGTATAAACTTAGTCCTTTGGCCTTTGCCGTTCGGATATAATCCTGCGATATAACATCGAGCATTGAGCTACGGGTAAGCTCAGTTATAATTGCTAAAGGTCTGATTGCCAAGGTTACTGCCGGAAGAATCAGATTCTTCAAATCAAGGTATTCGCCCCGGCCAAAATCATCCACTGTATAAAGACTACCGAACATACTCAGACCCGTATAATCAGCCAGTACATATGCAAATAACCAGGCTATAATTATAGCTGCAAAAAAAGAGGGCAGCGACATGCCTAAAATACTTACAATAAGCGAAATGCGATCGAACCATCCATCTTTATTGAGCGCACTGAAAATCCCAAGAATGAGACCAAGTATTGTGGCTGCAATCATAGCCACTGTAGCCAGAACCATGGTGGGAACGAACGCTTCGGAGAGTATATCGGAAACCGGACGTTTACTTTGGTAAGAGCGGCGCAGGTATGGCTTTTTTAAAGCTACAGTTGAATTTCCAACATTAACTATCTTTATTGCAGGATCATATCTTGCAGGATCATAAAAAAAAGCACTGGATTTTTCAATTGTATTGTGAAATGATACAGGCGATACATCATTAAGGAAAGCAAGGTATTGCACCGAGAGCGGTTTATCGCGGCCAAGGTCGCGGTTAATTGCTTCAACCGAAGCCATATCTGCACGTTGCCCCAGCATCATCCGGGCCGGATCGCCAGGTAAAACATTAAAAAGAAAAAATATCAGGGTCAAAACTCCGAAAAGAACCAGTATTCCATACAATAGGCGGATAAGGGTATAGCGGAACATGGGTTTGTTTCAGGGTTTGAAGGGTTTGAAGGGTTTCGGGTTTGAAGAGTTTGAAGGGTTTTTGGGGTTAAAAAGTCATGATCTCTATTTTTGCAGTGATTTTTTAAAAGAGTCATAATCAGGGATATCATTTGCATGCCATTTTTTCAGGATTACTCCGTCTTTCATTAAAAGCAAACCCGGGTTTGAACGAACAATTGTTTTCAGGACAATATCATCAGCTGTGTAAAAGTCGAGTTGGAGTTTATTTTCATTTATAAATCGGGCAATATCCGAAGGTTGTGAACTTACAAGAACGGCAGTAGGAATATTATCAGCATTTGCTTTTGCTACAAACTCATTCAGTTTAACAAATGCTTTTCGATCCGCTTTATCCAAATCGTACGAATTTATAATCAGCTGGTATTCAGGATTCCGAATTATACTTTCAGTAACAGTGTTACCTGTTGTATCGCTGATTATAAGCGACTTGCCATAATATTCATTAGGATCTTCCACGCGTTGTGAGTCAAATTCCCATTCCGACATCCAGATACTATCGTTATAAGGGTAATTGGGCGAAAGGTATTCTTTGGTTTCACCTGACTTCTTATTTTTGTAAATAAGAAAATACTTCACCGGTTTGGGATTATCCGGATAAAGTTTATTACCTGTTTTCCATTCGGTAAAATCCAGAACAGGCAAATGGCTGTAACAATAAAAAGAAAATCCGGCAAACATCCCCATAAAGATTCCTGCTATAATCCATTGCTTTCCTTTGGAGGTGAATGGTTTAAACTTATGGCGGTAAGCGAAAACCACGATAGCTAATGGCAACAGAACGAGGTTTTTATAAAATGTCTGCCAATTGGTGAGTTTGATAAAGTCGCCAAAACAGCCACAGTCGGGAACAGGGCTATAAATAGCATCATTCAGGGTTAAGAAGGTAAAAAAAAGCATCATGAATAGTAAAATCCACGAAACCAACTTTATACGAAGATTGAACAAAACCATTGCTCCGACTGAGAACTCAATAGTACAGAGTAATATGGAGAAGAAAAGTGCAAGCGGAATAAAAAACTCCCAGTTAAAGGCAACGAAATAATCTTCAAGTTTATAAGCGAATCCAAGTGGATCAACTCCTTTAACAAAACCCGAGAAAATAAAAACAAGGCCAGCAAAAATCCTGCTAAAGTTTGCAATCCATTTCATACCAAAGGTTTTTATTGATTTAACATTATCAGCGCAAAGGCTGAATAATTTATAATATCAAGATAATTAGCATCAAGGCCTTCGGAAATGATGGTAAGCCCGTTATTGTCCTCAATCTGTTTGATGCGCAGCAACTTCATAAGGATAATATCAGTGAGTGAACTGATTCGCATTTGGCGCCAGGCTTCACCATAATCATGGTTTTTATCAGCCATCAAGTCCCTGGCCATCGAAATGAAAGCATCGTATTTTGAACCTACCAGCGTTTCATCCATATGCGGTTGTTCGGCTGAGCCCAGTTCGAGTTGAATCAGTGCCATCACCGAATAGTTGATCATGCCGATAAACTCCGGTTTTATCCCTTCATTCACCTTGCTTTCACCTTTTTGCTCAATGCTGCGTATCCTGCTGGCTTTAATGTAAATCTGATCCGTGATGGAAGTAGTGCGAAGTATGCGCCAGGCTGTGCCGTAATCGTGCATTTTTGACATAAACACGTTTCGGCAGTCTTTTGTTACTTTATCGTATTGTTGAAAGGTTTTTTCGGGCATATAATCAATAACTTTGTACCTAATTTCAATAAGGAAACCATGCATTTTGGGAGTGATAAAATTACATCTTTTTTCGGAAATAAATCGCTGCGCTGTGGCAAGAATGTGCTGAAAATCGATAAGCCACTGGTTATGGGCATATTAAATTTAACACCGGATTCCTTTTACGATGGTGGACGTTATGCAGAAAAGAATGCCTGGATTTTCCGAACCGGAGAAATGATAGATGAAGGAGCTTCGATTATTGATATTGGCGCTGTGTCAACGCGACCGGGAGCAGCAGAAGTTACTGAAGATGAAGAATTATTCCGGCTACTGCCTGCAATTCAATTACTTTCAAAAGAGTATCCGGATATCGTATTTTCAATCGATACCTATCGCTCGAAAGTAGCAAAACTTGCATCGGAAGCCGGTGCAGGAATAATAAATGATATCTCAGGCGGGAGTATGGATAATGAGCTTATTGCAACAGTTGCAGCTACCGGACTTCCTTATATATTAATGCATATGCAGGGTACTCCCGCAAACATGCAGCTAAATCCTGTTTATGAGGATGTTGTGAGTGAAGTCAACCGCTTTTTTAATCAAAAAACTGAAGTTTTGAAAAACGCAGGAATTTCACAGGTGATTCTCGATCCCGGATTTGGATTCGGAAAAACGATTGAGCATAACTATCAACTGCTTAACAAACTGAGTATTGTTAAAAAGAGTGGGTTCCCCTTAATGGTGGGTTTATCGCGAAAATCGATGATTTACAAATTGTTGAATATTACTGCTGACAATGCACTTCCGGGAACTACTGCTTTGCATATACTGGCATTGTTAAACGGTACTGACATACTACGTGTTCACGATGTAAAAGAAGCTATTCAGGTAATAAAACTTGCCGAAGCATACACCAAGACTTTGGATTAAGTATATTTGCAACGCACACAATAAGAGATACATGATAGCTGCTATAATTCCACTTTTTCTGAATATAAGGATACTCGACGTTATCGATGTGTTTTTAGTAGCATTGCTGCTATTCTTTCTCTATCAGCTACTTAAGGGCACAGCAGCAGTCAATATTTTCCTGGGTATTCTTGCCATTTTCGTGATATGGCGGCTTGTAAAATCACTGCAGATGGATCTGCTAAGTGATTTACTGGGTGCATTTACATCGGTAGGATTTATTGCGTTTATAGTTGTTTTCCAACCCGAAATACGAAAATTCCTGCTGGCGGTGGGTTCGCCAGGATTCCTGACCAGAAATAAATTCAGGTCGTTGTTCTCGAAAATACATTTCGAAGACAGCAACCTTGCTGATATTGATCCGGTTGTACAAGCCTGTCATCGCATGTCGCATTCGCTTACAGGCGCACTAATAGTTATTGCACGAAAAAATGATCTTTCGGAGTTTAAAGAAACCGGCCTCGCAGTGGATGCAATTATATCCGATCAGTTGATTGAAAGTATTTTTTATAAAAATAATCCTATGCACGACGGGGCTGTGATTATCAGTAATAACAAAATCACCACCGCCCGATGCATACTCCCTGTTTCGGCAAATATGAACTTACCGGCAGAGTTCGGTTTAAGACACCGTGCCGCAATAGGCATCACTGAGAAAAATGATTCGGTTGCAATTATTGTATCAGAGCAAACCGGGCGTATCTCCTATTGCCGCGAAGGGGAGCTTTCGCTCGACATAAAAGCATCCGGGTTAAAAGCAATGCTAACAGAAGATTTTTCGGAAAACAGTCCCAAAAGCGCAAATAAATAGGTTTGTAATTCTCAGTACAAAAAGTTCAGGTTCTTAATCTCAAATACCAGATTGCAGGAAGGTCATATGCCAGATGCAGGACATGGAATTTGAAACCTGGAACCTGGCATTCATTATGAATGTGAGAGCAAATTCCGTTCAAATTATAATCCCGGCTTATTTTGCAGTGGTTCCCAGGGAATCAGCATTCATCTGTTCGAATTCACGCACCATTTCTTCGGGTGATTTTCCCAGGAATTTCAGAGCTGACCGGGCATCATCGGCCAAATCGTGATCAGGATATTTTGCAAGGAATTTATTATAATATTCACTGGCCTTACCGATGTTTCCAATCGTATTTTCGTAAGTAAACGCTTCCATAAAGAAACATTCGGGTATTTTTTTATAATTCGGATAGGTTATAATTATAGATTCGTAAATCTCAACGGCCTGAACTCCGTGGTTAAAGCCAACTGCCAGGCCGGCTGCCTTGTAAAGATATTCGGGCGCAAGGCTGTCGTCAGCATACCTGGAAGCGAAATTCTGGTAAGCACCAAGTAATTCATTTACTGCAGTAGAATCAACCTTTTGTGTGGTTTTAAGATCAGCTTCCATTTGGGTGATTTTACCCAGCATTTTATCGCGCGAAGGAGAGCAGGAATAAAAAAACAGGGCAGATACAAAAGTGAGCAAGGCCAAACCTTTATTCATAGCTTTTAAATATTAATTGTTATAACTGTTTAACTATCATCGTTTTTTAGGCGGGAAAATCATTTTGTACTTGGCATCTGTAATGCCTTTCGAAATATCATGGAGTTTGCGTTTCACCATGATTTTTCGCAATGGATGAATTTTATCTACAAATAACACACCTTCAAGGTGATCATATTCATGCTGAATAATCCTTCCAAGTATATCCGAAAACCACTCATCGTGAAAAACGAATTGTTCATCGTAATAAGTCAACCTCACTTCACTTTTACGCATCACATCCTCATGAATATCAGGAATACTCAGGCAGCCTTCGCTGAAAGCCCACTCCTCGCCCCTTTCTTCTATAATTTTAGGATTAATGAATGCCTTTTTAAAATCTTTGGTTTCGGGACGATCCTTTTCATAAGGAGTCGCATCAATTACAAAAAGGCGAATCTGTTTATTGATCTGCGGTGCTGCCAAACCTACACCTACTGAAAAATACATGGTTTCCCACATATCAGAAATCAATTGCTGCAGGCCGGGATATTCAGGGGTTATAACAACAGACACCTTGCGTAAATTGGGATGTCCGAAAGCAACTACGGGGAGAATCATATTTTTGTTTAATCGTTAATGGGTTGATCAGTTTGAAGAGTTTGAAGAGTTTGAAGAGTTTGAAAGAGTTTGAAGGGTTTCAGTGTTTCAGTGTTTCAGTGTTTTAGAGTTTCAATGGTTCGGAAAATGGAATTTAAATCTGAATAATTTATTATTTTAATACAAACACAATAGCAGTGAATTGGTTCATCGCTGCATTTCTTTCATTTCGAGGTACGACTGCAGGATTATTACTGCGCTTACCTTATCTACCAGGGCTTTATCCTGTCGTACTTTCTTTCTTGCACCCGATTCAAGTATGGCGGCGGAAGCAATTTTCGAAGTGAATCGTTCGTCCATTCTCTCAACAGGGATTAAAGGAAATGTCCTTTGCAGATGTTTCGCGAACGGTTCAGTAAACCTGGCCGACTCCGAAAGGGTGTTTTGCATGGTAAGCGGATACCCTACAACAAAACAATCAACATTTTCCTTCACAACATATTCTTTAAGAAAAGCAATTACGTCTTTCGAATGCACCGAAGCCAGCGCAGTAGCAATCATCCTGAGTTCGTCGGTGACAGCAAGTCCTACACGCTTCTGTCCGTAATCAATAGCAACTATTCTTCCCAAATCAGGTTTTTGCGGCAAAATTACAAAGAAATAGTATCCAAAAATGGCCATCTGAAAGGCATTTACGTAATCTCATGTACAAATAAAGCCCCATTCGGAAATGATCTCCATAAATTCTCTAATTTTGATTTGGAAAAAAATACTTTATGGACCCGTTTAGAAGCATCATCGAAAAAGCCTGGGAGGATCGTTCACAACTTAATTCTGATGCAGGCAAAAATGCTGTATTTCAGATAATTGAACTCCTGGACAAGGGAAAAATCCGCGTTGCAGAGCCGGTTGGAAACGAATGGAAGGTAAACGAATGGATTAAAAAAGCCGTGATCATGTACTTCCCTTTACGGCAAATGGAAGTGATGGAAGCCGGTCCGCTCGAATTTCACGACAAAATTCCGTTGAAACATAATTACAAAGAACTTGGAGTCCGCGTTGTTCCCCATGCTGTTGCCCGTTATGGTGCTTATTTGTCGCCAGGGGTTATCATGATGCCTTCCTATGTTAATATAGGAGCATGGATTGGTGCCGGAACCATGGTTGATACCTGGGCAACCGTAGGAAGTTGTGCACAAATAGGATCAAATGTACATCTGAGCGGCGGCGTTGGTATTGGTGGTGTGCTCGAACCTGTGCAGGCAGCACCGGTAATTATTGAGGATAACTGTTTCATCGGATCGCGATGCATCGTTGTGGAAGGTGCCCGTATTGGTACCGAAGCTGTTCTCGGAGCCAATGTTGTAATTACACAAAGTACCCGGATAATTGATGTTACCGGCAGCAAACCTATTGAATATAAAGGCTTTGTCCCTCCCCGATCGGTAGTTATTCCGGGTTCGTACACCAGGCAATATCCGGCGGGCGAATACCAGGTAAGTTGTGCGCTTATAATCGGTCAGCGCAAACCGGCTACCGATCTCAAGACCTCGCTGAATGAAGCATTGAGGGAATATGGAATACAGGCATAATATTGGCTTGTAATATTATTTTTTCTAAATCTTATTGAATTCAATAGGAATGAATGACCCCGCCACAAGCAGCGGGCTATAAAAATAACTTCCGCTTATGGCAAATTTCTCCGCAAGCGGCGGTGAATTAACTCAAAGGGATTAAAAGAAATTTCTAAAAAAGATAGAATTGAATCGAATATTAATAATACAAACTGCTTCCCTGGGAGATGTTGTTCTGTCGACTTCCCTGGTTGAAACTTTGCACACCCAATTCCCTGAAAGTAAAATTGACTTTCTCCTTAAAAAAGGATTTGAAGGATTGTTTAAAACTCATCCATTTATGAATGAAATACTTATATGGGATAAAACACATAATAAGTATTATAATTTGTTGAAAATTATTCGAAATGTACATTCGAATCAATATGATTTAGTAATAAATATTCAGCGTCATTTTTCATCAGGATTAGTTACTGTTTTGTCAGGTGCAAGATATCGTTCAGGTTTCACTAAGAATCCACTTTCCTTTGGGTTTACTCATAAATCCATCCATCTTATATCTCATAAAGGCCGAAATGAACATGAAATAATCCGTAATCATAGGCTTATCAGTCATTTTACAGCATGTGTTCCATTAAAACCTAAACTTTACCCAAGTATCCGAGATGAAGATTTCATTAAGCCCTGGAATCAAAATAAGTTTATCACGGTGTCACCAGCATCTCTTTGGTTCACAAAACAATATCCCATAGATAAATGGATTGAATTTATAAATGAAGTGGATGAAAATATTCAAATTTATTTATTAGGCGCACCAAATGATAAGGCCTTGTGTGATAACATTATAACTCAGGCAAAAAAAACAAATATAGTCAGCCTTGCAGGAAAACTGAGTTTTTTACAATCAGCAGTCCTTATGAAAGGAGCCGCGATGAATTTCGTGAACGATTCAGCTCCAATGCATCTTGCATCAGCAACTAATGCTCATGTTACAGCGATTTTCTGTTCTACAGTCCCGGCATTCGGATTTGGACCTCTTTCAGATAATTCGGTTATAGTCGAGTCCAAATCAGAACTTTCCTGCCGGCCTTGCGGACTTCACGGACATAACAGCTGTCCTGAAAAACATTTCTTGTGTGCCCAATCTATTAACAATACTCAATTGCTAAAGCGGATCAATATATGAATAACCAGATGGAAACCGATATCGATAATGCCGTACGTATCCTCAAAAAAGGTGGGATAATTTTATATCCTACTGACACCATCTGGGGTATAGGCTGCGACGCTACCAACACCAAAGCTGTTGAGAAAATATATCAGATAAAAAGTCGTACCGAAGCTAAAAGCCTTATCATTTTACTGGATAGTTTTGAAAAACTATCAACTTATGTCGAAAAGGTACCCGATATTACCAGCGATCTGCTCAACAGTATAACCAATCCTTTAACAATTATTTATTCAAACGCCCGTAAACTGGCTCAAAATGTGGTTGCGAGCGATGGAACAGTTGGGATACGAATAGTAAAAGATGATTTTTGCAACGAACTGATCCGCCGTTTCGGTAAGCCAATCGTTTCTACTTCAGCCAACATTTCAGGATTCGATCCGCCGGCAGTTTTCAGCCAGATTGCCATGGAAATAAGAAATTCGGTTGATTATATCGTTTTATACAAGCAGGATTACTTCACCAGGGCAAAACCCTCCACCATAATCAGGCTTCGCGACGATGGCATGTACACCATCATCCGGGGTTAAATTGGTAATATTGTTTACTTTTGTTTAATGAAATTATAAAAAACTGCGAACAAAATCGGTTTTAAGTCGTTATTTTACCTATACTTCAGAAAATTTTCAAGTTATCGGAATGGAAAAGCATAAAGAGTACAAAGTTGATACAATTGACAAAGAAACACTACAAAAATGGTATTATCTGATGGTGCTTGGCCGCAAACTTGATGAGCGGGCACCAAATTACCTGAAACAAGCGTTGGGATGGTCCTACCACGCTCCCTATGCCGGACACGATGGAATACAACTGGCCATCGGGCAGATATTTAATCATGAAACCGATCATTTATTTCCCTACTACCGCGATATGCTCACGGCCATTTCGGCTGGACTTACAGCTGAAGAGATCATCCTTAACGGCATTTCGAAGGCAACTGACCTGGCAAGCGGAGGCCGCCACATGTCGAACCATTTTGCAAAACCCGAATGGAATATTCATAATGTATCATCAGCAACAGGAAACCATACTTTGCATGCAGTGGGTGTAGCACGCTCAATAAAAAGATATGGTGGTAAAGGCGTGGCTATCAGTTCGCAAGGTGAATCATCCACATCCGAAGGGTTTGTGTACGAAGCTATCAACGGCGCAAGTAACGAGAAATTACCTGTGATTTTTGTATTTCAGGATAATCGCTACGGTATTTCAGTGCCTCAGCGCGATCAGACTGCCAATGCTTTTGCTGCTGATAATTTTAAAGGATTTAAAAACCTGAGAATCATTTATTGCGATGGTAAAAACATTTTTGCTTCAATAAATGCAATGGAAATGGCGAAACGTCATGCTATCGAAAAACAGGAACCTGTTATTGTTCATGCAAGTTGTGTACGCATTCATTCACATTCGAATTCCGACAAACATGAATTGTATCGCGACGATAACGAAAGACATTGCGCTAAAGCCGGCGACCCGCTCGACAGGTTTCGGATAATATTAATACATTCCGGAAGATTTACCGAAGAAGAATTAGCAGTTATTGACGATCAGGCTCAGAAAGAAATGATGGCAGCACACCGTAAAGCTCTTACTGCTCCCAATCCTGATCCGGCTTCGATTTTCAACTTTGTTTCGCCTGAACCTTATTTTCCTGTAAAATTTCCTGATGGACTTCACAATCAAAAAGAAGGTCGTTCCCTGAAGTTTATTCAGGCTCTCAACGAAACACTTAAAGAAGAATTCCGGGCAAATCCGGATACATTTCTCTGGGGACAGGATGTTGCCAACAAAGAAAAAGGCGGCATTTTTAATGTTACCAAAGGAATGCAGCAGGAATTCGGTATCGAACGCGTTTTTAACGGACCCATTGCGGAAGATTATATTCTTGGAACCGCAAACGGGATGAGCCGTTATGATGATAAAATCAGGATTGTTGTTGAAGGTGCTGAATTTGCCGATTATTTCTGGCCGGCAATGGAGCAGTATATCGAATTATCTCACGACTATTGGAGAAGTAATGGCGCATTTTCACCAAATATAACAATAAGGCTTGCTTCAGGAGGGTATATTGGCGGAGGGTTATATCACTCACAGAACATTGAAGGTTCTCTGGCTGCCATCCCGGGCGTACGTATTGTATGCCCTTCTTTTGCTGATGATGCCGCTGGTTTGCTTCGCACTTCTATGCGCTCGCGTGGTCCTACCCTGTTCCTCGAGCCCAAAGCATTGTATAATGATCCGGTAGCAGAGACTATTGTGCCTGACGAATTTGAGGTTCCATTCGGCAAAGCACGCACCAGGCGCGAAGGCAATGATATGAGCATTATCACCTACGGGAATACCACCCACATGAGTATTGCCGTTGCTAACCAGATAGCGGAAGAAACAGGTAAAAGCATCGAAGTCATAGATATTCGTTCGCTGATTCCACTTGATAAAGAAGCTATTATGGCGAGTGTGAAGAAAACCGGACGAGTGCTGGTAGTTCATGAAGATAAGATTTTTGGAGGATTTGGAGGAGAAATTGCCGCCATGATTTCCGACGAGGCATTCCAATTCCTTGACGCTCCTGTTCGGCGTGTCGGTTCTACATTTACACCTGTTGGTTTCAACCGTATTCTCGAAAAGGCAATTCTTCCCGACCAGGAACGCATTTATACAGCTGCGAAAGAACTCCTGGGATATTAGTAATAAGTTACACTAAAAGTCATGCTTCCGTTTTTAGGTAGCATGACTTTTCTTATGCAATTGCGTGGTTTAAAAGTTTCTCTATATTTGTATTTAATAATTCTAACAATGAAAATTAGAAATAAATGATCACGTCAGAAGGTAAACTACTTATCGCAAAGTCAGGAATAGAAATTTTCCTGAATCCACGAATGGCCAATCGTCATGGTTTAATTGCAGGAGCAACCGGAACCGGGAAAACAGTTTCGCTACAGGTAATGGCTGAAGCTTTCAGTTCAATCGGGGTGCCGGTTTTCGTGTCGGATATAAAAGGTGACTTTTCAGGAATCAGCAAAACCGGGGTTGATAATCAGCGAATCACTGATCGAATTAGCCAATTGCAGATTGAAGGTTATATGCACCGGAGTTTTCCTGTTACCTTCTGGGATCTTTACGGGGAACAAGGCCATCCGCTGAGAACTACAATATCGGAAATGGGTCCTTTGTTGCTTAGCCGGCTGATGAATCTTAATGATATACAGAGTAGTGTACTTACGCTGGTTTTCAGGATTGCTGATGACAACAATTTATTGCTGCTCGATCTGAAAGACCTGCAAAAAATGTGTGAGTATGCTGGTAACAACCGCGAACAATTTACCACAACCTACGGAAATATTTCTGCGGCAAGCATAGGTGCAATTCAACGTGAACTCATTGGACTCGAAGAACAGGGTGCCGACAGATTCTTCAGGGAACCGGCGATCGATATTTTTGATTTTATGCAAACTGATTCGAACGGATTGGGTATGATCAACATACTGGCTGCTGATAAACTGATGATGGCTCCACGGACCTACTCAACATTACTACTTTACCTGTTGTCCGAACTTTTCGAAAGATTACCCGAGGTTGGTGATTTGGATAAGCCAAAACTGGTTTTCTTTTTTGACGAAGCACACCTTCTTTTTAATGATGCGCCAAAAGTACTAACGGAAAAAGTTGAGCAGGTTGTCCGCCTGATCCGCTCGAAAGGAGTCGGAATTTATTTCTGCACCCAAAACCCTGTTGATGTACCGGATACAATTTTAGGACAACTCGGAAATAAGATACAGCACGCGCTCAGGGCATTTACACCTCGTGACCAGAAAGCAGTAAAAAGCGCAGCCGAAACCTTCAGGCCAAATCCGGAACTAAACGTTGAAGAAGTTATTACACAATTGGGTGTGGGCGAAGCACTGGTTTCGTTCCTCGACGAGAAAGGAATTCCTTCGATGGTCGAGAAAGCAAAGATTCTTCCTCCACAGGCGCAGATAGGGCCTATTGCACCGGAGGATCGTTCCTCGCTTATTCGTCGTTCAGTTATTGCCGGTGTTTACGAGAAAGATGTTGACCGTGAATCAGCATTCGAAATTCTGCAGGCACGTATCAACAACCAGGTTAAACAAAACCAGGATGAGTTGGATCGCAAAATACATGAGAAGGAAGATGCAGAACGGGCCAAAATTGAAGCAAGGGAAGAAAAAGAAAGGTCAAAATCATCCGGTACCGGATTGTTCGGCGACCTTACCAAAGTAGTAGGACGAACTGTAACACAGCAGGTTGGCGGACAATTAGGACGGGCATTGGTTCGTGGCCTTTTAGGAGGTTTATTTGGAGGAAAGGGCAAGAAACTTTTCTGATTATTCATTCATTGAAGCCCCATCAATCTGTAGTTTTCGAACAATTAGCCATAAAAAAAGCACCTAAAAGGTGCTTTCTTTTATGTTTCTGAATCCTTTACCTGATCATTGTTGCAGTCCCGGTTTTAACCTTTGGCAGGTTTTCACTATTTCCTATATTTTCAGCTTCCCAAATGGTACCATCTTTAAATACCCCGGTTGCTTTCCATACATAAGCACCTTCCTGCATCAATACTCCGTTATAGCGTCCATCCCACCCTTCGGTCGGGCGGCCGCTTGCATCAAGTTTATCAGTCTTCCATAAAAGATTTCCCCATCTGTCGTAAACTTCAAATTGATATTCCTCCAGGTTTATACCAACAGGCTTCAATAGTTGGATACTGGTTTTCGGATTATTCGGAGAGAAAGCAGTAGGAATATACAATCCCTTCACCATAAACCTATACTCCATAGTCAAAGTATCCGAACAGTCTTTATCATTCCAGGTTACCAGCATAATGTCGTATGTTCCATCATTCTGATAGAATGCAACCGGATTTTCACCATACGAATCATCACCGTTACCAAAAGTCCAGTAATATTTGGTAGCATCAATTGAAACATTGGTAAATTGCAACTGCCCTTGCACATCATTAAAATTATCAGCAAAAGTGAATATACTTGTTGGAATGCTCCAGGTAGTAACTTGCTGATTAATTGTATCAACACAACCGTTTGTATCGGCAACCATCAGGTTTACAAGGTAATCGCCGGGAGTAGTAAAAATAAAATCAGGATTTGGCACATCCCGCCTGCCTATAACGCCACTGTTATCCGAAAATGTCCATTCCCAGTCGATAATCGGGGCAACCGCTAAAACCGATAAATCAGTGAAAGATGTTATATCTCCGGCACAGGAAAGGGTATATTCATAATTGGCATCAGGAAGTCCATATACTATTAATGGCTTTTGGATTGAATCCCTGCAACCTATCGTATTTTTTGCAATAAGCTGAACAGCATAAGTTCCGGGCGCATTGTATAAGTGCGTTGGATTGCGGAATGTAGAAGTATCATTCGGAACAGAAGTCGGTTCACCAAACGACCAGTTATAGTTGCTGATCTGCGTTCCATTCCCTGATGTCATATTGGTAAACGCAGCATCCTGCTGATAACAAACAAGGTCGAACTTAAAATCAGGCAACGGTGTAGGATTAACGAAAACAACCAGTTGAGTTGAATCACTCACAATACGTCCTGATACATCAGTGGAAATCCGCATTTTTACTGTGAATGTTCCTGCTGTTTCAAATACATGCGTAACAGGATTGGTATAAACAAAATAGGTTGTATCGTTTCCATCCCCGAAATCCCAATACCATTCACCGGTCGGAAGCCCGCTGTAACTGCTGTCAGCAAACGACAACATATTATTCTGGCAAATCAATGTATCAATCAGTTCAAATTTTGCATCCATGCATGGCTTCACCAGTATATTGCTATCGGCAATAATTTCGGTACACCCGTTCAGGTTGGTTACAGCAAGACTGACTATGAATATTCCGGCAGCATTATACAGGTGGGATAAATCCGGAGAATTTGGTGCAAACACCGTATCAATGGTTCCATCTCCATAATTCCATATCCACTGGCTGATGTTGGAACCGTTTCCTGACGAAGACTCGTTGAAATAGATTGTGCTGTCGCAAATGCCCTCAGTGAAAGTGAATGCCGGTAAAGGCAATTTATGCACAATAACTTCGCGATATTCTTCCTTAACACAATTATTAATATCAATCGCTTCCAGTTTCACAGTGTAAGTACCAGGTACTGCATAATAATGTGAAGGCAACCTTACTGTTGATGTATTGTAAATTCCTGAAGTCGGATCTCCGAAATTCCAGTTAAAGAATACAAGTGAATCATTTAAAGGAGCCAGCAGTTGAGGCGTGAAATATGTAGTATCGCGCAAACAGGTTGCCGAAGAAGCAAAAGTGAAATCAAAATCAGCAGGCACACAAACTTCTTTAAAAACTGTATCAACACATCCCCTTACATCCGTGGCAGTGAGACGAACATTGTAGCAGGAATCAGTTGCATAAAAGTTATATACCGGATTCTGCAGGGTTGAATAATGATTCGGTTCGAATTCCCAATTCCAGCCAACAATTGTAGCCTGTTGGTTAAACGATGAATCCTGGAAGTAAACAGCACCACTTTTGCATGGAGCCGCTGTGTAAATAAAGTTTGCCGTAGGATTGCCAAATACCTGTAATGATAGCATAGTAGTATCCTGGCAGCCGTTTTGTGATGTAACTATCAGGCTGACATTATAAACACCAAGAGTAGTATAAATCCAGGATGGGTTTTGCAGGTTTGAAGTATCGTTGGTAACCGATCCTAAGCCAAAATCCCAATGCCAGTTTGTAATAGGCTCACCGCTCGAAGTAAAAGACTGATCAGTAAAGGAAGTACTGGCTCCCAGGCACGCGCTTGTAATACCGAAAAGGGCAGTCGGTTGAGGCGTAATATTCACTATGTTCGAAACTGAATTCTCACATCCTGCGGTGTCGACAATTGTTAGAATTACAGTATAATTGCCTGTAGTGGCATAAGCATGAAGCGGATTTTGCTGGGATGTATTATGAGCCGTTCCGTCGCCAAAATCCCAGTCGTATGATGCCACTGCATTAATATTGGTAACAGTAGTATTAGTAGTAAACTGAGTCGTAGTTCCGAGGCAGGTGCTTGCCCAGGTGAAATTTACTCCGGGTTTGGGTTGCACTGTTACAACTTTTGATAAAGTATCCGGACAACCTGTAGCATTTCCGATCTGCAGCAAAACAGTATAGGAACCTGGCGCATTGTAAGTATGCAAGGGGTTTTGCAGGTTCGAGGTATTATTAGTGCCTGAGCCCGGATCACCAAAATTCCATAACCAGTTTACAATAGCTGTGCCTGAGTTAACCTGCGAAAGATCATTAAAGTTTACAGCAGTGCCGGCACAGGTATTATCGAAATTAAACAAAGCCAGCGGGCTTGCTGAGATAGTAAATGTGCGAGGGAACTCAGTTTCGCATCCTAACGTGGTAGTTATTGTTAAAATAACCGTGTATGTTCCGGCTACGGTATATGTATGCGAAATGTTACCTGTTGCAGGCGCATTGATAAGCGTATCCGAACCATCGCCGAATTCCCAGAAATAAGTAGTTATTGTTCCGCCAGGAGTAGAGGAAAGATTAGTAAAGAAAACCGGGGTATTGGCACATGTTTGTGTCGAAATCTGGAAGAATGAGGTTGGTGGAGGCACAATTGCCACGGTATGTGTAATAAAGTTAACACAACCTGCTGTATCTGTAACAGTTAATTTCACAATGAATGTTCCTGATGCACCATAGATATGATATGGATCAATTTCAGGAGATGTGAACCCATCACCGAATTCCCATAGACGGGAAACAACAGCACCGGCATTAACAAATGTAGAACTGATAAAATGAGTCGAATCCTGAACACAACCCGGCGAAGATGTAAAATCAACAGCAGGCAAAGCATGAACAAGCACTGGTTTTGTTATTGTGTGTGTACACCCTCCTGAATTGGAAACGATAAGCGTTACCTGGAAAGTTCCTGCGGCAGTAAATATATGAGTTGGATTGCTAAGTGTCGAAACATTATTGGTTCCTGAAGGAGGATCACCAAAATTCCACGACCAGCCTGCCAGGCCTCCGGCACCCGGTTGTGATAAGTCGTTAAATTGTACCGGTGAATTCACACAGGAAGTAAGGAATGAAAAATTTGCTGACGGATTTGGCAGAATTACAACAGGCAATATTTTGGTACGCTTACAACTGTCGTTGGTCGTAACAGTTAAAGTAACAGTAAATGTTGCATAACTGGTATAGGTGTGAAAAACCGGAGCAAGATCTGTTACTGTAACCACAGGGCTTCCATCTCCGAAATTCCATTCGCTTTTTACGATGTACCCGACAGGTGCTGATGACAGGTTATTAAACTGAACCTGCGAATCTTTACATGCCGGTGTTGACGATGAAAAATTGGCATTAGGTTCAGGAACGATAGCGATTGTTTTAGTAATATTATTCGAACATCCAGCCGTATCAAAAACGGTAAGTATAACGCTGTAAGTTCCGGCCGTTGCGTAAGTATGTGTAGGATTTGGAAGAACCGAGGTCACTCCGTCGCCAAACTCCCAGAACCAGGTTGCAATGGTAGCAAGATTCATTACTGTGCCGTTCGGAGTAAATATAACGTCATTGTTCTGGCAGTTGTGTGTGGTACTGAAATCAACCGGAGGAAGCGGCTTAACAACAACATTACGGGTTACGGTATCGGTACATCCATTTCCTGAACTTACAACCAGTTTCACAACAAAAGTTCCCGCAGCGGAATAGAGATGGTTAGGATCTGCTATTGATGATGTATTCAGAATTCCTGAACCAGGATCCCCGAAATTCCATTGCCACTGAACAATGGAACCTGCACCATTTAATTGGGATATATCAGTAAAATCAACTGATGTTCCAACACAGGTAGGAATTGAAAAATCGAAATTTGCAACTGGATTAGGATGAATATCAATCAGTTGTGTTTCTGTATTGGTACAACTGTCGGATGCGGTTATTTTCAGGCTTACACTATAGGTTCCTGCAAAGGCATAAAAGTGTGAGATATTTGGATTCGAAGGATGGTTTACAACCAGGGTATTCCCATCACCAAAGTTCCACTCATACCGGACAATATATCCAAACGAAGTGCTGGATTGATCGCTGAATTGAACTGTGCTTCCCGCGCAATTTGAAGTACCTGCATCGAAATGTGCAAAAGGCAGGGCATGAACTACAACCTGTTTGGATATCACATTCATACAGCCCAGAATATCAGTAACTGTAAGCGTTACCGTATAAGTACCCGGAGCTGTATAAGCATGAGCTGTATTTGCAGCACCTGAAGTAACTCCATCACCGAAATCCCACAACCATGTACCAATTGAACTAACATTCATAACATTAGTATCAGGATTAAAAAAGGTCAATTCATTAAGGCAGGTTGCAGTGTAAGTAAAGTCAACAGGAGGATGTGGGTTTATAACTACTTGTTTTGTAATGGTATCGGTACAATTATTGAAATTTGTAACCAGTAGCGTAACAAAGTATGTGCCTGTATTGGCAAAAACGTGTGTAGGATCAGTTAAATTTGATGTATTGTTGATGCCACTGAAAGGATCGCCGAAATTCCAGTTCCAGGCAACTATATTGCCGGCCCCGTTGGCAAATGAAGCATCGGTAAACTGAACTAACTGATCTTCGCATCTGCCATTAAAGAAAAAATTAGCTATCGGGCTTGGAATTACTGTTACAGGAAGAGCAGTCTGGTTTTTACATGAATCGGAATTCATTATCGATAATGTGACAATAAAAGTTCCGGGATTAGGAAAAACATGGTTTAAGTTAGGATCTTCAGGGAAGAAAACAGTGTCAACAGGCGAACCATCGCCAAAATTCCATATCCAATACCTGATAAAGCCATTAACTGTACTGGAGAGATCAGTAAACTGAACAGAATCGTTGCTACAATTAGGAGTAGTGTAGGCAAAATTAGCTACCGGTAATTTCTGAATTGTTACAACATGAGCTACACTTCCAACAGCACCGTTGGTATCCGTAATAGTGAGAGTAACGGTGTAATTACCAAAAGTAGCAAAAGTATAAGTTGGATTTTGTACGTTTGAGAAGTTTCCATCACCGAAATTCCAGTTCCAAATGGTAACTGCATTTACATTGGTGAGGAGAGTATCAACGGCAAATATGGTTGGGCTGCCAACACAAACACCTCTGTATGAATAATCTACCAAAGGTTGTGCGATACTTTTTGTGAATTTTCCCTGTACCCCAATTATTAAAAGAACCAGGAACAGACTCAGTTGTAATTTGTTTCTCATGAAGAACAAAACGTTTAAAAACAGTAACAGGAGGCATATAAGCATATGCCTTAGTATATTTAGTAATGATTATTCAAAAGTAAACAAGTTTTATTACCCGACAACATCATTTTCACATATTTATCGCTCTAATGTTTATTTGTAATAGGAAATTGCACAAACATTGTACTGTCAGGAAAATTTATCATTTGGGCTAATCAGAATAACTTTTCGCAAAACCACTTTCCCTGAAGTTTGTAGAAACGTTAGTGAAATCATTTATCACTCATTTATAATTGCTTTCTTTTACCGAGTAAAGGAAAAAGAAGCATAAGTCCTCCGAAAAAGAGCATCAGCAATCCTGTCCATATATTTATATTCCGGCCAAGCGAGCGGGCGTACAATTCGGTATCGTTAATTGTTGCAAAACCAAAAACTGTCAGAATTATTCCTAAAATGACGAACAAAAGTCCGATCGGGATCCGAATGTCCATATCCATAATTTTTCCTCCTACCAAAAAATGATTGTTAAAACTATACTTATTGTACCAATTATAACTGCCATAACAACAGGCTTTTCGTACCAAACAATTCCCGGCTCATCATGAGTTTTGGGAGTGAGAGAGTAAACCAGACCACGAAGATCATCAATCGATTTCAGCTGTTTGGTGAAAAATGTCAGTACGATTGTAATAACAAAGCAAACTGTCCAGGCATAAATGGCAGTCCAGAAGCCTTGTGCCATACCGCTCGGGTATTCAGCCAGTTGTGCCAGCCAACCACCTTTTCCTTCGGCAAGTGTTACTGAGTAATGCAAAGCAGCGGCTGCCGTTCCGGCCAGTAATCCCCAGAAGGCTGCGTTTCCAGTGGTGCGTTTCCAAAACATGCCAAGCATAAAAGTGGCAAATAGCGGTGCATTTACAAAAGCGAAGATTAGCTGAAGGAAATCCATGATGTTGTTGAAGTTGGCAGCAACATATGCCGCCGCAATACTCACTCCCACGCCGAAAATGGTAGCAAACTGGCCAACTTTCAGATAATGATCATCCGATTTGCCCGGATTGATGTATGACTGGTAAATATCATACGTAAACACAGTATTGAAAGCTGTTACATTCCCGGCCATTCCGCTCATAAACGATGCCATTAACGCCGTAATTCCCAAACCGAGCAAACCGGTTGGGTAATAGTGTACCAACATGGTCGGAATGATCATATTATAATCAGTTTGTCCATTGTCGCCAATCAACACCAATCCTTTTTCCGGTGATGCCATTAGTGCCATGGCTATCATGCCCGGAACAATAACAAGTATAGGCAGGAACATTTTTGGCAATGCACCGATAAGCGGAGTACGCCTTGCACCTGACATGGAATTGGCTGCCATAGCCCGCTGAACAACCAGGAAATTGGTACACCAGTAACCAAATGCGAGTACAAAACCGAGACCGGTGAACATGGCAATCCAATCCACACCCATGGGGTTGGCTGATGCTGATCCGAGGTATTTCCAGGTGCTGGTCCAGGTACCGGCTGCATATCCTTTTTGTACGGCAACTTCATTCAGTTTCATGGCAAGTCCGTCCCAGCCTCCTACATCCTGCAGGCCTATAATTACCAGAGGAAGGAAACCAATTACAATCAGGAAAAACTGTAGAACTTCGTTGTAAATAGCTGATTTTAAACCGCCAAGATAAGTGTAGACAAGAACAATAACAGCCGAAGCAAGAATGCTGTAATGGAAGTTCCAGTGTAGCATCACCTCCATTAATCTTGCCAGGGCGAACATTGAAATCCCTGAAGCAAAAATGGTCATAATGGCAAAGGAAAAGGCATTGAAGCCACGGGTCTTCTCGTCGAACCTGAGTTTAAGGTATTCAGGTACTGACCGGGCTTTGGAACCGTAATAAAACGGCATCATAAACAATGCCAGGAAAATCATGGCAGGAATAGCACCTATAAGGTAAAAATGTGCAGTCATCAGCCCGTATTTGGCTCCTGAAGCACCCATTCCAAATACC
>JBBQUX010000024.1:0-35797 GCA_038212135.1 Bacteroidales bacterium | reverse complement strand
AATTGATGTAAATCAAGATTATATTTACCACAGCAACAGTATTGACGAAGCGGAACTCCTAACCACTAGTTTATTGGAATTGCCTTCACCGCCCGATTGTATATTCTCCATAAGCGACCAGGTGGTTGCAGGTGTTATGATAGCGATTTATAAGAAAAAGCTGAGAATCCCCGAACAAATAGCCGTATTAAGCTTCAGCGACGAACCTTTCTGTAACATGTTCAATCCGCCGTTGACAACGGTAACGCCTTTGGGATACGAAATGGGTAAAGCCTGTGCACAGCTTTTGATTGAAAGGATCGAAAACTCAGAAATGTATTACAAACCGGTTATCAGGAAATTAGATACCACTCTAGTGGTAAGAAAATCGACTTAACATGGATTTGAAATCTGATTCTTTTCAGAATTTTGTCCGTATTCATGTAACAGAAAAAAGAAACCCAATAAAAAATATTTTCATTTCTGTTGTAACTTTATAGTCCTCTTAAACGTTCTACCTTCGAAAACAACAACCGAAAACCTGATAAATGACCACAGCCGAGTACAATTCATGTGCCGACATATACTCCGACGGAGTGTATCGCTTTATCCTTAAGAACATTAAGGACAGGGATACCGCCCAGGATATAGTGCAGGAATCGTATGTGAGGATGTGGGAAAGGGTGAAGGACGTTACTTACGAAAAAGCGCGTGCTTATCTTTTCACAACGGCCTACCACACCATGATAGACCACATTCGTAAAAACCAGCGCCTTAGTTCGATCGACGACAGTTATACCGAAGCTCATGATGAATCACCAGGCACATACAACGACCTGAAAGAAGTTATTAACGAAGCAGTTGCAAAACTTCCGGAAATACAACGATCGGTCATCATGCTCCGCGACTACGAAGGATATTCGTACGAAGAAATAGGCGAAATCCTTCAACTTAATGAATCACAGGTAAAAGTGTATATTTTCAGAGCCCGCACTTTTTTAAAACAATACATCGGAAGCCTCGATTTAGTGCTCTAGAACCACAGATTGCAAATAATTAATGAAATGAAAATTAACAGGGATAATTACGAAGCATATTTCCTCGACTACCACGAAGGGCAGCTAAGCCCCGAAATGGCAGATGCGGTGATGTTATTCGTTGAAATGAATCCCGACCTTAAAAGTGCTTTGAACGAATTTGAACCGATTACACTTGCTGATGATAAGGACATTGTTTTTGAGAATAAATCATTCTTAAAAAAAAACCAGGTGTTCGCCACTTCGCAAATTAACGATTCGAATTATGAGGAATTCCTGATTGCTGAAACTGAAGGATTGCTAAATACCGGACAACTCGCATCACTCGAAGAATTTATAAGTATTAATCCCCAGTTCGAACAGGATCGCAGGTTATATGCAATCGCTCATCTGCAGGCTGATAATGAAGTGGTTTTTGAAGCCAAAGATTCATTAAAGCAAAAAGCTATAGCCGTCGGACCAATTGATGCCGTAACTTTTGAAACTTACATGGTCCGCGAAACCGAAGGTGACCTCAATGCCGAAGAAAAACTTCAGTTTGCTGAATTCATGCAGTACAATCCTCACCTTGAGAAAGACCATAAACTTTATAAGCATACCATACTGAGTGCTGAAACCAATATTGTTTTTGAAAATAAAGATCAATTAAAACAATCAGTAACTCCATTCCGCCGGATTGTTTATTACGCACTTTCAGCAGCAGCCTCTCTTGCATTGATTTTGAGTGTTTACTTCCTGCTCAACCGAAACGATATCCCAGGTAATATTGCGGAACGAGGAAATGTGAGGAATAAAATTGATCAGCAAACTATAAAACCTGCCTACCCAGTGCCGGATAACCTTGTTGCGGATAATACAGAACATGATGCCAAAGTTCCGTCGGAACATGTAAATACAAATAACAAAATCAATAATACACCCCAGCCTGCTGATGCTAATGTAAAAACCAATAATACAAAAACAGATTTAGCAATAGCTGATCGTCAGTCGATTGAACCTATGCAGACCAAGGCAGTACGCAAAGTAACTACAAGGCAATTCGTTGATCCTCAGTTTACGTTTATCCGTAGCAGCCAGATGTATATGAACAAGCAAATTGAGTTTTACTACAACCTGAAACTGGCGGAACAGATTGAATATGCACAGATAAATACCAAGGATAAAAATCCCGGGAAAACTATTCTGAATGCTGCCACCGGGAAAGCGGAAGAATTATTTGCGACAAATCAGAACAAGCCGACAAAGGAAGGAAAGAAGAATATTTCGCTTTGGACATTCGCCGAACTCGGGGTTCAGACTTTCAATACGGTAACTTCGAGTGAACTGGAATTGAATCTTCGTAAAGATGAAGAGGGAAAAGTTGTTGCATATGGAATACAAAGCAGTTTAATTGATTTCGAAAAAGAAGTAAAAAAATAATTTCTGAGCGAGTTTTAATTTAATCCGGACAAAATCCGGATTTTTTTTTGTCCGGTGCTGAACAGATTCTCCGTCTCAGGTAAAAATCCCAGACCTAAAGCACGCAACTTTTATTTATATCGCAATGAATTCGCAATGCAAATTGAGAAATTCTCACATTTTTTTCATCCTGTTGTAACATTCTGCCTTGCCATTCCGTCTAGCTTTCGGAAATCAACAAAAACAAACAACATAATACCACGATTATGAAAACTATTAAACTGGTTCTCACAGGAATGATGCTCCTTACACTCACTTGCTCAGGTGTTAAAGCTCAAACAAAAGGAAATGGAAATGTTACTACCGAGGAACGCCAGGTTTCGTCGTTCGATGCGATAAAAGTTGGATGTGCCATCAATGTAATCCTTTCGCAGGGTGATCAGCAATCTGTAAAAGTTCAGACTGATGAAAACCTTCAAAACCGCATTACCACTAAAGTAACAAATGGCACCCTTAATCTGAACTGCGATAACATACAAAATGCCACCAAGATGGATGTGTATGTAACAGCAGTGAAACTTAATAACCTGGATGTAAGCGGAGCAGCCAAAGTAACCGGTGAAACCCCGATTAAAAGCGATGTTTTCGGACTTTATACTTCAGGAGCCGCAAAAACAAACTTAACTATAGAAACAGGTACATTAAACAATGAAACCAGCGGTGCCACAAACAATATACTATCGCTGGTTGCAAAAACGGTGAACGCCGAAATAAGCGGTGCCGGAAATATGACTCTGAAAGGAACTGCCGAACAATTCAACGCCGAAATATCAGGTGCCGGAAACCTGAAAGCACTCGAATTTGTTACCGAATATACAACAGCCGAAGTTTCCGGAGCCGGGAATGCAAAAATAATGGCCCGCAGACAACTGAAAGCCGATATCTCGGGTGCCGGGACTATATCCTACTTCGACAAAGACAACATAAGGAAAATTTCGAAACAGGGAGAATACCAGATCACATTCGATGGAATGGATAACGTAAAAAGTGTGATTATTGAAGAAGATTTTGATGTGGATATAGATGCTGATGACGATGCATCCATTGAAAATAATAACGGCGCATGGAATGTTTACGAAAATGACGACTCTGTTACGGTAATCCTTAACGACAAAAGAATAGTGATTGTGACCGACGATTCAGTCAGGGTTAATATCGGACAGCGTGATTATGTGATCAGTGATGACGGTGTAAAAATTAAGAAACACGATAAAAAGCCGGAATTCAACGGGCACTGGGCAGGATTTGGACTAAGTATAAACGGATTGTTGAACGAGAACCATGATATGGATTATCCTAAGGATTACCCTTACCTTGATATCAACTATAACAAATCATCTGGTGTAAGTGTGAACTTCTTTGAACAGAATGTAAACCTCTATGATCAGCACCTGGGATTGGTTACCGGATTGGGCGTAACATGGAATAACTACCGTTTTGCCGAAGATGTTATTCTTACTGACGACGGTAAACTGGATGGTTATTTCGCAGAAATAGAAAAGCCTGATCTCAGCTATCAGAAAAGCAAGCTTATGCTGGCCTCACTCCGAATACCTCTTTTGATTGAATACCAGACAAACAGTAAAATGAAAGCGAATAGTTTTCATATAGGTGCAGGCGCAGTAGGATCGGTGCGCATGTGGTCGCATACCAAAAACGAAATAAATGATTCGAAAACAAAAAACAAAGGTGATTTTTACATCAATCCTTTCATAGTTCAGGGTATGGCCACAATCGGGTGGGGATTTATTAACCTTTATGGATCGTATTCTTTAAGCGAAATGTTCCGTAATGCAAAAGGACCTGAAGCATATCCGTTCGAAGTTGGAATAACCCTGGTAGGATTCTGAAACCAGTATACATAACTATGACTTACACTTTAACTGCATTTTTTATATCTTTTTTAGCTTAACATTGATTCTGGTTAGTTGACAGGCTGCCTCCTCCGGGGGGCAGTTTTTTTTTTTACAACCAAAGCATTAACTTTGTCCCACTTTGACGGATAAAAATTGCTTAAGAATGGGGTTAGGGGTTAGGGGTTAGGGGTTAGGGATGCTCAATATCCGGATATCGATTAACAACAAAGGGAATCATTCGAATAGAGAAATATGATGAGTAATTGAAGGGCACAGGGGCGATTGAAAAATTGAACCTGAAGTTAATACAATATCTCTTACCCCTATCCCCTAACCCCTAAATCCCAAAACCTAGAAAATATACGTTAAACAAGCAACAAAACACCAGGATATTAAGCTCATTTTAATACAGTTAAACAATCTGAAATACCAAAATATATGTCGGGACATAATAAATGGTCAACCATAAAGCGTAAAAAGGGCGCACTGGATGCCAAAAGATCGAAAATTTTCTCAAAAATAAACAAGGAAATAACAGTTGCTGTAAAGGAAAGCGGTCCCGACCCGGACTCGAATCCACGACTCAGGCTGGCTATTGCCAACGCCAAAGGCGCCAGTATGCCCAAGGATAACATTCAGCGCGCCATAAGCAAAGGATCGGACAAAGACGGAGCTTCTTTTATTGAATGCACCTTCGAAGGGTATGCCAACGGCGGAACTGCCATTTTTCTTGAATGTACCACCGATAATCAACAACGTACCATTTCGAATGTGCGCATGTATTTTAATAAATTCAGCGGTAACCTGGGTACTAACGGTTCACTGGGTTTTATTTTCGACCGCAAAGGTATTTTTACCATTCCACAGGGTACACTTGATGCCGATGATTTTGAAATGGAAATGATTGAAGCCGGTGCCGAGGATATGCAGCTGGAAGAAGGTTATTTCACCATTACTACAGCCATGGAAAACTTTGGCGCCATGATGAAAAAACTGGAAGCGCTGAAAATAGAACCGGAAAGTGCCCAACTCCAGCGCATTCCGAAAGACACTTCAAAAGTAGATCTCGAAACTGCTAAAAAAGTTATGCGTTTAGTCGAAATGTTTGAAGAAGACGATGACATTCAGGCTGTGTACCACAACCTTGAAATGACAGACGAACTGATGGATGCGCTGTAAACCAGTAAGTTATTTAATGCCTGAACCCGGAAACTGTTTTTTGGTTTCCGGGTTTTTTATTTGAATAACTATCCTTTGGTATACCATTTTATGGCCTTATTTTTCCCTTAATATACTAATAAATCCCTGTCAACAAGGATTCATCATTCACTTCTAAATTCTAAATAGCCCGTAGAACTTAAATCTCAATAAAAATAAAACAACCATAACCCGATTTCCCGTAGGGCATTAACCGGGTAATAATTGGCTTGGATTCCTAATGTTTATTCCCCCGGGAAATGTAATTTATTCAAATTCTATTGATATTAATGCCCTACGGCAATGAATGGAAATTTTATTTTTACATCCATTGAAATATTTTCAAAATTACTTAACTCATTTTCAGATAGATAAAAAATATCTCATCCTAAATTAAACTTTTAGTTGTATAACTATGTTTTTAGTTGTATATTTGTATCGTAATTAAAAAAAAATGAAAAAACTAACCAAAGCCGAGGAACAGATCATGCAGGTTCTGTGGGGACTTGAAAAAGGATTTGTAAACGATATTGTAAGCCGGTTAACAGAACCAAAACCTGCTTATAACACTGTTTCGACAATTGTACGTATCCTGGAGCAGAAAGGATTTGTCGCTCACAAAGCTTACGGTCGCACCCATGAGTATTATCCGCTTGTTCAAAAAGAAGTTTACTCCCGCGAATACCTGAATAATTTCACCCGGAATTACTTCAGCAATTCGTACAAAGCGCTGGCATCATTTTTTGCAAACTCCGAAAACCTGAGCATAAGAGAACTCGAGGAAATAAAATTGCTTGTTGAGGAACAGATTAAGAATCATAAAAAGCAGAAGCCATGAGTACTTTCATAACTTATATCATTGCAACTGTTGTATCGCTGGGTATTTTTTACGGCGTATACATTTTGTTGCTAAGCAAAGAAGCGTTATTCCGGTTCAACCGTATTTATCTGCTCTCGGGCTTGCTCCTCTCCTACCTTGTTCCACTTATTACAATGCTCCCTGCCTCTTTTTTCAGGTTGGTTCAAAGTTCAGATAATGACGGTATTTTACGATCCATTACCCTAGCGCCGGTCGAAATAAGTGCAACAGCCGTTAATAATCCGTCCATTGTAAACTACATAGTATATGTTTATGTTGCAGGTTTAGTATTTTTCGCCATTCGATTGATAACAAGGGGTTTAAGCATATACCACTTGCATAAGAAGAGTGAAAAAACACACAGAAACAAATCACCTATTTTATGGAGCAAAGAGGATATTCCTCCATTTTCATTTTTTCGTACTATTTATCTGCCTTTATCACTTAAAGATACACATCAGGTAAATGAGATAATAAGGCACGAACAGTTACATATCAGCTCATTGCACAGCTTCGATATAGTGTTGACACAACTTCTGCAAATCGTATTCTGGTTCAATCCCTTTATTCCTCTGGTCGAAAATGCTTTGCGCGAAATTCATGAATTTGAAGCTGATAAGGCTGTAATACGATCCGGCACCGATCCGGTTGCCTATACCCGGATTCTTTTCGGACAAAATAAAGCCGCCCAGGCTGTAATACTGGGAAATAATTTCAATTACTCACTCATAAAAAGGAGGTTAACAATGTTTTATAAAAAGAGTACACGCTTCGCACGTTTGAAGGCGATTATTTTATTTCCGGCAGTAATTAGCATTCTTGTACTTTATGCTATAGGCTGCAAGCAATCTACCGATACAATTGAACCACCACCGCCACAACCGCCGCCTCCACCACCAGCCGAAATGCAATCTTCATCGGACGAAATATTTACAGTTGTTGAAAATATGCCACAATTTCCCGGTGGGGATAAGGCCAGAATGCATTACATGAGTCAAAATCTGATGTACCCTGAAAGTGCTATAAATAAAAAGATCGAAGGAACGGTTTATATCGCATTTATTGTTGAAAAAGATGGAACCGTAAATGAAGTCAAAATATTGAGAGGTATTGGCGAAGAGTGTGATAGTGAGGTCTTTCGTATAGTATCGGGTATGCCCAAATGGACACCCGGAACACAAAGTGGTTTGGCAGTCAGAGTTAAATATACCATGCCTGTAAAATTTAAACTTATGGATAATGGCAAGTCCGGGATGATTGGTTATCAGAAAAATAAGTAGCACAATAGGAATCACTGGAAGTTGCATTCTCGTTTAACTAAAAAGGCAGCCATTGGCTGCCTTTTCGAATTAAATCTATCACTTTTTTAAGCTGTTACAATTTCGTACGTGTCTTTTGCAATAACAAGTTCTTCGTTTGTGGGAACAACCATTACGGTAACTTTTGAGTTAGCTTTACTAATAACAGCTTCCTTGCCACGGAGTTTGGTGTTTTTCTCAATATCAAAGTCAAGTCCTATAAACTCAAGATCTTCGCAGACAAACTGCCGGGTTTCCCATCCGTTTTCGCCTACACCACCGGTAAATATTACCACATCAACTCCGCCCATTGCTGCAGCATAAGCACCCAGGTATTTTTTAATCCGGTAATGGTAAATATCAAGTGCAACCTGCGCCCTGTGATTGCCCTCGGCAGCAGCTGTTTCAATATCGCGCATATCGCTCGAAACTCCTGATAATCCAAGCATACCACTATGCTTATTTAGCAAAGTGCTTGTATAAGGAATACTCGTTTCTTCCTTGTCAGCAATGTATAAAAGTGCTCCTGCATCAATATCGCCGCAACGGGTACCCATTACCAGACCTTCAACAGGTGTCATCCCCATGGAAGTATCCATCGATTTCCCATTCTTTATTGCACACATCGAAGCTCCGTTACCGAGGTGGCAACTGATTATTTTTAGGTCTTCAATATTTTTACCAAGAATTTCGACCGCGCGCTGTGATACAAAACGGTGGCTTGATCCGTGGAATCCATAGCGGCGTACTTTATATTTCTCATATAATGAATAAGGAATCCCGTAAAGGTAAGCCTGCTCCGTCATGGTTTGGTGGTAAGCGGTATCGAAAACACCTACCTGAGGAACTTCGGGCATTAGTTTATTTATGGCATAAATACCTTCGAGGTTTGGTGGGTTATGCAAAGGAGCGAGGTCAATACACTCTTCGAGTGCATCAATAACTTCTTTGGAAATTGCAACGCTGCTGTTATATTTTTCACCTGCATGAACAACGCGGTGTCCAACTGCACCTATTTCATTCACATCCGTAACGCATCCATATTCCTTATGAGTAAGAATTCCCAGTACAAACTCAATACCAGCCTGGTGATCAAGAATTTCGCCTTCGAGTTTCAGCACATTGCCATCAGCCATATAATGCTTAACTGATGCGCCTTTCAGACCGATTTTGTCAACAAGGCCTTTTGCAACTACTTCGGCTGAAGGCATTTCGAAGAGCTGATATTTAATGGATGAACTTCCGCAGTTCAGAACTATAATCTTCATATGTTTACTTTTTAACTGAATTGAATAATTACCTGTATTCGGGGCATGTAATGGTGCTTTCAACAATTTTGCCGCTTACATCATATTTATAAAAACCTTGTCCGCTGGCTT
Source organism: Bacteroidales bacterium (assembly GCA_038212135.1). Classification (GTDB taxonomy): domain Bacteria; phylum Bacteroidota; class Bacteroidia; order Bacteroidales; family UBA4417; genus UBA4417. The sequence continues at coordinate 26,734 of JBBQUX010000024.1, read as the reverse complement.
TTCCAAGATAATTGGCCCGAACAAGCCGTTTTAATACCGGAGAAGTTTTATACCCATGTTCACCGAATTCGCTATACAGGTTATCCATCCATTTCTGTAGTTTGTCCAATCCGATCCGATCAGCAAGTTCGAACGGTCCATACTGGTTCCCCAGGCTGGTTTTCATCAATTCATCAATATCCTGAGCCGAAGCTATACCTTCCATAAGCATTTCACAGGCTTGGTTTATCACAACGCATATCATACGTGTTGTAATGTTACCGGGCGATTCCATTAATGTGATAGGCTTTTTTTCGAGCATCCGGACGAAACGGCTTACCAGTTCAAAAGCTTCATCCGAAGTGCGTGCACTTCTTACAACTTCCAGTACTTTAACCTTGTCGGAAGGAGACATAAAATGAAGTCCGACTGCACGATCAGGATACTGCAGCCCGGACGCAAGATCCGAAATCATTAATGTTGCCGTATTTGAAGCAAGAATGGCATCACGGCGTACAAACTTTTCGGCATGTTGCAGGATTTCCTTCCTGATTTCAAGGCTTGTACCGGGTTTACGTGAATTAATGGCTTCAAAAACGATATCGCAATCCGAAAGATCCCTGTATTCGATAGTTCCTTTAATTCTTGAGAGAATTAACCGTTTCTCGCTGCTGGTCATACCCCAACGGCGGATTTCGTGATCAAGCATGGCTGTAATGCCTTCGAGGGCGGCGGATACGCGTTCCGCGGTTACATCGAGGCACACCACATCAAAGCCGTGCTGACTAATAGTCTTAGCAATTTCCTGTCCCATCGACCCGCAGCCAATAATTCCAATCTTGTGAATAGAACCATGCTGCTTAGGACTTTTTGTGAGACTGAAATCTCCCAGTTTTCCAATAATTTCTGACATTTTCGAAAATATGTTTGTATATTAATTGTATCCTTGAAAAAACTCTTACAAATCTATGAATCAATACTTTAAACTACTTGTTACTGAATTCAGGTGCAAAGGTAAAATTTATTTGGCGGTTACAGCTTTAATATTGTTACTAATTTCACAAAGCACCTGCATTTTTTACCGATTATAAATAATGATCGCCAATCAAGATAAAATGGCGGATTAGCCTAATCTATTTTTGTAATTTTGCCGACAGAACTATGGACAGCCTTAACATCCGATACAAGTTTAATCCAACGCTTATTGATACAGCAGGCTTTTTTGATTGCTGCATATCGCTGACTAATGAAAGCTATGCTCCTATAGCTGACTCGCTTAAAAAATATTACGATAACAGTGTTTTCGATTATATTACCCCTCCGCCAGCCAACAAGGAACTTACTCAAACCAATTCTGTATTCGGCCATCATCAGCTTGTGCCGGTTCATTCTGATAGCTTGCCTGTAAACAAGCAGTCAACCGACTGGATAACGCTTGTTTTGCTGATTTGTCTTTTTATTTTTGCATGGATACAGACCTATTACCCGAAAAGATTCGGGCAGATATTCCGCGCAGTTGCGCAACCACATGCCGTGAACCAGTTGGAAAGGGAAGGAAATCTTTTCAGCGAGCGTATCACACTCGGCCTCGGATTTATTTATTATGCTGTCAGTTCCATTTTCATTTACCAACTCTTCACAACATTTTTAACAATACCGAACGGATTAAATAATATTGCTTTAGCCGGGATCATTTCCGGAATTCTTTTTGCTTACCAGATGCTCAAATCTGCTCTGATTTTCATGCTGGGAATTATTTTTCATACAAGCGAATCAACAAGATCATTTCAGCTCAACACACTAATTTTCAATCATATAATAGGTGCCGTCCTATTTCCTATAACCATTATAGCAATTTACTGGGGAAGTTCGGTTTTTTTAAAGATAGGCATTGTAATTGCTTTATTATTATTACTTTACAGGCTATTCAGAAGTATTTTAACAGGAATGGCGAATATGAACTATAATTTGTTTTATTTATTTTTGTACCTTTGCACCCTCGAAATTTTACCCTTATTACTTCTTTATAAACTAATAAGCAAAACTTCAGAGTGGACCTTATCTTTTTTTTAAACTTTTAAAATACATATCGGTAACGTGTCTAAAATCAAGAACATACTTGTTTCGCAGCCTGTGCCGGCAGATTTGGAGAAATCGCCATATGGCGATATTATCAGGAAGCACGGAGTACACATTGAATTTATAAAATTCTTTAAAATTGAAGGTGTTTCCGTGCGTGAGTTCCGCGATGAAAAGGTTTACATTAACGAACACACTGCAATTATATTCAACAGCAAACACGCCGTTGATTACTTCTTCAGTATTGCCAAAGATGTCAGGGTTGAAATTCCGGAAACAATGAAATATTTCTGTATGTCGGAGTCGGTGGCATTTTACCTGCAGAAATATGTTCAGTTTCGCAAGCGTAAAATCTTTTTTTCAGACAATGATATTTCGCAATTAATGGATCTTATTAAGAAGCACAAAACCGAACGTTTTTTGCTGCCTTGTTCCGACAACCACAGCAAGGAATTGCCCGATTCGCTGGAAGCAGCAAAAATCAGTTACAGCGAAGCTGTCTTATACCGCACTGTACCTGCCGAAATGAAAGACATTGTTGATATTACCAAATTCGACATGCTGGTTTTTTTCAGTCCTCAGGGCATTCGTTCTTTATACTACAACTGGCCCGAATTTAAACAGGATGAAATTGTAATCGGTACTTTTGGTTCAACCACCGCACAAACGGCAGCAGAAGCTGGTATAAAAGTTAACTTTTCGGCACCTAGTCCTGCCACTCCTTCGATGACCATGGCAATTGACGCATACTTGTCGAAAAACTGCAAGAAAGCATAAAAATTCAATTTCTTTTTTTTAAGGCTCCGTTTCTTGAAAATTGACGGGGCTTTTTTTATAGCAATTATTCAAAAAACAGTTCCATTTCAGGAACCCATCAGCAGGAAAAGCTTATTTTTGTATCTACAGAATAATCCATGCCCGATTCAGTTATAAGAAATACATTCCGGAAGGCTGAAAAGCTTTGCAGCCAGGTTCACATTGACAGCCTTTTTTCAGAAGGAAAAGTGTTGGTTTCATCTCAATTCCGCTTGATTTACCTTATGACTGAAGCATCCGGCAACCCAGCGGCAATAGTGCTGATTGCTGTTCCTAAGAAAAAACTGAAACTCGCTGTGACCCGTAACCGAATGAAAAGACTGATACGTGAGGCCTACCGCCTGAATAAGCACAAGCTACTGGAATCTTTTGCCAACTCAGGAAAACAATGCGAAATTGCATTTATATTTACCGGTAAAAAATGCATTACACAGCAGGAAACTCATGTAGCAATAAATGACTTGTTGGATCGTTTAATACGTACAAATGAAAAAATTTCTGAGTAAAATAATGATTGGTATCATACGGTTTTACCAGTATGTAATTTCACCCTATTTGCCGCCTTCGTGCCGCTATACGCCATCATGTTCGGCATATGGCATCGAAGCACTAAAAAAACACGGGCCTTTTAAAGGTGGCTGGCTGACAATTAAAAGGATAGCATCCTGTAATCCCTGGGGTAGAAGCGGTTACGATCCTGTTCCTTAAAAATTATTAAAAAAGGAAATCTTATCCACTGAACACGAAACAAACCCTTACCAAAAGTTGTTCAAACAAGCAGACTTTTCAAACAGAAAAATCATAAAAAGACTGATCTACTCTAAAAAAAAATCCAATTCATGAAACATATAAGCATCCGCTCTACAAGAGTTTTTGTAATGATGGCAGTTTTCCTGTCATTTACCTTTGTGTCTCCGCTCAGGGCGCAAACTTCATCCGATTTCGAAATTTCGAAAAATCTTGAAATCCTTACCTCTTTGTACAAAGAACTGAATATTAATTACGTAGATGGAGCCAACCCGTCGGAACTGATGAAAACAGGCATTGATGCCATGTTGGATAAACTTGATCCTTATACGGTGTTTATTCCGGAATCGGAGATCGAGGACTTCCGTTTTATGACGACAGGGGAATACGGAGGAATAGGTTCATTAATTCACAAACAAGGAGATTATATTTATATTTCGGAACCGTATGAAAATTCTCCTGCCCAGAAATCAGGTCTTAAAGCCGGAGATAAAATAATTAAGGTAAACGATAAGAGTGCCGTTGGGAAATCCGTTGAAGATGTAAGTGCTATCCTGAAAGGACAGCCCGGCACCGCCTTTAAACTGGTAGTTGAACGCGAAGGCGAACCCAATCCTCTTGCTTTTGAAATTATGCGCGAAAAAATCAGCATCGACCCGGTGCCTTATTACGGAATGATCGGAAACGGAGTCGCGTATATTAAACTGAACAGCTTTACACAAACTGCTTCGGGTGATGTTAAAAAAGCCTTACTCGACCTGAAAGCAAAAAACACTGTTGCCGGATTAATCCTCGATTTGCGCGATAATGGCGGCGGACTGTTAACAGAGGCTGTAAATATTGTGAATCTGTTCGTGAAGAAAAACGAATTGGTTGTATCCACAAAAGGAAAACAAAAAGACAAAAACCGCAGCTACCAAACCAATATGGATCCTGTTGACTTGAATCTGCCGCTGGTTGTATTGGTAAACGGAAATTCAGCTTCGGCTTCCGAAATTGTTGCAGGGGCTTTACAAGATCTCGACCGGGCTGTAGTTGTTGGTCGCCGCACCTACGGAAAGGGACTGGTTCAGAACGTTTTTCCACTGAGTTACAACACACAGGTAAAAATAACCGTTGCCAAATATTATATTCCCAGCGGACGTTGCATACAGGAAATTGATTATGCCCATAAAAACGCTTCAGGTAATCCTGATCATATTCCAGACTCGCTGGTAACGGCCTATAAAACAATGCATGGGCGAACAGTGTACGATGGCAAAGGTATTGCGCCTGATGTTTCGACCGATACCTCAAAACTCAGTACAATTTCGTATAACCTTATCACGAAGTACATTATTTTTGACTATGCGACAAAGTATGCTGCTGCTCATCCAACGATAGATGCAGCCGGTACTTTCAGAGTCAGCGATGCTGATTACGATGATTTTATTGCTTTTACACAGAAAAAAGGATTTGAGTTTAAAACAGTAGCCGAGAAAGAACTCGAAACAGTGAAAAAAGCTGCCGTTTACGAGAACTGCTGGGATGACATCAAAGGGCAGTATGAATTAATGATTCAATCCATTGAACAACATAAGAAAAAAGACCTGATGGAAAACAAGGATGAAATCACGGATATTCTGCAACAGGAAATAGCAAGCAGGTACTATTATCAGAAAGGTCGTATTGAATCAACACTGAGCGATGACAAAGAGCTTAAAAGTGCTGTTGATGTGCTGAATAATGCTTCGATTTACACTTCGATTCTTGACGGAACCTTTACCAAGGCTGACAATAAGTCAAAACCCTCAAAAATGCAGAACTAACTATTGGATCTGATGCAATTGAACACCGGAGAACGGCAACCCCTATATATCACCTTTTATTACCTTTCGCTTGCACTGCTGGTAGCGTCCCTTCCCCTATCGAAATTCACGATGAGCCTTTTCCAGTTCAGCACGCTGTTCTTCTGGCTTTGGCATGGTGTTGATACATCTTTCCTGAAAAAATATCCCTCAGCCGGTTTAGTGAATCCTGTAAATCTTTCCCGGTTTCTTGGCGAAGTTATTAAGATTGTCTTTATTGCCCTGATTAATAAGTTTATTCTGTTTTTCAGGAACAAACCAGCCCTGGTCATTGCTTCCCTCCTGTTTTTACATGTTATCGGTTTGCTCTACACTAGTGATTTCAACTACGCGTTGAAAGACCTCCGCACTAAATTGCCCATCTTTATACTACCGTTGTTTATTGCAACCGGACCTCGGATAAGCACAAATACGTTTTATTGGATTTTGGCATGTTTTATTGCAGCTGTATTTGGAGGAAGTATTTACAGATTAATCCTCTATTTGAACCAGCCTGTTGCCGACAGCCGGGCTTTGGCAGCGCACACTTCGCATATCCGGTATAGCCTGAATGCAGTTTTTGCCGTATTTATTTTATTTTTCTTCGTTCGTTCAAATGGGATGCTCAGTGCCGGAATCAGATTGATGATACTTGCTGTTGCAGCCTGGCTAATTGGTTTTATGGCATACATGAATTATTCGACCGGAATAATGATTTTTGCCTTTATCAGCTTATTGCTTCTTTTATTCTTAATTTTTAAGATCAGCAATATATACATGAAAATATCAGCTCTCCTGTTTACAGGCGTCCTGATCATCCTGCCGGTATTGTATATTTCATCAGTAACTTATGAGTACCGGAATACTCCGTCGGTTGATATTTCGAAACTGGATAAATACACACCGCGCGGAAATTCGTATTACCACGACATTGTAAATTTTAAGATAAAAAATGGTAAATGGACAGGGCTTTATATTTGTGATAAGGAATTAAGGCAATCCTGGGCCGGCAGGAGCGAACTCTCACTTGACAGCCTTGATCAAAACAAACAGGTAAGGCGTTTTACCCTGATCAGCTACCTGGCATCAAAAGATTTAAGAAAGGATGCTGACGGGATTGGTCAGCTTAATGATATCGATATCAGGAATATCGAAAATGGGATTAATAGGTACGACTTTAATAAACTGCCGGATCCCCGATCGCAGATCGAGGACTTTATAGCCGGCTATCGAAGATATATTGAACTTAAAGATCCAAATTCGGGATCGGTTGTACAGCGGTTCGAATATTGGCGGACTTCGTTGTTGATTATACAGCAGAATCCTGTGATTGGAGTCGGAACCGGCGACCTTCCGGATGCTTTTGAAAAACAGTACAACAGCATGAATTCAAACCTCGCAAGCCAAAACAGGCTTCGATCGCATAATCAATACCTTTCAATTACTGTTGCTTTAGGTATCGTTGGATTAATATGGTTTCTGATAGTCATGTTTTATCCCGGAATCATAACCCGCAACTTCAATAACTATTTTTATGTGGTTTACTGGATTATCTTCATGATCTCGATGTTAACCGAGGATACGATTGAGAGCCAGGAAGGAGTTACTTTCTATGTCCTGTTTACCGCATTGATGCTTTTAGGAAGAGAAAAATCAGAAAAATCAGAATTACTTTTCAAATAATTTTAAGGTAATAAGTCATTTTTCACGTTGCATCACTGGTTTTGGCGTTTTCGGAAATCAAATTCATGACATTTTTGTAGTATCTCAATTGAAACTGATAATTTTCAAGTACATTTATACCCTATTTTTTAACCTTATGATTACACATACATTATCCATAGCTTATACAGAAGTAACCGGAATTTCGGGCCTGACTGATGAAGATGCAGATCTGTTGAAGGAAGCATGGCTTGCCTGCGACCTGGCTTATGCGCCTTATTCCGACTTTCACGTGGGAGCAGCCTTACGGTTAGCCAATGGCTTTATTTTCAAAGGCAACAACCAGGAGAACTCGGCTTATCCTTCGGGTTTGTGCGCCGAACGGGTCGCCGTTTTTGCGGCATCGGCCATGCATCCGGGAGTTGCAATACAAACAATTGCCGTTGTGGCAAAAACAAAAGTGTTTAATCTTTCGAGCCCGGTTACACCATGTGGTGCATGCAGGCAGGTGATTGCCGAATACGAAATGCTTTCGGGCAAACCAATCAGGATAATCTTACAGGGAAATTCAGATAAGATATGGATTCTTGAAGGAATTAACAACCTGCTCCCACTGATGTTTCATGGTGCAGAATTAAAGAAGTAAGGTCACAGATTAAACTTCAGATTCCCCGTTTTTCTGCGGATTCTAAATTGTACCTTAACCCAAACCTAATACAAGTATGAAAAAAATACTCCTTCTAAGTATCTTTCTGACAGTTTTCCTTTCGATGAAAAACGATAACCCAGCCTACAAGTTGTTTGATGAGAAAGGGAAAAATGCAACTTACAAAGAACTGGTAAAAGCTGCATCGGAAGCCGATATCGTATTTTTTGGCGAATTACACGATAACCCGATCTGTCACTGGCTTGAATATGAACTTACAGCCGATTTGTATGATGCAAGGGGTAAAAACCTGGTTTTAGGTGCCGAAATGTTTGAGTCTGATAATCAGCTCATTGTAAATGAATACCTTGCAGGACTGATAAAGGAAAAAAGTTTCGAAACCGAAGCCAGGCTCTGGCCGAATTATAAAACTGATTACAAACGTATTCTGAATTTTGCACGCGACAGCAGCCTTTCATTTATAGCCACCAATATTCCAAGACGGTATGCTTCCATGGTAAATAAAAGCGGATTTGAAATACTCAGTACACTGCACAAAGCCGCGCTGCAATATATTGCTCCATTGCCGGTAAAATACGACTCAACCCTTGCCTGCTATGCTGAAATGGCTAAGATGATGGGTGATGCCCCCGCCCATGTTACTATGAATATTGCACGTGCACAGGCAATGAAGGATGCAACCATGGCCCATTTCATCCTGAAAAACTTTACGAAAGGAAAGACATTTCTTCATTTTAACGGAAGCTATCACAGCGACAGATTTCAAAGTATACTATGGTATTTGCAGCAAGCTGACCCTAAATTGAAAATTGTAACGATTTCATCGGTAGAGCAAGCCGACGTTGAGGATCTCAAAAAGGAATCGGAAGGTCTGGCTAACTTTATAATTGTTGTGCCTGAAACTATGTCGAAAACACAATAATATCAAAAAAAATCTCTTCACAATAACGTTTTTACACCAAAGAACAGGATTTGTTTACACGAATGTAAACATCAGGTTAACAAAGAAATTCCAGAATGTGACCAGACCCATTGCAAAAAGTTTCGAAATATAGAAATTCCGGTTCCGTTTGCTTACCCAATACCAGATTAAAAGAGTATTCAATCCCAGGCCTATAAGCGAAACAACTAAAAAGCGGGTATACTCCATTGCCAGTTCGGGATTGTTGCTGTGGAAGGTCCACCAGCGGTTAAGAAAATAATTAGTTGTAGCTGCAATAGCAAAACCAATTGCATTTGCCTTATATTTCTGAATTCCGACTTTCTCTTTCCCTACCCAGGTAAAACTGAAATCGACAACAACGCCTGTAGCACCAACGGCTCCAAACTTCATAAACTTAATCAGAATGTCCTGTGTAAAATACTGCAACATAGGCCGCGAAGGTACATAAAAAGCTATTCCTGAAAAAATTGCAGCAATAACGGGTATAACAAGCTCTTATTAAACTCAGGTTGAGGTTGAGGTTGAGGTTGAGGCTCAGGTTGAGGTTGAGGTTGAGGTTGAGGTTGAGGTTGAGGTTGAGGTTGAGGTTGAGGTTGAGGTTGAGGTTGAGGTTGAGGTTGAAGTTGAGGTAAAAATTAGGAGTTTAGTTAACCTTTACCTCAACCTTAACTTTTTTTTGAATCCCGCTCAATTTACTCCTTTAGGGCTAAATAATTCATATTGAGCGGCCTATTAACAGGTTAGAACTGAACAATCAGTATCTGTTTTTTGCCATCCCTGACAATTTCCACACTGGCAACCTGTCCGGCCTTAAGTTTTCCGAGCCTGGCCATGTAATCATATATATTTGTAACCGGTTGCCCATCGATAGAAACTATACGATCGCCCTTAACAATTCCTGCCACTTCAGCCGGGCCACCTTTTCGAACGCCATCAACCCTTAGCCCGTTGTTATCATTCGAAACCATATCAGGTACAATTCCGAGCGTAACTTTCATATTGCGTCCGTAGCGAGCGGCCTGTTTGGAACCTGATTCGCGGAAGTTCAGCTTCTCTCCTGCTGAAATCATATTGGCAAGGTCGTAAACCATATTCAGAAGGGCCACTTCTCCAGAGTAATTGATTTTGTCAGCATCATCCGCCGGAGTATGGTATTCGTCGTGAGCACCTGTCGAGAAATAGAAAACAGGAATGTTCTCACCGTAAAACGAAGCATGATCCGAAGGCCCGAATCCATCTGTAGAACGGGAGATTTTAAATGGGCGGTTAGTTTCAATAATTTTTAATATGGAATCGGATTCTGCTGAAGTTCCGGTTCCACCAATGCTGATCGTATTTGATTCAGGATTAAGCCTTCCGATCATATCCATATTGATCATGGCATTCACCTTTTTAAGATCAACCGGAGGTTTGTTTACAAATTCCTTTGAGCCAAGCAGCCCCATTTCTTCACCGGTAAATGCAACAAAAACAAGGCTGCGTTTGAGATTAGCGCGGTTTGCTGCAAGTTTCTGTGCAAGTTCTATTACACCTGCTGTTCCCGAAGCGTTGTCATCAGCTCCGTTGTGTACTGAGTTCTCTTCAGGCGTACGCGAACCGCTACCCTCACCACCCATTCCGAGGTGATCGAAATGTGCACCGATTATAACAAATTCACTCTTAAGTACCGGATCTGATCCCTCAATCATTCCTACCACATTTTGTGCAATAACTCTTGTTTTAACCAGATCAGCCGTTGCAGTAACTAATGGCTCAAGGTACAATGTGACAGGGTTATGGCTTTCTTTCATTTCTGCTATCAGCGACACTATAGTATAATCCATGGATGCCATCAGTTTGTCGGCAAGGGCGCGCGTTATGCTGAAGACCGGAATTCCTGCATCCGACGGAGATTTATCGTATTGCATGTGCATGATAACATCCGTTTTTTCAAGATCTGATGGGGAAACCAGAAACACTCCAACTGCACCTTTATCCTTGGCTGTAAGCACTTTGCTTCGTTCCTGTTCATAGGCGAGAAATGCACTGTTAGGTTTATCGGGTTCCGGATCGCCACGAAGTATGATAGCCCATTTGCCCTTTACATCAATATTTTTATAATCATTCCATTTGAGTGAATCCATATCCAGGTCAAAACCATACCCTGCAAACAAAACCGGAGCAGTGAGTGTGGATGATGACGAGAAAGACAATGGAGTGAAATCCGTTCCCTGTTTTGCACTAAACCCATCGAATGAAATGGAATTAGTATTTCCCGGTTTAACATCAGCTACAATTTCGAATTTCTGAAACCCGTTTTCGTAGAGCAGTTTCAGGCCAGCCTTACTGAAACAGTCACGAATGTATGATGCTGCTACAATATCCTCGGATGTGCCTGGCTTACGGCCTTTCAGTGAATCGGAAGCCAAAAAGCCAATCTGCGTTTGCAAATCTGCGACCGAAATTTCAGGGCTATATTGAGCAAATACTCCGGATGAGAAAAAGATGAATACTGACAGAAGAATAAGCCTGGTAATGTGTTTCATGTTTGTAATTTTATAAATTGAGTGCAAAAACATAATTAATTTATCAACTATTTGCCTAAATAGCAGCGGAACAGACGATAAGGTGATTCCCTTTATAATTTCTGGTATTCAAAAGATGGATATCCTTTATCGAGCTTGTTCGAATTGAATTTATAAAACCCGATAAATCTGAGTTTGTAAAGAAATCCTTTCGTATCGCGGATTATATAGATTTTATCCGAATTCACGGTATACGTACCTGCCGTAAAATCGTAGGTTTTCCATTCATAACCTATCCTGTCGGCCTGCCGGGTGTATGCCATTGATTGTGCTTTTTCAAAATCAATATCGGCAAAAGGCGTTATTGAATCAACGGCTACCTCGACAAAAACCGGGTTCAATAAAACTCCTGTTACCAGGTATGGATAGGGATCACCAACATCGGTGTACAAAAGTGTTGTATACTGAGTGAAAAACAGATCCCATGAATTTACTGGCGGTTCATTAATCACTGCCGTTGGATTACTTATCGAGAAAAGGACATGGTTAACATCGTCAGATTTTTCAACAGAAAAGGATTTTCTATTAGACCCTTGCATATCTGCAACCCTGAAATAATAAGTTCCGTCAGCCAGGCTGTCGATCACAAGCTGGCTAAACCCACGCGGGTTGCCATTTACATCAATTCCGCGATCAAGCAGCATCAGGCGATTGGTTCCCATTGTATCGATGCCGCTAACTTCAAACCACTGCCCTATTGCCAATGAATCAGCACTCCCGTCGGAAGGATTGAACTGCCATAATGCAGCAGTTGTATCAACCGGAAATCCAAAATCCTGCTCACTGAGATAGGCAGCTCTCATAAAACAGCTGCTATTGAGGATAACACGCCAGCCCTGGGGGTAGCTTTCAAAACCAAGATCCCAGGAATCCTTGTAATTAACAATTACTGCATTGCTGTCGGAAAGGCTGTAATAAACCTGGTTTTTATAATTATCAGTAAGCCCTACCGTATCGGTTATATAATCACCGGCAATATGAGGGGCAACCTGTTCATCATCTTTAAAACAGGATGAAACAAGTGTAATCATAGCAATTATTGAGACAAAATATAGTAGCCGTAACATTAAAATTTCTTAAAATTGTAAGTAAGCTTAACAAAGGCCGTACGTCCCCAGGCAACACGGGATGCTCCATCGCCGCCACCGGTATGTGCTCCGCTATTGACCATACTGGTTTGTACATCCTTCACATCCAGAAGATTTTTCCCTCCTACGGAAACTGAAAACATGTTTTGCATAAAACCTTTCATCAGGCTGATATCCAGGTTCGAATAGCCTTCAATATATTCATTTTCGAAATTCCCATCGGGGGTCAATAATGGAAAACGACCGGTGTATTTAAAATTCGCAGTCAGCGAAGTATTGATTTTTACGAGGTTATACGTTGCCATAGCATTGAAATCGGTACTGTACTGAAAATCCGGGTCAGCAGTTTCAGATGTATTATCCGGGAATTTACGGCCAACATGCGATATACCTCCCTTTAAGGTTAACCTTGGGTAAAAACTGAAAGTCCCGTTTAACTGAACACCTTTCGAAATAAATGCCGAAACATTGCCATAGGTATACGTTGTAATATCGTTGCCAACCTGGAACAGCCATATGGTATTATCAACATAGTTATAAAAGGTTCCCAACTCACAGTTAAGATAGCCGCTTGGTGTTTCGCGGTTGTAACTGAAGTTCAGGTTAACATTGTGAGAATACTCTGCCTGAAGGTCAGGATTGCCATGCAGGTTGTGGTTTATATCAACAAAATCAAGGTATAGCTCCTTAATGGAAGGAGCACGGAATCCACGGGCATAGGTTGCCCTGATTGATGTATTTTTAGTTGGACTGTATTTTACATTAAGCGAATAAACAACCGGGGCATTGTATTTGGTGTTGTAAATAAACCTGGCACCTGGCTGTAAGGAAATTTTTTCGATCGGATTATACTTTAAACTTACAAAACCTGCATAGTCACCAATTTGCTGTGTTCCGCCTTCGATGCGCTCGCCTTCATTTATTTCGAGATTTCCGTCAAATCCAGCCTGGTAATTCAATTTCTCGCCAGGGTAATTCCGGTTATACCAGGCTCTTAATAAATAGCTCCCGACGGATGTAGTATCGCCACCGGCAATCTGTTTCTCAAGAATAGTAAGATCGTTTCTGTAAACTTCACGCTTACGTAAATAGGAGGAATATGCTCCTACCAGGCTAATCTGGCGGTTTGCTGAAATAGTATACGATGCTTCTGCCTTTGAAGTCTGACGAATGGTATGAAAATTATTATCAATGGCTGTTTCGTAATAAGGTTTCTGCAAATTCCCTTTGTCCTGTATTAATTCGTCGAAAAACTGAATTGATAACTTTATCCTTGTTTTATTCCCTGAATACAAATAGTATGCATCGGCATTGTATTGTCGCCTTGGTTTCCATTGCATGGACCGAAGGCTATCAGTTGTGGTATATCCGTCAAAGAAATTCCGTGCCAGGTCGAGTGAGAAATTGCTTTTCTTATGGCGTACCGAACTACCTGCACTAAAATTATATACGCCAACTGATTCGATATATGCATTTGCAAAAGCCGTTGCTGCGGAATTTTTATTTTCCTTTGTGATAATATTAACCACGCCGGCAATTGCATTACTTCCGTAAATCACTGACATGGGTCCTTCAATAATCTCAACATGGTCCACATTGTAAAGATTAAGCTGGTTCAGATCAACATTGCCGTTTAAGCGGCCAACAACCGGAACTCCATCAACCAGGAACTTAACATTTTCGCCCGAAAGGCCTTGCAGGCTAAGGCTTGAGCCTAAAACACCACCCTGAGATATCCGCATATTGCTTTCAGTACTGAGTAGGTCAGTCAGATTGGAGGCAGCTTTCAACTCGATCTGCCGGCTGTTGATTACATTTATTTTATAAATCGATTTATCGGCACGCTCGGGAACAAGTTGAGCTGTAACAACTACTTCGCTCATGTTGAGTACTGCAGGAACCAGCTGTAAAGTTGTGGAAACTCCTGGCTGAATGGTATCCTTCAGTGTTTCGTATCCTACAAATGAAATTGCAACTTTACTTGTTTCTTTAATTTCGTTAGGTACTTTGCCTTCACTATCTGTAACAAAATGTTTTAATTCCGCAGAAGCAAGACTTTCGAAACATACATGTGCAAAAGGGACAGGTTCTTTCGTTTTTGCATCAATAATAATAACGGTGGCCTGCTGACCGGAAACAATGTTCCCTGCCAGCAATATCACCATTAACCCTATTAACCTGATAAACAAACCTTTTAACATAATGCATTTTCGTAAATCAATGAATAAATACAACTCCCCTATGCCAGAAATTTAACGTGGTAAGTTGCTGACCGGAGAACCTACTTCCGGCCTGCAACAGTACCAACAACCCTAATAATCTGCAAAACACACGAAATCAACAATTGTATTTACATTATCTTTAGTGGGCATTATCAGTATTTCAACAGCTTTATAAGTATGATATCTACCGACCGGGGAAATCACTCCCGGCCGGAAATAATACCATCAAACCCTTTTAACCTGATAAGCAAAACTCATATTTTACTTATTAATGATCACTTTACGTGAAAGAGTATCTTTCCCAACCTGCATCCTGACAATATAAACTCCGGCAGGGATTTCTGAAACAGGAATCCTGAGGGTCGAAAGTGCATTGGCTTGTAACTCATGCCTGCTTTCCGATACAAGGCGGCCTGACATGTCGTGAACTGAAACTATTACTGATTTTGCTGCTCCGGGATTAATTGTAAGATTCATCACGTCACTCACCGGATTGGGATGAACAGCAACATTAAAATCTGATTTTCCATTATCACCGACAGCGGCAGCTGAAATCATTTCTTTTTCGAATACTATCCGGCCTGTGGAAGAACCTGCAAAATCCTTAAATACAAGTTTGTGAATGTTACCAGCGATATCCTGAATAAAATAAACCTGGCGCTCCACAATCTCAAAAGTAAAGGTTGAGTTATTAAGTACTTTCCATTCCCAGCCGATAGGTGAACGTGTTGAATCCATTGTTTCGGTATCCCACATCATGAAATCAGGATCCACATCATCGAATTTATTCACCTTGGTGTTATAATTACTTAACACACCTGTAACGGGATAAATTGCGCCAAAATTCGGACCCTCCGGATAAGTGTACATATATTTTGTAAAAAGAATGTCCCACTGATCGAAAGCGACCGGTTCAAAATCGACTACCTGATTGGTTGTAATGGAGTACCCGACGAAGTTCTTTTGTGCATTTGGACTGGAATATGGGTTACAATCAACGGTAACTGTTGTATCATGAGTACCATCGATATTCGCATAGCGGAACTCTACCATATTCAAACTCGAAAATTTGCGCCTGATGAAAAGTTTGCGAAGGCTTCCGTCCCGTAGTTTTATAATATAAAGGGAGTCGCCCATAACATCGTGGGTGACTGAATTGTATTTACCCCAACCGTAATCAGGATGGCCAAGCTGATTCTGATCGAAAGCGCCGGTCTCCCAATCAGTGGTTGAATTCACCATATTCTTCCAGCCAAAAAGGCCTGAAGTATCTACAGTTGACCAACCGCTTGAATCAGATTTAGGGTAAGTGTATAATTCAACACCATTAATGCCGAGCGAACTATTATTGGCTGCATCATTAGTGAGTATGCTTGCGCTCATTCTTGAAGCGCGGAATGCGATATCCCATTGTTTACGGCTGATGGTACCTTTATTCCCTTCGGCCATACTGTAATAAATTTCGTTGGCATAGCCGGGACCCATAAAGACGGTATCGGTAACAGGGCCAACTTTTTGGCCCATTACAGGCAAAATGCCTGATAATGTGGTTGCTAGTAATGCAACAATTGTGTAGTATTTGGTTTTCATTGTGAATGAAGTTAAGTTTCGGGTGAAAATTTATCTGATATGATTTGGCTGCAACATCAGCAGGATAATGAATCCCTTTGCAGGATTGCAACACAGGAATAAAACACAAAAGGATATTTTGTGTAATAAAACCGGCAATCAGAACTTAAGCTGAAGGGGGACCTCGGAAGGATAAGGATTCGAATTCCTGTTGAATAACAAAAACGTCGGGTAAGAAAAAATAAACTGAAATAAAATCAAAATACAGGGAACAAGAAACCTGCTGCCCTGATGGAGAAAAATCGAAATGCTGTCCTGCTAATAAAAATCTGGAATCCGTATCGCTCTTAATTGAAAGAATACCTGTTTTTTCTTTGGCACGAGTAGAATAACATGCTACAGGGATAAGTTGCTTGCCCCATATGCGGTTCTGGTGAAAATTAACAAGATTGCCCAGGTATATCCACACTATGGCCAGAACCCATCCGATAAGGACAAGTTTTCGTAATAAGGAAGTGGCTGATCGCAGGTAACGCATTGTCGAATTCTGAAATATCGGGCAAAGTTGTATATTTTTTGGGACATAAAAACAATTTCAAAACTTTTTTTTCACAAAAAAATGAAAATAATTCAATAAATGACATATATCAATAGATATGCAATCAATTATCTTCCGGGAAGGTGATTTTTTACTTCCCCGGGTCACCAATCTTATAAAACATAGGATCGGAATTCGCATATAGTGTGTTAAGTAGACGAGTTTAAAATGAGTTTTGCTCACGCGCACCCCTTTGCTTCGGCTTCGCTCAGCATCCGTAGGGGAAAGTACTCGCGCACAGAAGATTGAGTTTTGATACCAAACCTAAAATTAAAGAAAATAAGTATTTTTATGTAAAATGATGAGTTTTCTTATTGATACTATATAATGCTTTATAAATTTGATAAACAAGTATGAATATAGACCAACAACTTCTTGATTATGAAGTTAAAATATATGCAGATAATACCCGTTCAACAATGCAAATACAGCCAACTGAAAGATAATCAGTTTTTGTGATCTGAATAAAGATGCTGAGTAACAGGTTTATAGCCCGGCTTCCTTGCGGATTTGTTTCACCCAGTCTTTGACACGTTTTTCAGTAAATTCGCTCTGGGTATCGTCATCAATAGCGAGGCCAACAAATTTTCCGTCTTTTTCGGCAGTTGAATAATAAAAGTTATATCCTCTGGTGGATGTGTAACCTACTACATTTTCCTTTTTCGGCAAACGGCAAAAGATAGTTCCCATGCCATCAACAAAACTCTCGGGATACATTTTCTGGTCACCAAGGCCAAACAAAGCCACTTTTTTACCGGCCAGGTCAGCCTCAACCAGTTTATCAATAAAACGTTCCCAGTCCGAATGCATTTCACCGATTCCCCATGCGGCAGTTCCTAAAATGAGGAAATCATATTTTTCGACATCATGCCTGGCTGCGCTGCTGACATTATGAACGGATGCTATATCAGCACCGAACAGTTCCTGAATTTTACGCGCTACTTTTGCAGTGCTGCCATTATCTTTACCACCAAAAAAAATTCCAATACTCGACATTTTCTGTTTTTATTTCTGTAAATACAAGTGCAAATCTAAACGAATTTCAAAAAAGAGTTTAGTTGCAGCATTAAATTTCTACTTAATTTTGAAGCTTCCGCATACTAACAGGAGTATGAAAAGCCGATTCATGAAACAGCTTTACCTTAATTTTGTTCTACCTCCACTGCTAATTTCAGTAATTGTATGGAGTTTCATTATCTGGCAGACTGGTCTGGGGATCGGAAGTATTGTATGTTTACTGCTTATGACCGGCTGGATTTTCCTGAGTATCCGCAACGTGAACCATATTAATCAACTACGCAGGAATCTCCTCGAAATTGAAATTGGTTCACTGTCGGAAACCGGAACCAAAGGTAAGGGTGTTTTTGCTCAAATGAATCAGACACTTACAAATATTTTCGGAAGGATACGAAAACAGGAAGACGAACTTCATACAGAAAAACTGCGCAGGTTGCGCTCGGTGATTGACGGACAGGACCAGGAACGGCAAAGGCTATCACGAGAGCTACATGATGGCATCGGGCAATCGCTGATTGCGATCAAACTTCAGCTCGAAAATGCCGAAACCCGGAATTACTCTATGATGCGGGCTGGTATTGACGCGGCAAAAAATATGATTGACACAACGATAGAAGACGTGCGGAATGTGTGCAATGCACTGATGCCTGCCGCGTTGAATGAATTCGGTATCGTTTCGACCCTAAGGGCACTTAGCTCCGAACTTGGTGCGTTGGCAGGATTTAAATTGGTTTTCGAAAATGAAGGATCGCTCGACCGGATGTCGAAGAAATCGCAGGTTTACCTGTATCGTATCGCACAGGAAGCACTCAATAACATTGCCAAGCATTCAAGAGCTACACAGGTGACGTTGAAACTCAAACGCGATAATAATATAGTTACCCTTGAAGTGACTGACAACGGAAAAGGCTTTATATTTGACCCGGTAAGTTTTGCCCAACGCAACGGGCTTCAGAATATGCGGGAGCGAACACAATTGTTGCAGGGTGAATTTACAATAAAGAGTGAACCAGGTAATGGAACAACTATTTTAGTTTCAATACCGTATAATACCTTCAATGGAAAAGATCAGACTGATTTTGGTGGATGATCACCAGCTTGTACGCACAGGGATTGCTAATTTGCTTACCGGTGAACCGGGTTTCGAAATAATCGGGGAAGCAGCGGAAGCTAAAGAATTGTTCGATTTGCTTAAGCATTCGCAACCCGAAATTGCCATCCTTGACATAGCTTTGCCCGGCATGTCGGGTATCGAAATAACTAAAAAACTCCATAACGATTTCCCGGGCATCCGTATCCTTATCCTGTCGATGCACACTTCGGAAGAGTTTATTTTTAATTCAATTAACTCAGGAGCACGTGGATACCTACCTAAAAATACTTCGCGTAAAGAACTGATCGAAGCCATTTACGCCATTCACAGGGGCGAAGAGTATTTTGCTGAAAGCATCTCGAATGTAATTCTGAAAAGCTACATCAAGAAAGCGAAAGCTGATGCTCCTGACGATGAAAGTAATGAGGGCCTGTTATCAAAACGCGAAATTGAAGTACTCCGGCTTTTTGCCGAAGGGATGACCAACCAGGAGATTGCCGATAAGCTTTTTATCAGTATCCGTACAGTTGAGTCGCACAAGAATCATATAATGGCCCGGCTCGAACTCAAAACAACAGTTGACCTGGTGAAATTCGCAATCAGGAATAATATTGTGCTTCTCTGAAATAGAATGAACCTGAAGTAAACAGCTTATGAAAAATCTGGTTTTTATAATACTTTTTCTTTTTCCTGCTATGGCTTTCGCTCAGAAACTGAATCAAAAAACCAGCGATCCGAAGAAAAACAACGAAATGCTTATCGGCTATTGCATCCGCGATGGGTTCAGTTCAGTAAACTGCAATTTTGATTCAGCTTATAAAGTTGAATACCCTGCTTACCGGCCTGATGCCGAAACCATAAAACAACTAGCCGGAAAACTGAAAGGAGTTAAAATTACCCTTGTTATGGCAACATGGTGCGGCGATAGCAAAGAATGGGTTCCCAGGTTTTATAAAATAATGGACGAATTGAATTTTAACAACAAAAACCTGACGCTGATCTGCGTTGATCGCGATAAAAAAGCTCCCGGAACCAATGTTGAAACGCTGAATGTACACCGTGTTCCCACTTTTATTTTTTATCGTAAAAAAACTGAACTCGGCCGGATTATTGAAGTTCCCTCTGGTTTGCTGGAGAAAGATATGCTTGGGATTTTGTCGAAATGAGACTTTGTCATCGTTCCTGATGAAATTCCAATTAGTCCAAAATACAAAATGCGAAATTGACAAATTATGTCCCATTGACAATTGAAAGACCACTGAATACCTGTTTTACGCCAAAACCATCAACTCTTCAAACTCTTCAAACTCTCAAACTCTTCGAACCATTTTCCAATTAAATTAAGGTACGATATTTGTGCAAATCAGATTAAATGTTATGATATGAAAACCCAATTAGTGCTTCTGATTGCCCTTGTAATAGGATTTTCGGGTTGTGAAAAATCAAAAAATATAAAAACAGGGATTCCTGACGGTGCTTATTTTGGAACTTTTCAAAGGGTTATTGTTTCCGGCGATGCAGAAATCTCAAATATTATGATTTCGCTCGGCGAAGGAAAATGGAGCGGGCAGACCGATATTGAGAAGTATCCGGCATTATGCCGTGGATTGTATGAAATTAAAAATGATAAAATAATTTTTACAAATGAGTGCGCCTGGACTGCTGATTTTGACTGGTCATTGATCTTATCAGGCGAGTATGAGTATTCCTGTAATGACAATATTTTGACAATAGTAAAAAGCTATAGCAACCAGGAAACCGGCGTTATAAAGGATATTTATACGCTTTCACTTCCAAAAAACGGGATAAAAAAGAGCCCCGTTGAAGGAACATGGGTGGAAGCAGTGACCAAAACCGACACCATGTATTTTTTACCTCATTACGATGGGCAGTATCCGATATTTAACCTGAACAGATCTCCAAGAGTTACTGAAGGCTATATGCTCCCGGGATATTTCTCAGGTTCCTGCTTGTATATTCTGGGAGATAAAAGTATTTCAATACAGTGGTTTCTATCCGGTTCTTCTGCATTCAATAGATCTTATTTCGAGTTTCTACCAGGTGGAAATACATTTAAAATTCTTAACTTTTTCGCTGACCCACTGGCCAAGGCAGAAAAGGATACACTTATTTTTACCAGGATAGAAACCAAATAATGCAATACCGTCCGAATATTTGATTTATTTTGCCTTTGAGAGGGGAAAAACAATTTAATACCTGAACATGATCAATCTTACCCATACCTTATCCGAAGCCCGGATATTAATTAAGCAACAGATTTCTGAAGGAAAAACTATCGGTTTTGTGCCAACCATGGGTGCTTTACACGAAGGACATTTAAAACTTGTAAGGCAGGCTGCAGCCGGAAATGACTTTATTGTAGTAAGTATTTTTGTAAATCCTATACAATTCAATAATCCTGAAGATCTTGCCAAATACCCTCGTACGCTGGAAGAAGATATGAAAAAGCTTGAAGGAACCGGTTGCAGCCTTGTTTTTGCTCCATCTGCCCAAGAGATGTATCCCGAACCCGATTTAACTGAATTTGATTTTGGTCAGCAGGATAAAGTAATGGAAGGGAAATTCCGTCCGGGCCATTTCAGGGGTGTAGCTGTGGTTGTGAAGAAGCTTTTCGAAATTATCACTCCGCATAAAGCCTATTTTGGCGAAAAAGATTTTCAACAGTTGGCCATCATTAAAAAAATGGTCGAAATGTTACAAATGCCTGTCGAAATAGTGCCCTGCCCTATCGTTCGCGAAACCGACGGGCTGGCGATGAGTTCGCGTAATGCGCGGCTCACACCCGAAGAACGCGCAGAAGCTACCACCATTTATAAAGCATTGTCGGCAGTTAAAGAAAATTATTCATGGTTTACCCCTGGCGGCATTAAGCAGCTGGTAATCGGCGAAATACAGGAAAATCATTTTTTCAGAATAGAGTATGTGGATGTTGTAGATACTGAAACTCTCCAGCCTTTTGAGGACTGGCCTGATGCGGAGCATGCAGTGGTTTGCGTGGCAGCGTTTATCGGATCAGTTAGACTTATTGACAATATTATGTTGTATTAATCTTTTGGAAATCCATTTTTTCTCCCGCTATTTTTCCTAAAAATGGAGTTGTAAGATTATTTCGTAATTTTGCCACCCTATGATAATTGAAGTTTTAAAATCAAAAATACACAGGGCCACCATTACGCAGGCTAACCTGAATTATATCGGCTCCATTTCCATTGACGAAGATTTAATGGATGCTGCAAACCTGATTGAATTCGAAAAAGTTCAGGTTGTAAATATCAACAATGGTGAACGGCTCGAAACCTACGTAATCCGTGGCGAACGGGGTACAGGCGTAATTTCGCTTAACGGCGCCGCTGCCCGCAAAGCTCAGATTGGCGACCTGGTAATAATTGTTTCGTTCGCGCAAATGGATTTTGAGGATGCCCAAAAGCATAAACCTTCCATTGTTTTCCCAACTCCGCTAAACAAACTAAGCTAACGGCCTTTGAACTCAAAACTCAAGAACAGTATCCGCTTTACAGTATTCCTGGGGATCGGGATTTTTTTTATCTGGATATTTCTTCGCAATCTCACTCCTGATCAAAAGCATGAGATCATCAATTCCATGGGCAATGCCAATTACTGGTGGATTGCGCTTGCAATTCCGCTGGGAATTCTGAGTCATTTTATACGTGCCCTGCGCTGGAAAATGCTGATAGAAACCATGGGCTATAAACCCCGGAACAGCAATATGTTTTTTGCGGTCATGACCGGATATTTTGCAAATCTGGCCTTGCCGCGTCTCGGCGAAGTAACCCGCTGTTCTATTCTCACCAACTATGAAAAAGTACCTTTCCAGAAATCATTCGGTACCGTTATTACCGAAAGAGTTTTGGATATGATGGTTTTTTTCATCCTGTTTTTTTTAAATCTCGCTTTGCAGGCTGAACTACTCTCAGGCTATATCGATGAAAGAATTTACAAACCACTACAGGCAAAACTTCATCTGAACGTAGAATTATCCGGAGCATTTACAATTCTCTTAATTGCATTTATCGCCATTATTGGATTTATTTACCTGGTATTCAGAAAAAAAATAATGGCTAACAGCTTGTATATCAAAATCAAAAATGTATTTCTCGGTTTTGTTGAGGGCATAAAGTCTCTCATTAAAGTAAAAAATCTCTGGCTGTTTGTATTTTACACAATTTCCATCTGGGCACTCTACCTTCTGATGGCCTATGTAGTGTTTTTCAGCATTCCCGACAGCAGTGGCTTAGGACTGGATGCCGGTCTTGCAGTGCTGGTTTTCGGTTCAATCGGGATGATGGTAGTACAGGGCGGCATAGGAATATATCCGGCAATTGTTGCCGAAACGCTTGTTCTTTACGGAGTTGGCAGTATACATGGCTACGCTTTAGGATGGCTGATATGGACCTCTCAAAACATTACGATTGTATTGTTAGGAATAATTTCATTAATTTTACTTCCTGTACTTAACAACCGGAAAAATGTCAAAGCTTGATGTAATTCGCAAAAAGATTTTCACTTACACTGATGCCGATTACAGCCGTATGGTTAACATATGGCAATTCCAGGGTAAGAAAATCGTGTTTACCAACGGATGTTTCGACATCCTGCACCTCGGCCATATCGATTACTTGTCGAAAGCAAAAGAATTAGGCAATCTTCTGATTGTTGGTCTTAATACTGATGAATCCGTTAGAAGAATCAAAGGCAACAACAGGCCTATACAGGATGAAATTTCACGTGCCATGGTGCTTGCCTCACTTAGCTTTGTTGATTTTGTGGTATTTTTTGGTGAAGACACGCCTTACAACCTGATAAAAACCACCCAACCCGATATCCTTGTTAAAGGTGCCGATTACAAGCCCGAAGATATTGTAGGCTTTGATATTGTAAAAAACAAAGGCGGGGATGTTGTGACCATTGAATTTCTGGAAGGATATTCGACGACGGGGATTGAAAATAGGATACTGGGGGTGTGAAGAGTTGGAAGAGTTTCGGGTTGGAAGAGTTTCGGGTTGGAAGAGTTTCGGGTTGGAGGAGTTTCGGGGATCATCACTACTTTCTATGTTTAGATGATTTGATGATTTCCGGTTTATCCTGCAAAATTGATACATTCCCCAAAACCCAACCCCCCAAACCCAACCCCCAAAGCCCAACCCCCAAAACCCAACCCCCATAACCCAACCGCCAAAACCCAACCCCCAAAACCCAACCCCCAAAACCCAACCCCTAAAGCCCAACCCCTCATTTTCATATTTCAAATTCCTTCTATTTCCCTACCTTTACCACATGGCAAAATCAAAAACCGTTTTCTTCTGTCAGAGTTGCGGCGCGCAATCGGCTAAATGGATGGGTCGCTGTACTTCGTGTGGCGAGTGGAACACGTTTGTGGAAGAAGTGGTGCAGCGCGACGATTCATCTGCAAAAAACACCGGGAATTTCAAAACGACTGAATCCCGTCCACGGAAACTCAAAGAAATAGAACAGGGGAATGAACAGCGGGTAACCACAGGAAACGGCGAACTCGACCGGGTGCTGGGAGGCGGACTGGTTGACGGATCGCTGATACTGGTCGGAGGCGAGCCCGGCATAGGGAAATCAACACTTATGCTTCAAATCGCCCTGCATATTGAAGGCGTGAAAGTTCTTTATGTTTCGGGTGAGGAAAGTGAGCAGCAGATTCGTATGCGTGCCGATCGGCTTGGCTATAAAGACCCTGATTGTTATATACTTACCGAAACCAATACACAAAATATATTTCAACATATACAAACCGTTGAACCCGGACTGGTCATAATTGACTCAGTTCAAACTTTGCAGACCAACCTGATTGAATCCTCAGCCGGAAGTATTTCGCAGATCCGTGAAACCTCTGCCGAAATGCAGCGATTTGCCAAAACAACAGGTACTCCTGTAATTCTCATTGGTCATATAACCAAGGACGGTATGCTTGCCGGTCCGAAAATACTGGAACATATGGTTGATACCGTGCTACAGTTCGAAGGCGACCGGAATTACGGTTACCGAATACTCCGCACCGTAAAAAACCGTTTCGGTTCAGCTTCTGAACTCGGGATTTTCGAAATGCGCGATACAGGTCTGCGCGAGGTAACTAATCCTTCCGAAATCTTGATCTCGCAGCGCGAAGAAGCAACCAGTGGTGTAGCCATTGCCAGCACTATCGAAGGAATTCGCCCGATGCTTATCGAAGTTCAGGCGTTGGTTAGTTCGGCGGCTTATGGCACGCCTCAGCGGTCGAGTACGGGTTTCGACAGCCGACGATTGAATATGCTGCTGGCTGTGCTCGAAAAACGATGCGGTTTCCGCCTTGGTATTAAAGACGTATTTTTGAATATTGCCGGCGGCATCAGCGTGGATGATCCGGCTATTGATATGGCCGTAATCAGTGCCATTCTTTCGTCGAACGAAGATATTCCGGCCAGCCAGCAGATTTGTTTTGCCGGCGAAGTTGGCCTTTCGGGCGAAATACGTCCTGTAAACCGCGTTGAACAGCGTATTGCCGAAGCCGAAAAACTGGGGTTTAAACAAATATTAGTTTCCAGGTACAACCTGAAAGGATTGAAAACCGATAAATGGGCGATAA
The DNA here is from genome assembly GCA_038212135.1 of Bacteroidales bacterium. GTDB lineage: Bacteria > Bacteroidota > Bacteroidia > Bacteroidales > UBA4417 > UBA4417. The sequence continues at coordinate 1,233 of JBBQUX010000024.1, read as the reverse complement.
AGGTTACCGGAGTGAGTAAGGTGGAAGAGGTTTTTGGGATATTGTTCGGGTAGGATTGATGGAGGAGAACTACGGAGGAACACGGAGAAATTATGGTTAAAGTACTATATAAGAATTAAATACAAAGTTGTAAGTTGTTGTCATGGAATAAAAAACTGATAAAATATCTAAATGAATAACTAATTCAAAAATGTAGGTTTTTCATATAATTTTAATTTTTATATTTGTTATCATTTAACAGTTATTTCTTATGAAACTAAAAAATCTACTCAAAAGGATAGTCCTTTTATCTATAGTTACATTAGTAGCTTATCCAACTTTTAGTCAGGAAAATTATTTGAGCGGATATGTAATACTTTCTTGTGGTGATACTATTCATGGATACATTGATTATCGAAACTGGAGAATAAATCCGGATAAAATATCTTTTAAAAAAGAATTAAGCGACAACAATATTATTTATACACCACTAAGTTGTAAAGGATTCAGCGTACAAGATGAAAAATATGAAAGCGGAATTATAAGCACAGAATTAAGCCCAACAAACACCAGTGAATTAAACGATAATTCAGAACTAATAATCAAAACAGATACAACTTTTCTGCAGACTATTATACAAGGAAAGAAAAGCTTGTATTATTTTTTGAACAATTCGGGTAAAGAACAATTCTATATTAAAAAAGATACGGCATTTGAGTTATTGGTTTATAAAAAATATCTGAAAAGTAGAAACCAGGGAAAAATAATCATCGAGAATAAAAAATATATTGGTCAGCTATTGATTTATCTAAATGACTGTCCATCAATTCAATCAGAGATCAACAACCTGGAATATCGCAGAAAGAGTATGCAAAAATTATTTCATACTTATTATGAATGCACAAAATTAACCCTTGATTTTGAGAAAAAGATTGAAAAGGTAAGTACCGAATTTGGCGTATTGGCAGGTTTCTCATTTATTGCAGAGAATAACAATAGCAATGCAAGTGATAAGTATCATAGCGAAATGTCTTTGAACATGACATTTGGAGTATCCTTAAATATTATTCTTCCACGAACACAAAAAAGATGGTCATTTTATAATGAGTTGGTTTTCGCTCCATATAATTCTGATATTCATCAGGTCTCGTATAAGGAGGAAAATGTATATACAATTACTGATTATAAGGGTAAAATAATGATGCTAAAGATGAATAATAATATACGTTATCAATATCCATTCGGGAAAGCATC